>JAJFHY010000007.1 GCA_021775375.1 Amylibacter sp. | reverse complement strand
AAGGATATGATTTGGCAGCTTTGATCGCGGGCACCCCATGCGAACCTATCGCAAATTCAGGACATCTTCTTCAAGAAGATTGTCCAGAGGCGATTGTGGCCGCAATGCTCAAATAGATGGATGTTGCGTCGATCAGTTGAGGTGACACCGCATAGCTGACTTTGCCGTGCGCAAATGATCTTCACACACCACACACCACTTTAACCCCTTGCATCCCAGTCAGACTCAGCCTATATCCCTTTTCAACAGCGGTAAGACTGGCTTCCACCCCCAGACTTCCATCGGAATTTCTCGACGGGCCCCGCGCCCGTTTTTTTATGCTTGGAGCAAACGTGTCAGATCTGATTGCAAGAACAGCGATTGATAAGCGCATGGCAGAAATTATTCGCCCCGTGATCGAAGATCTGGGGTGCGAGCTGGTGCGCGTGCGTCTGATGTCCGGCAAACGCACCATATTGCAGATCATGGCTGAAAAACCCGAGGGCGGCATAGAGGTTGATGATTGTGCGCGTATCTCGACCGAGGTTGGCGCAATTCTGGATGTGGAAGACCCAATTGAGGGTGATTACGCACTTGAGGTTTCCAGCCCGGGCATTGATCGCCCACTGACACGGCTGAAAGATTTTGATGATTGGCAAGGTTATGAGGCCAAGATCGAAACAACAGAACTAATCGACGGGCGCAAACGTTTTAAGGGCGAATTGCGCGGTGTCGAAAATAATGAAGTGCTGATTGAGATCCCTGAAGGGATTATCGGTCTGCAATTTGACTGGCTTGATGATGCCAAGCTGGTTTTAACAGATGAACTGATCGCACATACATTAAAGGCCCGCAAAGATGCCGGCTTTGATGAAGACGCGTTCGACGAAATTCAAACCGAAGAGGACTGAACCTATGGCTATTACCAGTGCAAACCGTCTGGAATTGTTGCAAATCGCAGATGCGGTTGCGCGTGAAAAAATGATCGACCCCGATCTGGTTATTCAGGCGATGGAAGAGAGCATGGCGAAAGCAGCCAAGTCCCGTTACGGCGCAGAGCTGGATATTCGTGCACATATCGATCGCAAATCAGGCGAGCTGACAATGACACGCGTACGCGAAGTTGTCGAAGAGGTTGAAAACCTGTCAACGGAAATGACCGTTGAAGAAGCCAAAGCGCATATCGAAAATCCCGAAGTGGGCTCTTTGATCATCGACTTGCTACCGCCAATGGATTTTGGCCGTATTGCCGCGCAATCCGCCAAACAGGTTATCTTACAAAAAGTCCGCGAAGCTGAACGCGAGCGTCAATATGCAGAATTTAAAGACCGCGAAGGCGAGATCATCAACGGCTTGGTCAAACGTGTTGAATACGGCAACGTGATTGTTGACGTGGGACGTGGCGAGGCTGTGCTGCGCCGTGATCAGTTGATCAACCGCGAATTGTTCCGCAACGGTGAGCGTGTTCGCGCCTACATCAAAGAAGTCCGCTCGGAAATGCGTGGTCCGCAGATCTTTTTGTCACGCACCGCACCGGAATTCATGGCTGAATTGTTTAAAATGGAAGTGCCTGAAATTTATGACGGTATCATTGAAATTAAGGCTGTTGCCCGTGACCCGGGATCTCGTGCTAAAATTGGCGTGATTTCATACGACAGCTCGATTGACCCTGTTGGGGCTTGCGTTGGTATGCGCGGTTCTCGTGTACAGGCCGTTGTAAATGAGCTGGGTGGTGAAAAAATCGACATTATTCCATGGAATGAAGATGCGCCGACCTTTTTGGTTAATGCATTGCAACCTGCTGAGGTGTCCAAAGTTGTATTGGATGAAGATGCAGAACGCATCGAGGTTGTTGTTCCGGAAGAGCAGTTATCACTGGCAATTGGCCGTCGCGGACAAAACGTGCGCCTTGCATCTCAATTAACCGGGCTGGACATTGATATCATGACCGAGGCTGAAGAGTCTGAGCGTCGTCAAGCCGAGTTTGAAGTGCGTTCAAAACTGTTCATGGACACAATGAACGTTGATGAAGTTGTTGCTCAATTGCTGGTGTCTGAAGGTTTCGCAACGCTGGAAGAGGTCGCATATGTCGAAGTTGACGAACTGTTGGTCATCGACGGTTTCGATCAAGGCACTGCTGATGAGCTACAAGCACGCGCACGCGAAAGCCTGGAAGAGATAAATGCAAAAGCACTTGCCGAAGCCAAAGAGCTTGGGGTTGAACCAAGTCTGGCTGAGTTTGGCGGCTTAACACCACAAATGTTGGTTGCTCTGGCAAAAGACGGCGTTAAAACCATAGAAGATTTTGCAACATGCGCTGACTGGGAGCTGGCTGGTGGCTACACCACAATAGACGGCGAGCGCGTCAAGGATGAGGGTTTGCTAGAAAGCTTTGATATGGGGCTGGCTGAAGCACAAGAGCTGGTAATGTCGGCACGCCTACAACTGGGTTGGGTCACCGAAGAGCAGCTGGCTGAAGACGCCGCGGCTGAAGAAGCTGAAGCCGAAGAAGCTGATACTGCAGAGGAGACTGAAGCCTGATGCGTCAGGTTTCGGTGCTTGCCCGTGGGACGTGGTGGTCGAACATATCGGACTGAAGTTGTCGAACGTCGCTGCATAGCGACCAAAGACACTTTGCCTACATCAGAACTAATACGTTTCGTATTAGGACCTGATGATACGGTAACACCCGATATTTCCGGGCGTCTGCCCGGGCGCGGTATGTGGGTTACTGCAAACCGAGGCGCCCTGAACAAAGCTATAGATCAGAGCTTGTTTTTGAAAGCCGCCAAACAAAAGGTCAATGTCCCGGAAAATCTGGTTGATTTGACCGAACGCCTGATTGCAAAACATGCCATAAATTTACTCTCTATGGCGCGTAAAAGCGGGCATGCCATTTGTGGGTATGAAAAGACCAAATCAGCCATGATGTCTGAACGTTGGTATATACTTATTCAGGCCGAAGATGGCTCTGCGCCACAAAAACAAAAAATAAGACCCTCTGCGGTTGCAAACTCCTATATTTCTTGGCTAACAGCACAAGAATTGGGTTTGGCATTCGGGCGGGAAAGTGTGATACACGCGGCAGTGTCCAAAGGTGGACTCTCGGCCCGCATCCTATTAGAAGCCAATCGACTGGCTGGATTTCGTGGAAAATGCGATACCGACCCGTCTAAAATTGCTGGCTTAAAGCCAGCTGCGAAAGGTTAAATTCGAATGAGCGACGAAAACAATAACGACGGCAAATCAAAACCACTTGGATTAAAAGGCGGTTCTGGAGTTGTGCGCCAAAGTTTTTCACATGGACGTTCAAAATCGGTTGTGGTTGAGAAAAAGCGTAAACGTGTGTTTGTACCTGGAAAACCGGGTGCTGCTGGCGGTGATCGTCCTGGTTCAAAATCTGCAACCGGCGGTGTTTCCAATTCTGAAATGGAACGTCGCAGAAAAGCACTGGTTGCGGCTGCAGGTCAAGAAGCAGAGCGCAAGGTACGTGAAGACGAAGAAACACGTAAACGCGAAGAAGAGCGTGATGCACGTCGTCGCGAACGTGAAGAAAAAGAACGTGAGGAACAAGAGCGCGAAGATCGCAAGCGCGCACGCGAAGAAGCGGCCCGCGCACCGAAGCCGGTTGCTGAAAAACCGGTAGTAGATCCAAATTCAAACCCTGCGGCTTCAGCCCCCGAGATCGATCCGGATGTCACGCGCCCTGCCGCAAAAGCACCGGCTGAAAAACGCGTAGAAAAGCCACGGCGTGAAAACAAGGCCAGCAAAGGCGCAAATGCAAATGCAAATGATCGGCGAAGCTCTGGCAAACTGACCATTAATCAAGCTTTGCGTGGCGGTGACGGTCGCCAAAAATCCATGGCTGCGATGAAACGCAAACAAGAACGCCAACGCCAGCAAATGATGGGCGGTATGAATGCCGAGCGCGAAAAAGTCATGCGTGACGTGCAAATCCCGGAAGCCATTACTGTTGCTGAGCTTGCAAACCGTATGGCCGAAAAAGTAGCTGCAGTTGTAAAAGCCCTGATGAACAATGGTATCATGGCAACACAAAACGAGGTTATAGATGCGGATACTGCAGAGCTGATTGTCGAAGAATTTGGCCACAAAGTTGTGCGCGTTTCTGACGCTGATGTTGAAGATGCTATTCAGGTTATTGAAGATGACGAGAAAGACCTGAAGCCACGCGCGCCCGTAATCACCATTATGGGTCACGTTGACCACGGTAAAACATCGGTTCTGGATAAGCTGCGTAAAACGAATGTAGTTTCAGGTGAAGCCGGTGGTATCACCCAGCATATTGGTGCCTATCAGATCACACTTGATGATGGCACAGTTTTATCATTCCTTGATACACCGGGTCACGCGGCATTTACATCCATGCGGGCTCGCGGTGCACAAGTAACCGATATTGTTGTATTGGTTGTCGCAGCAAATGATGGTGTTATGCCGCAAACGATCGAAGCTATTGCACATGCAAAAGCTGCGAATGTTCCTCTTATCGTCGCCATTAATAAAATGGATGTAGACGGTGCAGATCCTTCGCGCGTACGCACTGAATTGCTACGTCACGAAGTAATCGTAGAAGAGATGTCGGGCGAAGTCCAAGATGTGGAGATTTCCGCACTTACCGGCATGGGTCTTGATAAATTACTGGAAGCCATAGCGCTGCAAGCCGAACTGTTGGAGCTAAAAGCCAATCCAGACCGTCCCGCACAAGGTGCCGTTATTGAGGCCAAGCTTGATACAGGACGCGGCCCAGTTGCCACTGTTTTGATCGAGGCCGGTACGCTTCGCCATAAGGACATTTTTGTTGTTGGCGAGCAGTGGGGCCGCGTGCGCGCACTTATCAATGATAAAGGCGTACAGGTAAAAGAAGCGGGCCCATCTGTTCCTGTCGAAGTACTTGGTTTGCATGGCACACCGGAAGCCGGCGACGTTCTGAACGTTGTTACCTCCGAGGCAGAGGCCCGCGAAATTGCCGACTACCGCATTCAGTTAGGCAAAGACAACAAAGCTGCAGTTGGTGCAGGCACAACGCTTGACCAATTGCTGGCAAAAGCCAAAGCCGATGAAACTGTTTCTGAATTGCCGATTGTTGTAAAAGCAGACGTTCAGGGATCAGCAGAAGCAATTGTGCAGGCAATGGAAAAAGTCGGTAACGACGAGGTTCGCGTGCGTGTCCTGCATGCAGGCGTTGGTGCCATCACCGAGTCGGATGTTACTTTGGCAGAAGCTTCCGGCGCACCGATCATTGGCTTTAATGTTCGGGCAAATGCGCCCGCGCGTAACAGCGCCAACCAAAAAGGCGTTGAAATCCGGTATTACTCTATCATCTACAACCTGATGGACGATATCAAAGCAGCGGCCTCTGGCCTGTTGTCAGCCGAGATCAAGGAAACATTCATTGGTTATGCAACCATTAAGGAAGTTTTCAAAATTACCGGTTCCGGTAAAATCGCCGGTTGTGAAGTCACAGAAGGTGTCGCACGCCGTGATGCTGGCGTTCGCTTGCTGCGCGACAATATCGTCATTCACGAAGGTAAGCTGAAAACGCTTAAACGCTTCAAAGACGAAGTTAAAGAAGCACATGCAGGTCAGGAATGCGGCATGGCGTTTGAAAATTACGAAGACATTCGCGAAGGTGATGTGATTGAAATTTTCACAACTGAAGAAATTGAACGCAACCTGGATTAAGTCGCGTTACTGTATTATTTTTAAAAGCGCCGCAGCTTAACTGCGGCGCTTTTTTATGCCCTGTTGATGCCGCGCCATGCAAGAATGTGCAATATTATGAATGCGGGTACGATAAAGACCGGAAACATCACCATCGGATAGGCTGTCATAAGATGGGCAGGGATCTCATCCTCATATACCTTCAAATAACCTGCGGCAGACAAAAGACCCGTTACCACAGCAACGGCGAAATCAATTGATCCCAGATAAACAACCCGCCGCGCATATACCCGCCACTTCGCTTGGCGTTGGCTAACTTTTACAGTTGCAAATGTTGCATAAATACCTGTGGCAACATCGCCAAAGCCCGATAGTAGCGCAAATACCAATGGCAGTTCACCCAATGACCAGAGAATAAGAAACGTAAACCCCATAACACGCCAGCTTTGTAGCGACGTAGCCGTTGTTACGTCTACCCGATCTGCCCAGCGCGCAACGCTACGGGATGTATATAGTGCCATTACGAAAACGATGGGCGGGATCATAAAAAAGACCGGCATTTTAATTGGCAGAACACCGTCTGGTGTTACAAAATATCCGCTTAAAGAAAGGCTTATTACAAGAATAAACCAGGTGAGCGTCAGGCCCAGAAAGATTGGTGATCTACATGGGCCTTTTTCCTTTGGATCTATGTTGGTTGTATGCGTTGTCATTGTTTTTCCTTTCGTGTATATACACATATTGTGATTTAAAATTAGCCTTTATTTGCAAGCGCCACTAATTCCCTTGCGGTGTTGTTGCCTACAGAGTTCAAAAATTTTGCCTGCTGCTCCTGCCAAAGCGGTAAAGCTTCTGACTGCAGCTTAAGTCCCGCTTCTGTTAACTGAAATGCCCGAACCCTTTTATCTTCTACGATTGCCGGTTCCAGCCAGTTTTTCCGATGCATTTGATCGATGTTCCGTGTCATTGTTGTGCGTTCTACACCCATTTTATCTGCCAGCTCCAAGGTCGACATTGTTTTGTAGTGTCTCAAAATTGTCAGTGTAGAGAATTGCTGATTGGTCAACCCAACGGGCCTTAGGGCACTTTCCATCTGTCTACCCATCGATCTTGCGATACGTTGGGCATTATAAGTAAGACAATTTATCGGATCACCAAAGTTCATATGGTGTACATACACGTATTATTATATTCGTCAATCAAAACATTGCGCTTATTGTATCGGCCAAACGAAACCCGTATATAAAACCAATAGAAAATGAGGTGAGCAATGTCCGATACAGGAAAATTCCCCGGCTGGCACGGGACAACTATAATTGGTGTCAAAAAAGGCAACAAGGTTGTGGTTGCTGGCGACGGGCAGGTTAGTCTTGGCCAGACCGTTATCAAGGGAACCGCGCGCAAAGTTCGACGCATCTCACCGGGTGGGCATGATGTTGTTTGCGGCTTTGCAGGCTCTACGGCTGACGCATTCACACTACTTGAGCGCTTGGAGTCCAAACTGGAAGCAACACCCGGTCAATTGGCCAAAGCATCGGTTGAGCTGGCCAAAGATTGGCGCATGGATAAATACCTGCGCAATCTGGAAGCCATGCTGATCGTCACGGATGGGGTTGATTTGTTTGTTATAACGGGTGCGGGCGATGTGCTGGAGCCTGAAAATGATATTGCTGCAATCGGATCTGGCGGAAACTACGCATTGGCCGCCGCGCGCGCGCTGATGGACAGCAAAGACGATGCAGAAAAAATAGCCCGCAAGGCCCTCACCATTGCTGCAGAAATTTGTGTTTATACCAACGGCAATCTGACAGTGGAAGTTATCAAGAAATGACGCTTGAAACAGATGACCTGCGTGCCGCCGTCAGTGCTGGTTTAATTTCTGAAATTCAGGCCGCTTCGCTAACCAGACTTGCAGATGAACGGCGCGGCTACCGATCTGCCACAGCAGAAATAGATGAACCTTTCGAACTGTTCAAAGGCTTCAATGAAATCTTTATCGTCGTTGGCCTACTTATCCTTTATGCGGGCTGGAGCGCCATTACAGGTTTTGCTATATTCGAGAGCTTCAGTGCAGGCAAAATTATGAGCGCATCCACCCTTTTCATTACGGGTAGCTTGCAAATTGTACTAATTTCTCTGCTGGCAAAATATTTCACGCTGAAACGCCGCATGATTGCGCCATCTATTCTACTTAGTATCCTCTTTAGCCTCGGCGCCATTCAAATCGGCTTCGCTCTACTACATGCAACAGGGTCGCCCGAGAGCGCCTCCATGACAATAAACGGCGGCGTTACATTCCTTTTTCTTATTGCTTATTGGTATTTCTTCCGCGTCCCATTTTCCCTTTTGCTGGTAGGCCTAGCAATTTTTGCATTTGCAATCGGGTTTACCAATAGCGGGTCTGACATTAATGACATAAAAGATCTATTCCTTCTTACCGCAAGCAAATCATCCAGCAAAATAACCATTGGCATTGGCCTATGCGCATTCTCTGTTGCGATGTATTTTGATATGTCAGACCCACACCGCGTAACCCGCCGTGCCGCCAACGCGTTCTGGCTACATATATTGGCAGCCCCCGCAATTGTGAACTCTATCGCTCTAACGCTTTACATATCCGCAACATTTACTTCCTTTCTATTTCTAGGCCTCTTCCTGATTGCCATAGCCCTTGTAGCCGTCATCATTGACCGCCGATCTTTCTTAATATCCGGCACAGGCTATCTGATTGCCCTAATACTTACTGTATTGGGTGGTGGATACGGTCTGGTGGTATTCATCATCGGTGGCGGCCTTGTCCTGCTTGGCGCCAACTGGGAAAAGTTGCGCTGCAAACTAATGAACGACTTGCCGGAATTTCGCGGCAAGAATAAATTACCCCCTTGGAAGAGCACTCAAAAGGAATCCCTATGACCGACCTTACCCCTCGCGAAATCGTATCGGAATTAGACCGCTTTATCATTGGGCAAAAAGACGCCAAACGGGCAGTTGCAGTTGCTTTGCGCAACCGTTGGCGCCGCAAACAGTTGGCTGATGATATTCGGGACGAAGTTTATCCCAAAAATATCCTGATGGTTGGCCCAACCGGCGTTGGCAAAACAGAAATCTCCCGGCGCTTGGCAAAGCTTGCCAAGGCGCCTTTCCTGAAAATCGAAGCGACCAAATTCACCGAAGTCGGTTATGTTGGCCGCGACGTGGAACAAATAGTCCGTGATTTGGTTGATAGTGCCATTATCATGATGCGTGACGAAATGCGCGAAACGGTAAAAGCCAATGCGCATGCTTCTGCAGAAGAGCGCGTTATTGATGCGCTTTGTGGTGAAGATGCACGTGAACAAACCCGCGAGATGTTTCGTAAAAAACTACGCGACGGCATTCTAGACGACAAAGAAATTGAAATTGAAATCGCCGACACCTCAAACCCAATGCAAATGCTGGATATTCCGGGCCAGCCGGGTGGCGGAATGGGCATGATGAACTTGGGCGATATATTTGGCAAAGCCATGGGTGGCCGCACAACCAAACGCAAAATCAGAGTTGCCGACAGTTACGAGCTGTTGATCAATGAAGAGGCTGACAAGCTGGTAGATCAAGAGACTGTTAATAATGAAGCGATAAAAGCTGTTGAAGAAAACGGCATTGTTTTTCTGGATGAGATCGACAAGGTATGTGCGCGATCCGATGCGCGCGGCGCCGATGTTTCGCGCGAAGGCGTGCAGCGCGACCTGCTACCGCTGATCGAAGGCACAACCGTTTCCACAAAACACGGTCCGGTAAAAACTGATCATATCCTGTTTATTGCGTCAGGTGCATTTCACATTGCAAAACCTTCCGATTTATTGCCTGAACTTCAGGGCCGTTTGCCTATCCGCGTTGAACTGCGCGCACTGACAGAAGAAGACTTCGTGCGCATTCTAACCGAGACAGATAATGCACTGACCCTGCAATATACCGCCCTGATGAAAACCGAAGATATCGATGTAACCTTCACAAAAGACGGCATCGCTGCAATTGCTAAAATCTCGGCGGACGTCAATCAAACCATCGAAAACATCGGTGCGCGGCGCTTGTACACAATTATCGAGCGTGTATTCGAAGAACTAAGCTTCGTTGCCCCCGACAAGCCGGGCGAAAAGGTAAAGATCAATAAAAAATATGTTGAAGACCATCTGGGCGAATTTGCCAATGCTTCGGATGTTTCAAGGTATATGCTTTAATGAAGCCAAGTTAATCACAGAATTTATGATAATCTTATGATATCAATAGGTTGAATAGGTGTCCCAACTGGGACATTACGTTTTCTGCTGGCCCCTTGGCATTTTCTACGTGACCTAAGACTTAAAATATAGTCTTGATCGCACATGACCACCTTAACCTTCATCCGCACCAATGCCCGCTGGCTTTTTGCCGGTGGCGTGATGATGTTTGCGACCTGTTTCGGGCAAACTTTCTTTATTTCAATTTTTGCCAGACAGATCATGGACACCTACGCCCTATCCGACGGCGATTGGGGCTCGCTTTACGCACTTGGAACTGCCGCATCCGGCCTAACAATGATCTGGGTGGGTGGATATGCCGACAGATTTCGCGCACGCTCGCTAATAACGGTGCTTTCGATTATCATGGCAATCTTTTGTATTGCTATGGCATTCACTAATTCTGCGTGGCTATTGCCCCTCGTAATCTTTGGTCTGCGCCTAAGCGGGCAAGGCATGCTGAATCATGTCGCGATGGTCGCGATGGTGCGTTGGTATACAGCCGCGCGGGGCAAAGCGGTTGCGATTGCCGGGCTTGGGTTTTCCATAGGTGAAGCGTTTTTGCCAATGATCGTCGTCGCATCGCTGGCCTATGTATCTTGGCAATCTGTTTGGGTAGCCGCCGCATGTCTGGCAATTCTGTTCATGTTTTTATTAAGGTTCTTGCTGACCAAAGAGCGCACGCCGCATTCAATTTCAGAAACCTCGCAAGCAGCCGGGATGAACAACCGGCATTGGACGCGGCTAGAGGCCATAAGGCATCCGCTATTCTGGCTTTTGATCCCCGTTGCAACCACTCCGAGTATTTTCACCACTGCTGTATTTTTTCAGCAGGTCCATCTAGCAGAGGTAAAAGGTTGGCAGCATGTGCATTTCGTTGCCCTATTTCCGGCCTTCACCGCAACAAGCGTGGGCGCCGGATTGGTCTTTGGCTGGGCGATTGATAGATGGGCAAGCGTCCGGATCTTGCCATTTATGCTCATCCCACTTGCAATGGGTTTATTAACATTCGCATTTTTTAACAGTCTTACTGCGGGACTGTTCGCGTTGTTACTTATGGCTATAACCGGAGGTGCCGCAGGAACAGTTTCCGTTGCGGTCTGGTCAGAAATTTACGGTACAAAACATGTCGGCGCAATCAAGGCATTGGCAACAGCTTTTATGGTGTTCGGTTCTGCGATAGGACCCTTGATGACCGGTCGTCTGATTGATCTTGGCTATAGTTTTCCCAACCAAATGCCGGCTTATGTTGTTTATGTAATTATGGTTTGTGGCTTAACCTATTTTGCAACTCACCGGTTTCTGCGCAAATAAACATAAAATGCACCATCGCCCCCATGGCGGGCTTGCGCAGTTGTTACTTCCAACACAATTGACGACAGCGGAGCTTGGCGAAGCCACAATGGCAGGTTTTGGCGCAACACACCAACCACTTGGCGGTTGAACTCGTCTGTGCGCTGTTTCCCTTTGCCGGTAATCACCAAAATCAATCGCTTCCCGCGCTCATGTGCTTGTATCAGCTTTGAACGCAGCATCATTTTTGCCTGCTCTTGGGTCATTCCATGTAAATCCAGCCGTCCGTCTATTTCCAACTTTCCCCGCACCAGGCGTTGAAAGTTTTTCTTATCCATATTCGGCGTCACACCTTTAGGCGATGTTTCGTTATGTGGAATATAGGGTGCGGTCGCGGTCTTTTCGCCCACACGAAATGCAGCAAACTTAGGCTTTTGTTGCAATGCGCCTTCAGATTTCATTTTGGCTTTTGTTGAAGGCTCAAATTTAAAGCTATCGCGAAATGGGTCGATACTTTCGGTGACTTGGCGCCAAAGCGCCTTATCGCCATCCGAAAGTTTTTTCGCCGCCATTAGATTTATCCGCCGGTAGCGGCCAATGCCCAGTTAGGATCGTTGCTGCCAAATTTACGCGCAAAAGTCCAAGTATCGGTTTGACGTTTGATCACATCACGATTGCCTTCAATGATTTTGCCATTTGCATCTTCGACAAAGCTGACAATTTCACCGACAAATCGCATGGTAATTTCGCCCTGTTTGTTACGACCATTAAACTTAGCGCCAGTGATTTTCATTTCACGCACACCGACAAAGGTGGCATTCACACGCAGCCCGGCTTTTTGCCGATCAGAAATCACAGAGGCAAAACTGTCATAAACATCCGTTGCCAAAAATTGCTTTAGAGTTTCCAGATCGTCACCTTCAAATGCCATGAGAATCATTTCATAGGCCTGACGTGCGCCATCTAAAAACTCGCCAACAGAAAATTCCGGCTCTGCTTTTTTCATTTTTGCAAAGGCCTGACCTGCAGGGCTATCCATTTCAACATGGTCGATAATATCGCGGTCCAAACCGCCCTCAATCACCTCTAAGGAAGGCTTTTTAGTCGTTGATGCCGGCGCGCTGCGATCCGCTTTTGGTTCAAAACCATCACGCGTCCCCAAAACACCCCTTAAGCGCAGAATTAAAAAAACCGCGATGGCGGCAAGCACTAACAACTGGATAACAGCAGGACTCATAGAGCACCCTTTCAAAATTTCATGTAGATCGTCGTAGATCTTTTGTTCTAGACATATTTATGACCTTGGTTCTGTCAAGTCCACCTACTATATAGTGAAGTGAAAGAAGGGAATATTATGCCGTTACTTATAATATTTATACTAATACCGATCATAGAAATAGGCCTATTTATACAAGTGGGTGGCTTTATTGGAATGTGGAAAACCATTGCAATCGTTATTATTACCGCAATTATAGGAACAACGCTTTTACGCAGGCAGGGTATTTCAACAATGGCGCGGCTGCAGTCAAGTCTGCAAACAGGCGAAAACCCTGTTGATCCCATTGCACATGGTGCGCTTATACTTGTTTCCGGCGTTTTGTTACTTACCCCGGGATTTTTTACTGATGGCATAGGGTTTACATTATTAGTCCCACAAATACGCGCTGCGCTCATTAAATGGGGGGCCGCTAGAGTATTGGGCGGTGGGTTTGTGGTAATGAATACTGGCCCACAACAACAACCCAACTCTGATAATACGGTTTTAGACGGGGATTACTCTGTTTTAGACGATGAAGGCCAAGACCCTGGTGATTCTGGTTGGTCGAAACACTAGTCAGTTATCAAAACTCGTTGTCGGGCCTGCATTAAACTGCTAGGAAGCTGCGAAAATCTTATTGGAGCAAATAATGGCTGAAGAAACCGAAGAAACCGCAACAGCAGAGCAAGCCTCTCCGCGTTTGCAAATTGTCAGACAATATATTCGTGACCTTTCATTTGAAAATGTTGCCGCACAAAAAAATACAGGAAACCCAGGTCAGCCTGAAATTACTGTGCAGGTAAATCTAGATGCGCGTAAAGGCCAAGAAAACCAGTACGAGGTTATTCTAAAGCTAACGATTGCTGCTAAAGCAGAAGAAGAAGCTGTATTTATGCTAGAGCTTGATTACGCCGGCATTTTTGTAATCGAGAACGTTCCAGACGAACAACTACATCCATTCCTGATGATAGAATGCCCACGCATGCTGTTCCCATATGTGCGCCGCATTGTAACCGATGTAACATCAGACGGTGGCTTCCCGCCATTGAATGTAGACAATATTGATTTTGTGCAGCTTTACCGTGCAGAACTGGCGCGCCAGGCCGCTGAAAGTAAAAAAGTAAACTAAGTTAGTTATTCCAAAGCGCATCGGGCCCAAGTTTTTCAACAAACTCCCGGTGCGCTTTTGTTTCTTCTTCTGACAGTTTTGACTTCAATGGTTTTGGCCGTATCAATGGCGTTGTCTGGCTGGCTGCTTTGGCGCGGGATGAAACATCACTACCCGCCACAACACTCAGCGCAAAGTCTGGCTGGCGACCGCCAATAAGTTCCAGATATACCTCTGCCAGAATTTCACTATCCAGCAATGCACCGTGTTTTAAACGTGCTGAATTATCTATGCCAAAACGACGGCACAATGCATCCAAAGAATTTTGAGCACCGGGAAACTTCTTGCGGGCAATTTCCAAAGTATCAAGGGATTGAGACATGGGTATCGGTTTTATCCCTACCCATTTCAATTCTGCATTGATAAACCGCATATCAAACTTGGCATTATGTGCCACAACTTTAGCGTCACCAATAAAATCCAGAAAATCCTGTGCTATTTTTTTAAACACAGGCTTATCTGACAAAAATTCATCTCCTAAACCATGAACGGCAAAGGCCTCTTGGGGCATCGATCTTTCCGGGTTGATATATTGGTGATAAACATTCCCGGTTGGCATGTGGTTGAACAATTCAACTGCCCCGATTTCAACCAAGCGGTCACCGCTTTCAGGATCAAAGCCGGTTGTTTCAGTATCCCAAACGATTTCACGCATTTAAAGCAGCACCATTTATTTCATTAATTATATGTTGAACTTCTTTGCGCACATGATCCAGTGTTTTTGTTTCAATCACAAAATCTGCGCGTGCACGTTTTTCGCAATCAGGCAACTGCTTGTCTGATATCATCTTAAATGCCTCTTTTGTCATGCCCTTGCGTCCCATTACACGCGCGCGTTGCGCAGCTTCGTCAATTGTTACTACCAAAACACCGTCCAGCCAGTTTTGTGCATCCGTTTCATATAGCAACGGGATGTCAACCACAGCAAGCCTAAGACCCAGCGCGCGGCATTTATCCAAAAACGCGTCACGGTGCATGCGAATTGCTGGATGGACAATCTTTTCCAGTTTGGGAAACAGTTCTTTATCTGCCTGCAATAAGTTTCGCAAAACCTCACGGCTTACACCTTCCGGCCCTACCGCAGCCGGAGCAATTTCAGCAATTTGTTCTATTGTTGGCTCATGGGTAGTATAAAGCTCGTGTACTGCCGCATCCGCATCCCAAACGGCTATGCCTGCATCCCGAAACATCTCTGCGGTTGTGCTTTTACCCATACCGATTGAACCGGTCAGACCAAGAATATAAAGCTTTTCCATCAGCCGCCCAATACGATTTGGCGCAAGGTTGCGTCTACCGTTGGGCGCACACCAAACCAAGCCTCAAACCCCGGAACGGCCTGGTGCAATAGCATGCCCAGCCCATCAACTGTTTCCAGCCCCAATTCCTGTGCCTGGCTTAATAGGCTTGTGGTGATCGGGTTATAAACAATGTCCGTCACCAGGGCGGTTTTTGGAAGATTGGAGATATCGATTTTTAGGTCAGGTTGCCCATCCATCCCAAGTGAGGTTGTGTTAACGAATGTTTGTACATCCCCAAGCACCCCAAAGACCTCTGTTATCGATATTGCTGATACTCTTTCGCCGAAAAAATCAGCTAAACGTTTTGCGTTTTTTTCCGTCCGGTTCGCAATGATAACCCTTGGTGCACCATCTTGTAAAAGCGCGTAGATAATCGCGCGCGCGGCACCACCTGCGCCCAATACAAGTGCTGTGCCATTTGACGCAGCCCAAGAGGCTGAGCCTTGCTTCAAATTATTGATAAATCCTATGCCATCCGTATTGTCTGCATGTATTTTGCTATCTTTGAATACCAAAGTATTCGCAGCTCCGATTGCTTTTGCGCGATCCGAAACAAAATCCGCAATTTCCAGCGCTGTTTCCTTGTGTGGAATGGTAACATTACAGCCACGATAACCCTGAGATAGTAAATCATTGACGCCATTGGTGAAATTTTCCGGCGGCAAACCTATAGCCTCATAACTGCCATTAATTTCAAATTTCTTAATCCAATAGCCATGGATCAAAGGTGATTTGCTTTGTTTTATTGGCCAGCCAACAACGGCCGCTTTTTTAAAAGTATCGCTCATCACACAAGTAAAACTCCACGATTTCGTAAAAACCCCAAAACTTCTAATAAAGGTATTCCCAGAATTGTAAAATAATCCCCTTGGATATGTGTAAATAGCTGTGCGCCGGTGCTTTCAACTTTATAGCACCCAACAGAGTTTAGAATATCTTTGCCATTTAGTTGAAGATATTCGTTTAAAAAATCATCTGAAAAATCCCGCATAACAAGTTGTGCCCGCCCAATGTGACGCCATACTGGTCTGCCCTGTTCATATATTACCACTGCCGATATCAGTTGATGTGCTTTCCCGCGCAATGATATTAGTTTTTCCCGGGCCTCTTCCAAAGTTGCCGCTTTTTCATAAATTTGCTTTTCACAAACCAATATCTGGTCACATCCAATCACCAGTTTATCAGAATATTTTGCGGCTACACGCGCGGCTTTATATTCTGCCAATGCATCTGCAATATCACCCAGTTTTGCATTATCGGCTTTTAAAGATGCAATAATTGCCGGTTCATCTATTCTGGCTTTATCTGTTTCAAGTATAACGCCTGCGTCTCGCAAAAGCTTTGCGCGAATTTCTGAACCTGATGCAAGAATAACAGAAGTCACGTAAATTACCCTTGTATTGGTTGTGCCAAACTAAGCTCAAAAGCTGTTAATAACTTGTACATAAAGATACCTGAAAATTTAACAATATTGTTGATACCTAGAAAATTAGCCAATGCACACAGAACAGCCCCCGTTTAACAAAATATTATGCACAGTGCATAAACTTAAATTTAGCCTGTGGTTTGTGTGTATAAGTTTTCCAGTAACATTATTATCCACACGCGTATTTATCTAATATATTGAATACATATGATTTAATTGATTTATGCACATATGTTCTTGTAAATATCCCAGTAATTATTAAAAACTTGAAACTGTATAAAGATTTTATCCAAGTAATCCAGTGTCCCTACAACAAACAACAACCTTTCTCTTTATATATTTATTATTATAGTATCACTAAGAACGGATAAAATATGTCAGATTTACTCAGCTCATTATATCCATGGATAAAATCACTTCATGTAATTGCTGTTATTTCTTGGATGGCTGGTATGTTATATCTACCTCGTTTATTTGTGTATCACGTTGAAACAGATCCAAATGCCTTTGATCCAAAAGTGACATTGGAGCGTTGGGAATATTTACTTTTAAGGCGCATAATAAACCCTGCTATGATTGTTACATGGATATGTGGGCTTTTAATGGTTTTTACACCCGGTATAATTGATTGGTCAGACGGCTGGCCTTGGGTAAAAGCTACAATGGTAATTTTAATGTCAGCTTTTCATGGTTGGTTGTCTAAAGAGAGAAAATTATTAGCAGATGGTAAACCGCGGCTATCAGGCAAAGGCTACAGACTGGCTAATGAGATTCCAACAGTTTTGATGATTATAATCGTTATCATGGTAATTGCGCGGCCATTTTAACACCATTTGACTCTATCCAGCATTTTAGTCTAATAACCGCTAAAGCTTGGTGTCCCCCACCGTTGAAAAGCTACTTTCAATTCTGAGAAATTCGTAAAATTTACGCAAGAAGTATGTCATGACACAAGAAACTATCAGCCTTTCCGAATTAAAAATTAAAAGCCCTGCCGATCTATTGAAAATGGCTGAAGAGCTGGAAATTGAAAACGCATCATCAATGCGCAAAGGCAATATAATGTTCGCCATTCTAAAAGAATTGGCTGCGGATGGTGTTGAAACTGTCGGTGAAGGTGTTTTGGAAGTTTTACAGGATGGGTTTGGGTTTTTAAGATCTCCAGAATCAAACTATTTACCAGGCCCGGAAGATATATATGTTAGCCCCACGCAAATGCGCAAATATGCATTACGCACCGGCGATACGGTTGAAGGTGTTATTCAGGCTCCGAATGAAGGTGAGCGTTACTTTGGCTTAACGAAACCTATTTCCATTAATTTTGGTGATCCGGAAAATGCAAAGCACAAGGTTCATTTTGATGATCTAACGCCGCTTTATCCAGACCAAAAAATGACAATGGAAATTGAAGACCCGACTCTAAAAGATAAATCAGGGCGTGTTATCGATCTTGTTGCCCCTATCGGTAAAGGCCAGCGTTCGTTAGTTGTGGCGCCACCTAGAACCGGTAAAACAGTTATCCTGCAAAACATTGCCAATTCCATCGAAAAGAATCATCCTGAGTGTTATTTGATTGTTTTGTTAATTGATGAGCGCCCTGAAGAGGTGACCGACATGAAGCGTTCAGTAAAAGGTGAAGTTATTGCATCTACGTTTGATGAGCCTGCAACACGGCACGTTGCTGTATCTGAGATGGTGTTAGAAAAAGCTAAACGGTTGGTTGAGCATAAACGCGATGTTGTGATTTTGCTGGACAGTATCACGCGTCTGGGCCGTGCTTTCAATACAGTCGTTCCTTCATCGGGT
>JAJFHY010000060.1 GCA_021775375.1 Amylibacter sp. | reverse complement strand
GATCACTGCGCTTGAACAAGCCAAAGCCGATAACGCGGCATCTGTTGGCATGATAACACGGTGCGGGTTGCGCCAAATGCCCGGCAAGGCGACAATTGTGGTCAATTTGACGGGGGGTTATTTAACGAAATAGCCATTTGTCCTAAGCTTCATCCGCTATTCTTTGCAAAATACGCAGCGCATCATCCTGTCGTCCATCAGGTACAAACAGATGGTCGTGGTAAAAGCCGGATACAGGGTTCACACCCATATCCGCTTTTGCAAGCTCGGTTGCTATGCGTGCAATGAAGCCAACCGCCTCAAGAGACGAGTGAACATTAAGGGTGATCATGCGGCACGGGAATTCATAATCCAGTGCTGCGGCTTTGGCCTCTTCTAAGGTCACGATCAAGGTTACACCCTCGGCCTCCACAAACATCATACGCGGGGCTAAATTTGCCGGAACCGCGCGGCCTTTCAGCGTTACAAAAACATATACGCCATCAACAAGTTTTGCCGTCATTGATGACAACAGCACATCTAAATTTGTTTCTCCAACCATTTACGTCTCCTATCTAAGCTATCCCCTAACGCCCCTTCCAGACAGGGTCGCGTTTTTCCGAGAATGCTTTGGCACCTTCCAACTGATCCTCGGATGTGTATAGCGTTTTGACGGTCGGAAATTCGCTGTGTGTCATCATTTTCAACGCATCATTGAATTTCATGTTCTCAGCTTCGCGCACGACTTCCTTGATCGCGGCATAGACGAGTGGTGGACCGGATGCCAGCAGATCGGCCATTTCACGTGCCTTTGTCATCAGGTCGGCAGCGGGGTGGATGTGGTTTACAAAACCCCAACGCGCGGCCTCTTCCACATCCAGCCAACGACCAGTGAACAGCATTTCCATGGCGATATGATAGGGAATGCGCTTGGGCAATTTCAGGGATGCGGCATCGGCCACGGTGCCTGACCGGATTTCAGGCAATGCGAATGAGGCGTGATCTGCGGCCAGAATAATGTCACAAGACAAGGCCAACTCCAACCCACCACCACAGCAAATACCGTTCACGGCAGCGATTATCGGTTTGTTCATGTTGGGCAGTTCCTGCAAGCCACCAAAACCACCAACACCGTAGTCGCCATCGACCGCATCGCCATCTGCGGCGGCTTTCAAGTCCCAACCGGGGCAGAAAAACTTGTCGCCAGCACCTGTGACAATCGCCACCCGCAAGTCCGGATCATCCCGAAAATCCTGAAACACGTCGCCCATGATACGGCTGGTGGCAAGGTCAATAGCATTGGCCTTGGGGCGATTAAGCGTGACCTCCAGCACAGTGCCGTTACGATGGGTTTTTATCGGGTTATCCGTCATTTTTATTCTCCTGATCTGATCAAGGCATCTGCCGCAATCGCAGTTTGGGGTGTACAGAGAAGCGGATTGATCTCAACCTCTTCTATACGCCCTGCATTTTCTATTACATAGCGTTGCACGGCCATAACCGCATCAACAATAGCATTTATATTGGCAGCCGGTTGGCCGCGGAAACCTTGCAACAATTTGGAGATGCGCAATTGTTCTATCGCTATTTCAACATCCTTGGCCGTGCTTGGTATCAACATTGAAACACTATCGGCCAAAAGTTCCGTTAGTACGCCCCCTGCCGCAAGAGTTAACACATAGCCGTGTGCGGGATCGAGAACCACACCGATCAGCAATTCCGCCACCGCATCCACAACCATTTCCTCAACCAGAAAACTGCCCAAAGGCATAGATTTCGCGGCCCCGACAACATCGGCCTTGGACGTAAGGTTCAAAACCACGGCACCTGCTTCTGATTTATGTGCAATACCCTGCCCTTTAAGAACAACGGGGAACCCGATTTCGGCAGCAATTTTTCCTGCCTCATCCGCGGAATGCGCAACATGTGATTGTGGAATGCGAACACCAAATGCGCTTAAAGCGGTCTTTGCATCAGCCTCGGTCAGTATTTTTACATATTGTGCGGTCTTTGGCTCTAACACCGGTGGGCCGTTTATATGGGCGCGCCCACAAAAAGCCGCTGCCTCAATCGCCGCCAGCGTTTCATCCAAACCGTAAAACGGCACGATACCGCGCGCGACCAGATCAATCGCAACGTCCTCTGGCATGTTATCAGGCAGTGAAGCTGTAATCGCCATCGGACATCCCGAAGCTTTGCTGGCCGCTTCCACACCATCAATCACACCGTCCCATTCAGACAGATTACAGCGATCACTCCTTGGGAAATCACAAATCAAGACACCAAGGGCCAGATGTGGCTCCATCATTGCGGTAAATGTTTTCGCCAAAGCAGCCGGATCGCCCCAAATATAAGTGTGATAATCCAGTGGGTTGGCAAGTTTTACCATAGGTCCAAGCGCGTCGCGCAGTTTAGTATGCTGACTATCAGTCAATTCCGGAAACATAATGGAACGTGCAACGGCACTGTCAGCCATCAAGCTGGCCTCGCCACCGGAACAGGACATAGACGCGATATTATGCGAAGCCAGCGGCCCTGTCACATGCAAGAGTTTCAGAGCTTCCATGAGTTCAGGCAATGAGCTAACTTGCGCCATGCCAAGCCTTTGAAATAACGCTGTTGCCCCTGCGTCACTCCCTGCCAAAGAAGCCGTATGTGAGATCGTCGCCGCTTGCGCATGGGTCGATTTTCCGACCTTCAGCACAACAATCGGCTTGCCTAAAGCCCGTGCCGTAGCAGCCAGTTTTTCAAAACCGCGCAGATCGTCAATACCTTCGATATGCATACCAAGGGCGGTTACACGGGGGTCTGAAAGCAGTGCTTCACCGATGTCAGACAGACCCGTTTGCGCCTGATTGCCAGCTGTGACCACATATGCAATCGGTAAACCACGCCTTTGCATGGTGATGTTTATCGCAATATTCGAAGATTGCGTGATGATTGCCACACCGCTATCCACCTGCATACCACCATGTTGGTCCGGCCACAAAAGCGCGCCATCAAGATAGTTTACAAAGCCATAGCAATTTGGGCCGATGATAGTCATATCACCAGCCGCATTCAGTAACTGCGATTGCAGGTCGGCACCGTTTGCATCCTCACCCACAGCTTCCAGAAAGCCGCTGGCAAAACAGACTGCACCGCCTGCACCTATTTCTTTAAGTTCGCGTACCGCTTCTACAGTTGCTACGCGATTTATACCGATAAAACATGCGTCAGGGGCTTCGGGCAGTTCAGAGATCGCGCTGATACACGATACCCCGTCGATACTGTCTTTGGTCGGGTGAACCGGATAAATCACGCCAGAAAAGCCAAATTCCCGACATTTTACGATGACATTGGAACACCAACTGCCGCCTCCGATGACAGCAATACTTTTTGGCCGGAATAACCGGTCTAACCCTGCCGTCATTTATGCCCCCAAAGGACGTAATAGTTCACGGCTGATGATATGGCGCTGGATTTCCGATGTGCCGTCCCAGATACGTTCAACACGTGCATCGCGCCAGAAACGCTCGATTGGAAAATCGTCCATCAACCCCATGCCGCCGTAAATCTGTAATGTCGCGTCGGTTACACGGGCCAACATTTCGGATGCATACAGCTTGGCACTGGCAATTTCGCGGTTTGCAGGCAAGCCTTCGTCCAAACGCCAAGCGGCCGCCAATGTCAGCCAGTCGGCTGCATCAATTTCGGTGATCATATCAGCGATTTGAAAGCCGATGCCCTGAAATTTACCGATTTGCTGGCCAAACTGCTTGCGTTCCGCCGCATAGTTCAGCCCGTAGTCAAAACAACGGCGCGCACGCCCTACAGACATGGTCGCAACCGTGATGCGGGTGGCATATAGCCATTCGTTCATCACCGCAAAACCGCCATCGACCTCACCTAAAACCTGATTTGCAGGTAGTCTACAATCATCAAAGTCCAGAATGCAGTTCTTGTAACCTTTGTGGGAAACCGAATTATAACCCTGCCGCACCTCAAAGCCTATGGTGCCGCGATCTACCAGAAACGTGGTGATACGTTTTTTAGGGCCACGCGGAGTTTCATCCACACCTGTTGCCACAAAAACAATAAAGAAATCAGCATGTTCCGCTCCAGAGATAAAGTGCTTTGAACCGTTTAAAATCCAATCATCACCATCCCTGACCGCCGAACATTTCATGCCACGCACATCGCTGCCCGCATCAGGTTCGGTCATTGCCAGCGCATCCATACGCTCACCGCGTACCGCAGGCATAAGGTAGCGTTCAATCTGGTCGCCATTACAGGCCATCAGGATGTTTTGCGGACGCCCAAAGAAGTGGTTAAGCGCCATCGAACCGCGCCCAAGTTCGCGTTCTACAAGTGCGAAATCTACGTGGCTAAGCCCTGCACAGCCGACGCTTTCGGGGAAATTACAGGCGTAAAAGCCCAGATCAATGGTTTTGCGTTTGATCTCATCGGCAATATCTTTGGGCACTAGACCGGTACGTTCTACTTCTTGCTCATGCGGATAAATCTCGTTCTCGACAAAACTGCGTACAGTGTTGACGATCATATCTTGTTCCTGGGTCAGTCCGAACTGCATTTTCAGCCCCTTTTTTCGCGTGGATCAGGCAAGTTGGCTTGTGCTTTTGCCGCTGCTTCAAGTTGTTTCAGAACATCCGGTTCCGGGTTGCAGGTACGCCGGGTTTTCAAGCTGACATGCAGCATAAAATGATCACCCGTTGCCAAAAGCGTGCCATCCTTTGCATACATACGGTGGTGAACTTTCAGTTTCTTGCCTTCTCCAAGCATGATTTGCGATTCTATGGTGATCTTTTGACCAGCATGGGCTTCGGCTTGATATTGGCAACTTAACTCAACAGTAAAATAACTGAACCCGCTTGCGATATAGGCGGCATCCGCACCGACTGATCCCATAACAAAATCAACCGCTTCCGAAAAAGCTTCTGCATATCGGCTTTCGTTCATATGGCCGTTATAATCAGTCCAGTCCACTGGGATAATACGATCTGCGCTTTGGATTGGTTTGCTGAAATCGGGGGCCTTTTTCGGGGTAATTTGCATCTGATGCGTATTGATCAGCGCACCTGCGGCACTGTCTTGTCCCTTTAACGCGCGCATCATCGCAACCAGATTATCATCGCGCAAGCGTTCAAGTTCGCGGATAGATAATGCACCTGATTGTGCATCCGACTGATCGGCGATCATATCGGTCAATTCGGGCGTTAATTCGGGCACATCCATCAGTTTCGTCCACGGCCATTTCAGGCACGGGCCGAATTGTTCGATAAAGTGCTTCATACCTGCTTCACCGCCCGCGATACGGAAGGTTTCGAACAGACCCATTTGCGCCCACCGCAGACCAAAGCCGTAGCGAATGGCATCGTCGATTTCCTGTGTCGTGGCAATACCGTCCTTGATCAACCATAGGCCTTCACGCCAGACAGCTTCCAAAAACCGGTCAGCAATATGGGCATCAATTTCTTTGCGCACATGCAGGGGGTACATGCCCAGTGAGGTTAGTATCTCTTTTGCTTTAGCAACCGTATCCGTACCGGTTTTAGGGGATGGCACCACTTCGATCAGAGGTAAAAGGTACACCGGATTAAATGGGTGCGTAACCATCAACGCTTCGGGGCGTTTCATGCCTTGTTGCAATTCTGAAGGTTTAAATCCTGATGTGGAAGAGCCGAACACTGCACCATGCGGGGCAAAGGTTTCGATTTGCGCAAATACCTTATGCTTTATATCCAACCGCTCCGGTACGCTTTCCTGTATCCAAGCGGCATTTTTCACAGCTTCTTCCAACGTATCGCAAAAAGTCAGCGTACCTTCGTCCGGCAATGCCACATCATAAAGCATCGGCAATGAACGACGTGCATTTGCCAATACCTCACCTATTTTGCGTTCAGCTTGCGGGTCAGGGTCGAAAACGTTCACGTCCCACCCGTTCAACAAGAACCGCGCAAGCCAACCCCCGCCAATAACACCGCCACCAATGATCGCTGCTGTTTTTGTCATTTCGCTCATTCCTATGTAATAGATTCAGTATGGCCATCTACAGGCATGGCAAGACCGGAAATTTTTGATGCGGCTGGTGATGTAAGGAAAAGGGCAGCATCGGCAATATCATCTGCACTAACCCATGTTCTCATTGAGACACCTTTTACATAAATCTGGCGTACTTCTTCAATATCTTGGTTTTTAGCCGCAGCTTCGTTTTTCAACACCCGCTCCATACGGTCACCTTCAACGGCACCGGGGCAGATGGCGTTTACGCGCACACCGTAAGGGCCAAGCTCGCAAGCCAGCGTTTTCATCAAGCCAATCACACCCCATTTTGCAGTCGCATAAGGGCTGCGCATCGGATAGCCGAACATGCCTGCGGTTGACGATGTCAGAATGATCGACCCAGATTTTTGCGCCTTCATATGGGCTGCGGCCCATTGGCAAAGCAAAAATGCCCCATCCAGATTGGCCGATAAACACGCCCGCCAATCATTCAAATCCAGACTTTCGATGGGGCCTGCAGGACCGCCTGTTCCGGCATTGGCAAGGGCCACATCGACACCGCTAAAGGCTGCATCGACATCCCCAAGGAAAGCCGCCATATCATCTGCATCTGTCACATTGGCTACGCGCCCGATGATTTCCGGTTGAATTTCCGCAAGCTCTGCAATGGTATTCGCATCTATATCACAAACCGCAACCCGTGCGCCAGATGCATGGAAGGCAAGAGCAAGGGCGCGGCCTATGCCGGCGCCCCCTGCCGTTATCACCACCCTTTTTGGCGCGCTCATCGTGGTGCGCGCTTGGTCAGGTTCAGCTTTTCACGCACCGCTTGCGGCCCCATAACATTGGCCCCCATGGCCTCTATAATAGTGACAGCGCGGGCAACTAGTTCGGCATTTGTCGCCAATTGACCCTTTGCCAACCACAGGTTGTCTTCCAGACCGACACGCACGTTTCCACCTGCCAAAACGGCCGCCGCCACATAGGGCATTTCATTGCGTCCGATTGAAAAAGCTGACCAGTTCCAGTCATTTGGCACGTTATTCACCATCGCCATAAAAGTGTTCAGATCATCGGGCGCACCCCACGGAACCCCCATGCAAAGCTGCACCAGCGCAGGTGATTTCAGGATGCCTTTTTCAACCAGATTTTTGGCCAGCCACAGATGACCTGTATCAAATGCTTCTATTTCGGGTTTTACTTCCAGTTCTTCCATCATGCTGCCCATGGCTTCCAACATGCCGGGGGTATTGGTCATGACGTAATCAGCTTCGGCAAAGTTCATTGTGCCGCAATCAAGGGTGCAGATTTCAGGCAGGCATTCGGCGACATGGGCCACGCGCTCTTCGGCACTCGCCATGTCGGTTGAATTGGACAGTGGTAGAGGCGCATCCGGCGGGCCAAAAATCATATCGCCGCCCATGCCGGCGGTCAGGTTCAGAACCGCA
>JAJFHY010000059.1 GCA_021775375.1 Amylibacter sp. | reverse complement strand
AAGCAGCAACAAAACAATAAGCTGCATCTGCTCTACACTGAAATTAACGCCAAAGAGTTCCATTTAACCCTGACCGGTTGATCCATAACCGCCTGTTCCGCGCTTGGTCTCATCCAGCTTGTCAACAACCGAGAACATCGCGCGTATCACAGGTGCAAACACAATTTGCGCGATACGATCACCATGCATGATGTCAAATGGCCCGGCACCGTGGTTAATGATCACAACGCTGATCTCACCGCGATAATCCCAGTCAACAGTTCCGGGACTATTAACAATTGAAACGCCTTTTTTCAGTGCCAGACCAGAGCGTGGGCGGATTTGCGCTTCATAACCATTCGGCAAAGCAAGCGCCAAACCTGTAGGGATCAACGCTCGTTGGCCTGCGTTCAATGTAATGCCTGTAACACGCAAATCTTCCTTGAAATTTGCCCGTAGGTCCATCCCAACCGCACCAATTGTCTCATATGATGGCAAGGCTATTTTAGGGTCTGAACCTTCCACACGCATGATACTTATTTTAATATTTGCCATTTATTTATCCTGTCCCAATGACATTGCTATTTTGTCGGCCAGTTTCTGGCCAACGGCAGATTTATTCATGCGTGGCCAGTTTTCAGCACCATCTTGCATGATCAGCGTTACATCGTTTTCCGTGCCACCCATGATCCCTGTTTCAGGTGACACATCGTTGGCCACAATCCAGTCGCACCCCTTACGCTTGCGTTTGGCGCTTGCATTGTCCAGCACATCATCGGTTTCAGCGGCAAAACCGACAACCAATTTTGGGCGGTCTTTGCCCATATTCGACACGGCATGCAGGATGTCGGGGTTTTCGGCAAATTCCAAAACCGGCAGTTTCGCGCCTTTGGTTTTCTTGATCTTCTTGTCCGATGCACTTGTTACCTTCCAGTCCGCAACGGCTGCTGCAAACACGGCCGCATCGGCAGGCAACGCATTTTGCACGGCTTCCAGCATTTCATCAGCTGTTTCCACAGGCACAATCGTGCAGCCCAACGGCATATCCGCGCGTGCGGGACCTGTCACAAAGGTCACCTTTGCCCCAAGTGCGACAAGT
This sequence comes from Amylibacter sp., assembly GCA_021775375.1. Taxonomy (GTDB): domain Bacteria; phylum Pseudomonadota; class Alphaproteobacteria; order Rhodobacterales; family Rhodobacteraceae; genus Amylibacter. The sequence goes on along the minus strand of JAJFHY010000059.1, from coordinate 5,838 downwards.
GCTGTAGCAATAGCACTGCCCTGCGCCCCGGATGAACGGTTGGCGATATAGCGCACGGGATCAATCGGTTCATGGGTCGGGCCGGATGTTACCAAGACATGCCGCCCCTTCAAGGGACCGTTCAGCAATGCATCTTCAACGGCGGCCACAATAGCCAGCGGTTCCGCCATACGCCCGGGGCCATACTCACCGCATGCCATATCGCCCTTATCAGGGCCGACAAACAGGATACCGTCTTTTTTCAGCGTCTTGGCATTGCGCTGTGTCGCGGCATGTTCCCACATCCGTACGTTCATTGCCGGTGCTATCAATACACGCTTGTCGGTGGCCATCAGTAAAGTGGTCGCCAGATCATTCGCCTGCCCATTGGCCATCTTGCCCATCAAATCGGCGGTAGCCGGGGCCACAACAACTAAATCAGCTGCGCGTGACAGTTGGATATGGCCCATTTCAGCCTCGTCACCCAGATCGAACAAATCGCGGTACAGCTTTTCCCCTGCCAAAGCTGCCACAGACAATGGTGTGACAAATTCCGCACCACCCTTGGTTAAAACAGGCACAACGGACGCGCCGCGCTCACGCAGGCGGCGGATCAGATCAAGACTTTTATACGCAGCAATTCCGCCGCCTATGATCAGCAGTATTTTACGACCGGCCAACATCAGATATTCCGTTTCAGTTTCGCTTGGAATATATGTAAAGCTGCGCAGGCGCAGGCGCAAGTGATCTAAATTGGATATTGTATGACATTTAAGCTACCAAAACTCACAATTGTGATCGGTGGAGCAGCCTCTGGCAAGTCGGGCTTTGCCGAGAAATTAGTGATGTCGAGCAATAGTCCACGCGCCTATATCGCAACGGCACAGGCGTTTGACGCTGAAATGAATGCGAAAATAGCCAAACACAAAGCCCAGCGCGGGACTGATTGGGAAACCTATGAAGAACCCCTTGCGCCATGGTCCGTTTTGGAAACCATTGACGACTCAAATATTGTCCTGCTGGATTGTGCAACATTTTGGCTGTCCAATATTTTACTTGGCGACCATGATTTGGATGCCGCAAAAGCCGCATTTCTTCGCGGTTTACAAAAATTCAACGGATCAATCGTCATTGTCACCAATGAGGTCGGCCAAGGTGTTGTGCCTGATAACAAACTTGCCCGCGCGTTTCGCCAACACCAGGGCGAGCTGAACCAACAACTTGCCGCATTGGCTGATTTGGTTATTCTGGTCACCGCAGGTTTGCCCCAGACCCTGAAAGGACAGTTTCCGAAATGACCCGTTTCTGGTGGGTGCGCCACGGCCCGACACATAAAAAAACCATGATCGGCTGGACCAATGCGCCTGCGGATTTGTCCGATGCGGAACGGATCAAACGATTGGATGCGCATTTGCCCAAAGACGCGCTAATTCTGTCGTCAGATCTGATACGTTGTACGGCAACGGCACAGGCAATCGTCGGGTCGCGCAATCATCTTGCCCCGCGCAAAGGTCTGCGTGAAATGCATTTCGGCGACTGGGAAGACCAAAGTTTCGATACAGCGTCAGGTCTGAACCCCGATCTGATCCGTACGTTTTGGGATAAGCCCGGTGATACCAAAGCCCCGGGTGGTGAAAGCTGGAACCAGTTATGCGCACGTGTTGGTGCGGAAGTAAGTCAATTGTGCCATGAACATAAAGACCGCGATATTGTCATCGTCGCCCATTACGGCGTGATCCTGACCCAAATCCAAAATGCAGGCAACATGAGCGCAAAAGCCGCCACCAGTTTTCACATCGATAATCTATCGGTGACACGACTGGAGTATTTGGGTGAAGCGTGGCGGATCATGGGTGTTAATCACAAACCTTGATCACACACATCACGAAAGATGTTTTGCGTTTTTCACAAAGCCCCGCATACTGCCATACATGACATATGAACTTGCAATTGGTGATCGCACCTATTCCAGCTGGTCGTTACGCGGCTGGTTATTATTCGAAAAATTCAACCTGCCCGTGCGGGTTCATTCCGCGCGGATGTATAGTGACGCCTTTAAAGAAATGTTGGAAAGCTTTGCGCCTGCACGACTTGTGCCCGCAATGAAATTTGACGGCATCGTGGTGCAAGACACCATAGCGATCGCCGAAACACTGGCCGAGCGCCATCCCAATGCGCATATGTGGCCTACTGATGTCGCAGCCCGCGCTATGGCGCGTAATCTTGTGGCCGAGATGCACGCATCGTTCACCGCTCTGCGTGGTGATTGCACGATGAACCTACGTCGCCATTACCCCGATTTCAAACCAAGCGATGCAGTCCTGAAAGATACTGCAAGAATAGAAGCTTTATGGGCGTTAGCCCGCGAAAAATACGGCGCAAACGGCCCGTGGTTGTTTGGCGATTATACAATCGCAGATGTATTCTACGCCCCGGTCGCCACACGGTTTGCAACCTATGACCTGCCACGAAACGCAGTCTCGGATGCTTATATCAATGCCCATCTGTCCGACCCGTCCTTTCGTCGTTGGCGCGCGATGGGGAGAGCCCAAAACTATATCCAACCGGGTTATGATCTGGACTTGCCATCTACCCCATGGCCCGGCCCCACACCCTTACCCGCAAAAGCAGTGGATGCCGGCCCTTCAGAAAACACCCATTGCCCCTATTCCGGCGACCCCGTCACCGACTATCTGGAACTGGATGGCCGTGTATTTGGTTTTTGCAATCCGTTTTGCCGCGATAAAACCGTGGCAGATGCTGCGGCTTGGGATGGGTTTATGGAAATTTACCAAAAATAAACCAATCCACTACTACCGTTAACCAAGTTTAATGCGGAGTCGAACATGGTGGCACGGGCCTATACGGTGGCTTTTCTGGGGGTCGAGGCTCGTATAATCGAAGTGCAATGCTCACTTGCCCCCGGCCTGCCCGCGTTCAACATTGTGGGCCTACCAGATAAAGCCGTGTCAGAGGCCAAAGAACGCGTGCGTGCGGCGTTGACATCTATGGCGTTGGCATTGCCATCGAAACGCATCACCGTGAACATGTCACCTGCCGATTTGCCCAAAGAAGGCTCGCATTTTGATCTGCCAATTGCCCTGTCATTACTTGCAGCAATGGAAGTGATCCCAAGTGATGAAGTGGCCCGCCAAGTTGCTTTGGGTGAATTGTCACTGGATGGAAAACTGATCCCCGTCATCGGTGCGCTACCGGCAGCCCTTGCCGCCGCAGAAGCATCCTGTGATTTGATCTGTCCCAAAGATTGCGGCGCAGAAGCGGCATGGGTCGGGTCCGTAAACGTGATCGCCCCTGCAACATTGTTGCAGGTCATGAACCACTTCAACGGCAAACAGGTGCTGAAAAGTGCAGAGCCCGGCGAAGTGACAAAAACCATCGAAGAACGCGATTTGCTGGATGTTAAGGGACAGGAACGCGCCAAACGCGCAATGGAAATTGCCGCCGCAGGCCGACACCACCTGTTCATGGTCGGCTCTCCCGGGTCAGGCAAATCAATGATGGCAGCACGCATGCCGGGTATTCTACCCGTATTAGGGCCGGAAGAAGCGCTTGAAACATCAATGATCCATTCGCTGGCGGGGTTATTATCCGAAGGTGGAATCTCGAAAATCCGCCCCTTTCGGGATCCACATCACACAGCTTCCATGGCAGCAATTGTCGGCGGCGGGCGCGGAGCTAAACCCGGAGAGATATCGTTGGCACATAACGGTGTGCTGTTTTTGGACGAATTGCCGGAATTTTCACGACAGGTATTGGAAACCTTACGCCAGCCTGTCGAGACCGGAACAGTGATGGTTTCACGCGCCAATGCCCATGTGAAATATCCGTGCAAATTCATGCTGGTCAGTGCCGCCAACCCTTGCCGTTGCGGTTATCTGGCTGATCCCGCACGGGCCTGCGCGCGCGTGCCGCTTTGCGGGCAGGATTATATGGGGCGTATATCCGGCCCGTTAATGGATCGTTTTGATCTACGTGTCGAAGTCCCCCCCGTTACCATGCAGGACCTGACCGGATTGACGGCAACGGAAAGCAGTGCCGAAATAGCAGAGCGTGTTTTGTTGGCGCGTCAAATACAAAACGAACGGTATAGTGATATACATGATGTCGCTTTGAATACGGATGCAGAAGGAAAGGTGCTGGAAGCAGTGGCAACACCGGATCCTGAAGGATTGGCACTTTTGGCAAAAGCCGCCGAAAAATTCAATCTGACAGCGCGCGGTTACCACCGTGTTTTACGTGTGGCCCGCACCATTGCGGATTTGGATGCTGAAAACAATGTACGCAAACCCCATATTGCCGAGGCGCTTAGTTATCGTTTAGCCCCCGGCATTTGATCTTTGATGAAGCCAACCAGTTCTGTAATTGCCAGGTTTGCCTCCGGAACAAAGCCGCGCAGAATTTGAAACACATGAAAACCATTGCCAAAAACACTTAATCGCGCATCAACACCTTGATCCGTCAGCACTTTCAACATGGCGCGACTGTCATCAATAAGCATCTCATTTTCCGAAGCCTGCATCAAAACCGGAGGAGCTCCTGTAAAGTCGGCAAATATGGGCGACAGATAAGGTGATTTAAAATCCTGCCCCTGTGCATAAGCAAAGCTCATTTCACTAAAACGATTAGCAGCCAAAACGCAATCCTTGGTAGCATTCTCAGTAATACTTTTCGCCGAATTGGCTAAATCGGTAAGGGCTGCAAAGGTGAATGCACAAGCCGGCATCGGCAGTTTATGTGCGGCTATATAGGCCAGCAATGCAAAGGTTAGATTTCCCCCAGCACTATCACCGCCAATGATAATATTTTGCGCCTGATAACCCATTTCCAACAAACCCCGGTAGCTTGTCACGACATCATCAAAACCTTTCGGGAAAACATGTTCGGGTGCCAACCTGTAATTTGGCAGAACCGCCTTTATTCCCAGTTGCCCTGCAATGTCTGCGGCAAGATGTTTATGGGTGTCCGCACTGCCGAAAATAAAACCGCCACCGTGGATATACAAAAGCACATGTGATTGCGAAGGCTCTGCAAGGCCGGCCCAAACCACCGGAACCGCTTGGCCATTGTGTAAAAGCGAAGATTTTTCGTAAATTGCCCCTTTGGGATTAATGCCATTCAGCTTGGTCAAAAAATCAAGATAGCGGCGCATCCATTTCAAATTTCCTATATATGCAAGGGCCGGTTTGAAAAACAGTTTTGAGGATATGGAAGCAAAGCGCAGAGGTAACGACATTAGCCTGCGCGTCGCGCTTCTATAGCTTCCCAGATTTTTTCCGCCACATTAATCCCGTCAAAGCGTTCCAGCTCTTGAATGCCCGTTGGTGAAGTCACATTGATCTCGGTCAGGTTGCCACCGATCACGTCGATGCCGACAAAAATCTGACCCTTTTCACGTAAAAGCGGCCCAATCCGTTCGCAGATTTCAATATCACGCGCGGTAAGATCAACTTTTTCGGGCCGCCCGCCCACATGCATGTTTGACCGCGTCTCGCCATCGGCAGGGACACGGTTAATTGCGCCTACAGGTTCACCGTCAACCAGAATAACACGTTTATCCCCCTTGCTGACATCAGATAGGAATTTTTGTGCTATCAACGGTTCGCGATTGATCCCCACAAACAGCTCGTATAGCGAACTGAAGTTTCGATCATTGGGGTCTAGCCGGAAAACACCTGCCCCGCCATTTCCGTAAAGCGGTTTCATGATAATATCGCCATGCTCGTCTTTGAACGCTTTCAAAGTGTCCAAATCCCGCGCGACTGTAGTGGGCGGTGTTAAGTCCGGAAATTGAAGAACCAACAGTTTTTCCGGATAATTCCGCACCCAAGTCGGATCATT
>JAJFHY010000058.1 GCA_021775375.1 Amylibacter sp. | reverse complement strand
GCATCTTTTATTGATGATTTGGGCGCAGACAGCCTGGACACAGTTGAATTGGTTATGGCTTTTGAGGAAGAGTTCGGCATCGAAATTCCTGATGACGCCGCAGAAACGATTCAGTCATTTGGCGACGCAGTGAAGTTCATCACTGAAGCTTCCTGAAGAATTTTAAAACTTTGATGTTTTAAAGGGCGCGTCCTTTGCGGGGCGCGTCTTTTTTTGCAAAAATCAGCCGATGTGCAGTTGATTGCTTGCTGAAATGTAAAGGGCAGGGTAATTACGACACTTAAGGCAAGAAATACTATGAGGTGAATATGCGTCGCGTTGTTGTCACAGGACTTGGAATGTTGTCACCACTTGCATGTGGTGTGGAAGAAACCTGGAAACGTTTACTTGCAGGGCAATCCGCTGCAGGCACGATTTCACGTTGGGACGCGGATCATCTGGCAACCAATTATGCCTGTGAAATCCCTTATGGCGATGGCACTGACGGGACATTTAATCCTGATGATTGGATGGAACCCAAAGAACAACGCAAGGTTGATGATTTCATTCTATTTGGTATGTGTGCAGCGGATCAGGCGATAGCTGATGCGAACTGGGCACCTGTTGATGAAGAAAGCCTGTTGCGTACAGGTGTTATGATTGGTTCCGGCATTGGCGGTTTACGCTCTATTGCCGAGACGGCCGTTGTTTTAAAAGAACGCGGACCCCGTAGAGTTTCCCCGTTTTTTATACCGGGTGCTTTGATCAATCTGGTATCCGGTCAAGTTGCTATTCGCCACGGATTTAAAGGTCCTAACCATGCGGTTGTGACGGCTTGTTCAACCGGTGCGCATGCCATTGGCGATGCGGCACGGATGATCATGCTTGATGATGCCGATGTGATGATCGCAGGCGGCACGGAAAGCCCAATCTGCGAAATAGGTGTAGCCGGGTTTAATGCCTGTAAAGCTTTGTCAAAATCGCACCGTGATGATCCCAAAATTGCTTCGCGTCCTTATGACCGCGATCGCGATGGTTTTGTTATGGGCGAAGGCGCCGGTATTGTCGTATTGGAAGAATATGAGCATGCCAAAGCACGTGGTGCGAATATTTATGCGGAAATACTGGGCTACGGCATGTCAGGGGATGCGTATCATATTACCGCACCTTCAACCGATGGCGATGGCGGATTTCGGGCAATGTCTGCAGCGTTGAAACGCGCCGGACTAGAGCCTTCTGATATCGATTATATCAATGCACACGGCACTTCAACGATGGCCGATACCATTGAATTGGGGGCTGTGACACGTCTGTTGGGCAATTCTGCAAAAGGTGTGACGATGTCGTCAACGAAGTCATCTATCGGGCATTTGCTGGGGGCTGCGGGCTCTGTTGAAGCAATTTTCTGCATTCTGGCTTTACGCGACCAAATAGCGCCACCAACGATTAATCTTGATAATCCAGATGTGGAAACCGAGCTGGATTTGGCGCCGAACAAAGCGGTTGAGCGTGAGATAAATGTTGTCCTGTCGAACTCGTTTGGCTTTGGCGGCACAAATGCATCATTGGTAATGGGTAAAGTGGACGGTTGAACGCATGAATAAGCACTTTGCTGCAAATTTCTTCAATCTGCTGATTGTCCTGATGATTGGCGTAGCAGGATTGGTATTTTGGGGTAAGTCTGCGTTTTACGGGCCCGGACCTTTGCAAGAGGCTATTTTTATTGAAGTTCCGCGTGGCGGTTCTGTTCCCGCGTTATCGGATGATCTTGTAAAACAAGGGGCAATCAAAAGCGGAACCGTGATGCGTCTTGGTTCCAGATATTTAGGAAAAAACAGCCAACTTAAATTCGGTAACTACGAGATACCGGCCTCTGCATCCATTTCAGATATATTAGATATAGTAACCAAGGGTGGTCGCAGTAGTTTTCGGTATGTGGCGCGATATAATGTTAAAATCGCCAGCCCCGCAGAACTGGTTTTAAGGGAACGATCCGCCGGTGAGGATGAGAATAAAATCCTGACGTCTTATGTCGTCGGTGATGCGATACCAGCGGTTTATTCGGAATTGAAAGACGCTAAAACGCCGATTTCCTATCTGATTTCTGTTCCTGAAGGAACAACAAGCTGGCAAATTGTTGAAGCATTGAATGCTGCTGATTTTCTGGAGGGGCCTGCTTTGGATCTACCTGCAGAGGGGGTGCTTGCGCCTGATACAGTAGAGGTTCGTGCGGGAACTTTACGGAGTGATATTTTAGATAAAATGTCAGAGTCACAAAGTGATATACTGGCAGCTGCCTGGGCTGGACGTGCTGCTGATCTGCCGTTTAAATCGCCATTAGAAGCTTTGACGCTTGCGTCGATCGTGGAAAAAGAAACCGGCATAGCCGGTGAACGCGCGGAAGTGGCCGGTGTGTTTATCAATCGTCTGAATAAGGGGATGAAGCTGCAAACTGACCCAACGGTTATTTACGGAATTACCGATGGCAAGGCGCCTTTGGGGCGTGGTTTGCGACGCAGTGAATTGTCAAAGAAGACTGCATATAATACTTATATCATTCCCGGCCTTCCGCCAGGCCCAATTGCAAACCCAGGCCGCAAAGCGATTGAAGCGGTAATGAATCCAGCCAAGACCGATAATCTGTTTTTCGTAGCCGATGGTACCGGCGGGCATGTGTTTGCTGCTACTTTACGTGAACATAATGCTAATGTTATCAAGTGGCGCAAGATTGAAGCGGAACGGCGTAAGGCTGCGAAGGCTGCTGGTAATAATTAACAATAACAGCATCTTACTACAATTATTAATAAAATATTTCACTTAAGATCGCTCACCCTATAGTTGAAAATCTTGACTTTGCGAACGGTCGGGGCTATACATTGTGGCAAGCTGGAAGAAGTGGGTAAGCAGTGATCTTAATGGTCGCTGCTTTCGCACGTCTGCTCGACGGGACAACCCGAGAGGAAGCCATACTACATGACTGAAGATATCCCTGAGGGATTGCAGGCACAGGCCAAACGGCTGGGCTTTGCGTGCGAAAACTATGCAAGACTTGCAGAAAATCTAATGAGCAC
>JAJFHY010000057.1 GCA_021775375.1 Amylibacter sp. | reverse complement strand
TACTGCGCGATTGCCTTTTTCTATTCACCTGTCCCCTTAATATTCTTTTTGTATTCCTTAAGGTAAGTATCGCCATAAAAAATGTATCTGTCAAAAAAAATTCCACAATAAGTTGTGTATGTTTTCAAAGCTATAGCTACTAATTGTAGTTTTTGTTTTCTACAGGTACCATAAATTTGGTGAAATTTAGTGTTTTCGCCGCTAGATGTAATTGTGACAGCGAGACAAAATAATCTTTTTATTTCTGCAAATTCAGGTAATTTAGATGTAAATAACTCTGAATGAGAATTAATATGTTATTACGTATCTCTGCGGCCTGCGTAGCCTTTGTATTATCCAATACAGCTTGCTTTTCAGAAACCATCAATCTACGCAATTCCTGCCAACCGTGGGAATTGGTTCCGGCGAACGAAGCCCTTCAAAGCCCGGTTGCCGCCCTGTTGCTATGCGCGAAGGATGAACAAACTTGGTTATCCATACAAATCAAATGTTTCTCCGACACTGCAGAAATAGAATTTCGCTATCGTCCGGGCTACCCAATAGCATCACCTGTTCCGAAAGTAGCGGAAGCGGATTTACAAACGGTAAACCCGCCTGCGGAAATTACTGCAGCATCAAGCGTTCAAACAACAGAACCTGATCAACAAGATAACGCACCCGAAGAATTACCTTTAGCAGAAAAAGAAATGCTGTTCTTTGATTTCCCTAAACTTGGCGTAACCAGTGTGGTGGCTTATGATTTTGATGCAAAAGATTGGCATTATACTGAAAAAGAACCCTTGGCCACGCTATTTCGTAGCTTGATCACAGGCAATTACGCGGATGTATCCATGATGGCGATGGGCGTAACAGAACGTATTCCGTTGCGTGGATCGACCAAAGCCATTGGGCGCGTGGTGGAAACCTGCCGCATCGCGAAACGGAAAATGGAAAAAGAAGCGAAAAAACTTGCGACCCAAGCGCAAAACTAGGTAAGTTACCCAGCTAAATCTAAAACCTGCGCCCATACATTACTGTCTATCTCAACGCGTTCAGGCACCGTTTTTCCCGTGCCGGGCAAACGTGTACCTTCTTGTTCTGTAACTGCATCCGACACACGCGCCAGACGATCCCAAAACGCATCACCCGAAAATGTTGTCGGGTCTATCAGGAAATAAAACTGTCCCAGATCATGCGGCGCACCGTTCGGTACTTTTAACCCTGACACATCCAGTGAATTAACCGACCCTGTCACGGCAGCCGCCAGTATTTCGGCCATCAGACCAAAGCCGAACCCTTTGTACCCACCTGTCGACACAAGCGAGCCTTTTAATGCCTCTTTTGGATCTGTTGTCGGATTTCCATCGGCATCAACTGCCCAGCCAAGAGGAATATCCGTTCCCGCACTCGCAGCCATTGTGATCTTGCCTAAAGCCACCGCAGACGTGCTTTGATCGAACTGAAACGCAACTCCGCCCGCTTTTGCCGGGACTGACATCGCAATCGGATTGGTGCCGATTACCGCTTTATTCCCACCTGGCGGTGAGACAACGGGTGATGCATTGGTAAAACCGATACCGATTAACCCTGCATTTGCGATCTGTTCAGTAAAATAACCCAAAGAAGTACATGTATGCGAATGGCAAATCGCCAGTGCGCAAGTACCTGCCTGTTGTGCGGTTTTTATCGCTTCCGGCAAGCCGCGTGCAAAGGCAGGTTGTGCAAACCCAAGTCCCGCATCTACCATCACACTTGCAGTTTTTGGCTTACTTACAATAGGTTCCACGTCACCGTTCACGCGACCTGTTTTCAATTGCGCACAATAACTTTCCAGATAATAAAGCCCGCAAATCAGGTTTCCGACCGCTTCTGCCTTGCGGATGGCTTTGGCAACTTCACTTGCCGCAAATTCACTTGCTCCATGGCGCAACAATGCCGCGTTTGAACGCTCATACACTGTGTCCAGTTCAATGGTTACTTTCGTCATTATTCCTCCTCAGCCAAAGCCACAAGCTCTAACCATTCTTCTTCTGCTGCGTCCAACATCGCTTGTCTTTCAATTAAACCATCAGTGGCTTTTTGAAATTTTGCGGGTTCATTCGTAAACAAGTCCGGATCAGACATGAATTCCTGCAATTTTGCAATCTCTGCCTCTAACCGTGCCATCACATCCGGTAAAGCTTCCAGCCGATGTTTTTGTGTAAAGCTTAGGCCGGCTTTATTAAGCTCTATGCTGTCGGAAGACTTGACTGCTTTGGTTTTCCGGCCTTGCTTTGCATCTTCGCCATTAATTTCACGCCGTTGCATGCGATAATCCGACCAACCGCCCGCATAGATCACGGCCTTTCCGTCACCTTCCATTGCAATTGTGGTAGTTGCCACCAAATCCAGAAAATCACGGTCGTGACTAACCAATATGACCGAGCCATCATAACTGTCCAACACTTCTTGTAACAAATCCAGCGTCTCGATATCCAGATCGTTTGTCGGCTCGTCGAGGATCAACAGATTGCTCGGCTTTGCCATTATTCGCGCCAATAACAGCCGCGCTTTTTCACCACCCGACAAGGCCGATACCGGGCCACGCGCCTGATTGTCATCAAACAAAAATTCCTTCAGATACCCCACGACATGTTTGGGATTTCCGCGCACCATTATCTGATCATTCTTGCCCGAAACACCCAGTTCTTTATCCTGTGTCAAGGTTTCCCAAAGTGTGGCTTTCGGATCTAGCTGATCACGGTTTTGATCGAAAATCGCCGGCACAAGGTTTGTGCCCAGCTTGATCGTACCACTGTCAGGGGCCAGTTGCCCGGTTAGCATATTCAACAGCGTCGTCTTGCCGACACCGTTTGGCCCAACAAGCGCTATGCGTTCACCACGCATTATACGCAGACTGAAATCCGTAACGATAGGTTTATCGTAAGCCTTTGATATCCCGATAGCTTCCACCACCAGCTTTCCGGATTTACCTCCCGTGTCCAACGCCATCGCCGCCGTTCCCGTGCGCTTGATCTGCCCTGACTTCTCGGCCCGCAAATCCGCAAGACGCCTAACGCGGCCCTGATTGCGTTTGCGCCGTGCAGAGATGCCCTCAACCGCCCAACGCCCTTCGGCCTTGATCAAACGGCTCAGTTTGTGGCGTTGCATATCCTCTTCTTCAAACTTTTTGTCACGCCAGTCTTCAAAAGCTTCAAACCCTTTGGGATGCTGACGCACAACACCGCGATCCACCCAAATAATTCCACGTGTCAAAGTGCGCAGGAATGTACGGTCGTGGCTGATCAGAATAAAAGCTTTGCGTGTCGTTCGCAGATGATCTTCCAGCCACGCAATTGCCTGTACATCCAGATGGTTAGTCGGCTCGTCCAAAAGCATTAAATCAGGATCTTCGGCCACGATCTTCGCCAAAGCAGCCCGCCTGCGTTCACCGCCCGATGCAGTATTGGGGCTGCGGTCCAAATCCAGCTTTAGTCCATCGGCGACCATATCAACCCGGTACAAATCACCCGCATCCAAATTCGCCGTGGCATAGTCGCGCAAAGTTTCATAACCTGAAAGGTCGGGATCTTGCTCCATATAGCCAACCGATTGGCGTGGTTTCAAGAAACGCACACCGTCATCCGGTTGCACCAGACCTGCAATAACTTTCAGCAAAGTCGATTTACCGGAACCATTTCGCCCCACAAGACACAACCGTGCGCCTTCCTCGACAACCAAATCAAGGCCGGTAAACAGCGGGTTCCCACCGAAAGTCAGGTGGATATTGGACAGGGTCAGGATCGGAGGTGCAGCCATATGCACCCTATCGCGCCCAAATTAGTTTTGGTCAAGGCTTCAAACACATCAATATCTTACTGTTTCATCAAAATTCACACTGTTTTCAACACTCCTTGCTTGCCACCCTCGCGACATCGCCCTAAAACCTCTGAAAGTCATGGTAAAGGACACTCCACATGCTAGGTACAATGCGTGCAAAAAATACTAACAAGACCGTTGTTTGGGCCATACTGGCCCTGCTGGCCTTAGGACTGATCGGTTTTGGCGGTATAGGCCAAAGCGGTGGATCGATCCGCAGTGTAGCACTTGTTGGTGATGAAAAAATAAGCACAGACATTTACGCACAAGCCCTGAACCGTTCATTGTCAGAACTATCCCAACAATTGGGCCGCACCGTTACTGCAGCAGAGGCCCAAAGCTTTGGTATTCAGAACAATGTTTTGCAAAACCTGCTGACGACAGCCGCTCTAGACGATGAAACCGCCAAACTTGGCTACAGCGTCGGCGACCAAGCCGTGCGTGATCAATTGTTAATCACACCTGCATTTCAGGGCATTGATGGATCCTTTGACAAAGAATCTTATGAATATGCACTTGAACGCACTGGATTGTCTCCGTCAGAGTATGATCAAATAATACGTAAAGAAGCTGCGCGGGTATTTTTGCAAGCCGCAGTGATCAGGGGCCTGAAATCACAAGGCACACAAAGTCAGGTTTTGTTGAAGTTCGGTCGCGAAAATCGGGATTTCACTTGGGTGGAACTGACAAAAGCCGCACTTGATGCACCGATAACTGAACCCACAGACGCACAGTTGAAAAAGCAGTATGATGCGGACCCCGAAGCCTATACAGCACCCCTAACCCGCAAAATCACCTATGCCTGGCTTAGCCCGGACATGCTGACTGATCAGGTTGATGTGACTGAAGATCTGATTAGGGAATCATATGATCTGCAAGCAGACCGCTTCAACAAACCCGAAAAACGCAGCATTGGCCGGATTGCTTTCGATACGATGGCAGACGCAACGACCGCCCGTAATTTACTGGATTCAGGTACAGCCACATTCAACACATTGCTGGCAGATCGTGAATTGACGCCCGAAGATGTTGATCTGGGCGAAGTTGAACGGGGTGGCCTTTCTAAAGAAGCCGCGGATGTTGTTTTTTCTGCAAGTGCATTGGGTGTAGTTGGCCCTATACAATCCTCGGTAGGCCCGGCCCTGTTCAATATCAACGCTATTTTGGCGGCAGATATAACACCATATGAAGATGCCCGTGAAGAGATTAAGGCTGAACTGGCAGGTGAGTCTGCGCGTCGACTGGTCAGTGATCTGGTCACTGATATCGATGATTTACTGGCGGCAGGCGATAGCTTGGAAACATTAGCCGCAGATACCGACATGAAATTAGGAACTATTGATCTAACAAGCGAAACAACTGAAAGCATCGCGGCTTATGAAAACTTCCGCAATGTTGCCAGAGCAACGAACGTTGGCGACTTCCCGGAGATACAGGATCTGGCCGATGGCGGGATATTCGCATTACGTGTCGACGAGATTGTACAACCGGCACTGCGTCCACTGGACACCGTAAAAGATCAGGTTATTGCAGACTGGAAACGGGCCGAAACCGTGCGCTTGCTGACCCTGAAAGCCGAAGATTTAAAAACCGATTTAGAAGCCGGCGCAAGTTTTGGCAGTCTTGATGCGCATATAGAAATTGATGCGGGTCGTGGCGACTTTATCGAAAACACACCACCTGCGCTAATAGAAGAAATGTTCAAAAATACACTTGGGAACGTAAGTATCATTGCAGGCGCTGATAGCGTTTTTATCTCGCGTCTGGATAAAATCGCTGAATTTGACACAGACATCCCTGAAAACATGGCGCTTCGGAATGCGGTTCAACAACAGTTGGATACACAAATCGGAAATGACCTGTTAACCATCTTCGCAAATACATTGCGTGAAAATGCAGGCGTTTCCATTAATCAGGCTGCAATCAACCAAATCAACACGCAACTAACCGGCGGATAAGACAAATGCATTTGTTGCCGGAATATTCTGGTTTTGAAACCAATTATAATGCAGGTCAAAATCAGGTGGTTTACACCCGCCTTGTTGCTGACCTTGATACGCCTGTTTCATTGATGATGAAGCTGGCTCACGCCGGAAAAAACAGCTTTATGCTGGAGTCGGTCACGGGTGGAGAGATTAAGGGGCGGTATTCAATCATCGGGATGAAACCCGATCTGATTTGGAAATGTGACGGCACCACATCAAAGGTCAACCGCTCGGCGCGTTTTGATGAAGACGCATTCACGACTATTGCTGATGATCCGCTCACTTCACTACGCGCATTAATCGCTGAAAGCCGCATTGATCTGCCCGAAGACCTGCCCCCGATGGCCGCAGGTTTATTTGGCTACCTTGGCTATGATATGATCCGTCTGGTCGAAAATTTGCCCGACATAAACCCCGACCCAATCGGCCTGCCCGATGCCGTGATGATGCGCCCGACAGTCATCGTTATTGTTGATGGTGTCAAAGGTGAAGTCACTGTCATCTCACCTGTCTGGGCCGCTGAACGTCAAAATGCACGCGCGGCCTATAATCAGGCGGCAGAACGTGTGATGGATGCCGTTGGCAATCTTGAACGATCCATTACGACCGAAACCTGCAATACGGACGCACATGGCGATGTAAGCAAACCGGTGTCAAATACCAGCAAAGCCGATTATTTCAAAGTGGTTGAAAAAGCCAAAGATTACATCAAAGCAGGTGATATTTTTCAGGTAGTTCCCAGCCAACGCTGGACGCAGGAATTTAAATTACCGCCGTTTTCACTGTACCGCGCTTTGCGCCGCACCAACCCGTCGCCTTATATGTTTTACTTTAACTTCGGCGATTTTCAGGTCATTGGGGCCAGCCCCGAAATTTTGGTGCGCGTCAAAGGTGACGAGGTTACTATACGCCCGATTGCAGGCACACGGATGCGCGGCAAAACCGAAGTGGAAGACAAAGCCCTAGAGGCAGATTTGCTGGCCGACCCCAAAGAACTGGCCGAACATCTTATGCTGCTTGATCTGGGCCGCAACGATGTGGGCCGTGTTGCAAAAATCGGCACCGTAAACCCGAATGAACAGTTTATAATCGAACGTTACAGCCATGTGATGCATATCGTTTCCAACGTCATCGGTGAGCTGTCGGATGACCATGATGCCCTGTCGGCCCTGTTGGCAGGCCTACCCGCAGGCACAGTTTCAGGTGCACCAAAAGTCCGCGCGATGGAAATTATCGACGAGCTGGAAACCGAAAAACGCGGTGTCTACGGCGGCGGTGTCGGCTACTTTTCCGCAGGTGGCGACATGGACATCTGCATTGCCCTGCGTACCGCCGTCACAAAGGCTGAAAAGCTGTATATCCAAGCAGGTGGCGGCGTGGTTTATGACAGCGACCCGGAAGCCGAATTTCAAGAAACTGTAAATAAATCCAACGCATTACGGCAGGCTGCCAAAGATGCGGGGTTGTTTGTGGACTTCAAGTCAGGGAATTAAAATCCGTTCGATTTACACGTAAGATGGGCTGAGGCCCACACTACTCCATCAACAACACCGCACTTGCAGGTGCAATCGCTACGTTCTGTCCCTTTGAACTCAGCAACCAAACCGCAATTGTGGCAACAGTTTCCTTGGATGTTGTCCCCAGAATGATCACCGACCCGTCTCGCCCCGCATCTAAAGATGCACGATCAAGATAGCGTACCATCTGAATTTTACCTTCTCCTTTTGCATCGATTGCGCGTTCGATTTTGGCAGAACGCACCCCTGCTGCCCCTGCAACACGGTCGATCGCATTCAGCCCCTTTGCGAAGGTGACCAACCCATGCCCAGTGGCCTGAAGACTGTTTACAATTTCCCCGGACATACGGTTGTTCTTCTGAAGACTTCCTTGCGCATTGTCCATCAGCCCAATGGCATGCGGTACATTGCTGAACACAACATCCAATGCATTTTGCATCTCTGCTGCATTGTTGGCTTTGTTCAGGGCGTCAGCATAATTGTCAGAGGCCATTGCAATCACCTCGAACCCTGCGTCATTATATTTCAGCGCCCGTTCAGACGCATCTGACGCGTCCGCAAGAATTGCGATTGTTAGTGGTGCGTTAAGCTTTTTCAGCTTGTCCACATCCAGCCCGTCCGCGCCTATATCCAGCAATATGACGCCCAACAAAGGCCGCTCATCAGGTTTAAAATCAGTCGCGTTGAATTCCAGAGCATTGTCCGCAGCTGCATCCTGCACATTTTCTTGGCCGGTCTCTTCCACAACCTCTTCCTGGGTTTCCTGTGTAATGGTCGGCAAATTTGATGAAGGTTTTTTACCGACAGTGATACCGATATCAGCTGCGGGTTCTTCAACAACTTCGGCCGGTTCGTCCGCAGGCTTAGTCGTATCAATTGTTGGTAAAGTAATTTTTTTCGGCACTTCCACCACTTCAGGCTGGGCTTCCTCAGGTTGTACAACTGGTGCCACCTTTGGCTCTTCTTGCTCTACGACAATGGCCGGGGCTTCAGGTTCTGCGGTCTCAACAACTGGTTGTTCTTCCACAACCGGCTGTTCTTCAACAACAGGTTCGGCAACGACAGGTTCGGCAACGACAACAGGTTGTTCCGGTTCAACTACAACGGGTTCAGCCTTTGGTGTTTCGACCTTTTGCTCTTCTTCAACCACCTCAACCTCAGGCTGCTCTTTTAAAGACTCTTCAATACTTGCTTTCGGGGTTGATGTCTCCTCTGGTGTTGTTGTCGCAGCAGGTGCTTCATTTTGCGCTAGGCTTTCCGGCTCTGGCGTCGCTGTCCCCAAAATGGACGGCATATAGGCCGTAAATAAGGCCAATGCAGCCCCGCTGACAGCCATACCGATGATAAAACCGAGTAAACCCCGTAAAATTGACATTTCCTGCTCCTTATCAAAACGCCTTCGCGCTCTTGACCATTGCTCTACACTCTGGGCATGTATAGCGCAGAAATTAATCGGGTTCACCCCCCGTTTTTTGCAAATAGTGGAATAGTGAATGCTGCTTTTAATCGATAATTATGATAGTTTTACCTATAATCTCGTGCATTATCTGGGCGAATTGGGTGCTCAGGTTGTTGTAAAACGCAATGACGAGCTGGATGTGCAACAGGCAATGGCATTAAATCCGTCTGCAATCATGCTGTCACCGGGGCCATGTGATCCGGATCAGGCCGGCATTTGTCTGGCGATTACCGCAGCGGCTGCTGAAACCAGAACACCACTAATCGGCGTATGTCTGGGCCATCAGGCCATCGGACAAGCTTTTGGTGGTAAGGTTATACGCCACTCAGAGATAGTGCATGGTAAAATGGGAACGATGCACCACAACGGCACCTCACTTTTCAAAGGCCTGCCCAGCCCGTTTCAAGCAACCCGCTATCACTCATTGGTTGTAGACCGCGACACCCTACCCGATTGTCTGAACGTAACCGCATGGTTGGAAGACGGCACAATAATGGGGCTGGCACATAAAGAGTTGCCGATACATGGTTGCCAGTTCCACCCCGAAAGCATTGCATCTGAACATGGCCATGCAATGATCAAGAATTTTCTGGATGAAATAAAGGTGCCGGCATGAGTGATGCATTAAAACCGATTATCGCCAAAGCCGCAGACGGCGCGTTGACACGCGCCGAAGCAGAAGACGCGTTCAACATCATCATGGAAGGTGAAGCAACACCATCACAAACCGGTGGTTTTCTAATGGCCTTGCGTACGCGCGGTGAAACTGTGGATGAATATGCTGCCGCTGCCGCCGTGATGCGGGCAAAGTGCCTGGCTGTAAAAGCCCCTAAGGGTGCCATGGATATTGTCGGCACGGGCGGTGACGGTAAATCAACCCTGAATATTTCGACCGCTGCGGCCATTGTTACCGCTGGCACTGGTGTTGTCATTGCCAAACACGGCAATCGCGGATTATCGTCAAAGTCCGGCACAGCTGACGCTTTAAGCCTGTCGGGTGTCAATGTCATGGTCGGTCCCGATGTTGTGGAACGTGCGATCAACGAAGCGGGCATCGGCTTTATGATGGCACCAATGCATCACCCCGCAATGCGCCACGTAATGCCTGCTCGCATTGAATTAGGCACACGCACGATTTTCAACATTCTTGGGCCACTGACCAACCCCGCAGGTGTAAAACGGCAGTTAACGGGTGCATTTTCACGCGAAATGATCCGCCCTATGGCCGAGGTGCTTTTGGAGCTTGGCTCTGAAAAGGCATGGTTGGTCCATGGTTCAGACGGGACGGATGAAATATCCATTGCAGGTGTGACATGGGTTGTCGCCTTGGAAGACGGTAAAATTACAGAATGCGAGATTAATCCGGAAGATGCAGGCCTGCCCGTGCATCCTTTTGAAACGATCAAAGGTGGCACACCCGAATTCAATGCAGCTGCCCTTGCAGCGTTGCTGGAAGGTGAGAAATCCGCTTACCGCGACGCTGTCTTGCTGAATTCAGCCGCAGCTTTAGTGGTGGCTGATAAAGCAACTGACTTGAAACAAGGCGTTGAAATCGCGGCTGAAAGCATCGACAGTGGCAAGGCAAAAGAAAAGCTGGCACTGCTGGCCAAGATCACTTCAGAGGCGGGCTAATGGCCGATATACTTGAAAAAATCAAAGCGTATAAGCTGGATGAAATTGCCGCGCAAAAACGCGCTCTTCCCATCAAAGACCTGGAAGATATGGCTAAAGAGGCAAGCCCTGTTCGTGGCTTTGCCACAGCCTTGGAGCGCGCCACACAAACAGGTTACGGCCTGATTGCCGAAATCAAAAAAGCCAGCCCGTCAAAGGGCTTGATCCGCCCTGATTTCAACCCGCCAGAACTGGCTGAGGCTTATCAAAAAGGCGGTGCCACATGTCTGTCCGTTCTAACGGATACACCCAGTTTTCAAGGTTCGCCAGAGTTTCTGACAAATGCACGCGCAGCTTGTGATCTACCCGCTTTGCGCAAGGATTTCATGTATGACACCTATCAAGTGGCACAAGCCCGCGCATGGGGGGCGGACTGTATCTTGATCATCATGGCAAGTGTCAGCGATGATCAAGCCAATGAGCTGGAGGCTAGCGCTTTTGAATGGGGTATGGATGTTTTGCTTGAGGTGCATAACCGCGCTGAACTTGATCGCGCCCTACGTTTAAAATCCCCGCTTTTGGGCATCAACAATCGTAACCTGAAGACGTTCGAAGTGACGCTTGATACAACACGTGAATTATCTCGCAATGTCCCAGATGATCGTCATATGATCACCGAAAGCGGTATATTTACACCCGAAGATATGGCTGAAATGGCCGCCGTTGGCGCGCGCAGTTTTTTGATCGGCGAAAGCCTGATGCGCGCCAATGATGTTGCAGCCGCCACCAAAACCCTTCTTGCAAACCCAATGGTAGCCGCATGACCGATAAACTTTCACATTTCGATGACCAGGGTGCAGCACACATGGTCGATGTCTCGGATAAAGCCGTGACTTCACGCATTGCCACCGCCAAGGGCCGTATCATTATGGCCCCCGAAACCCTTGCGATGATCGCCAAAGGCACCGCTAAAAAGGGCGATGTGTTGGGGATTGCACGGGTCGCAGGTATAATGGCCGCAAAAAAAACCCCCGACCTTATCCCCTTGTGTCACCCGTTGCCCATAACCAAGGTTGCAATTGATTTGACAGTGAATAAGGCAGAAAACTGCGTCGACATTGAAGCCACCATTAAAACCACGGGTCAAACCGGGATTGAGATGGAGGCTCTTACGGCTGTTTCAGTCACCGCCCTTACAGTCTACGACATGGTCAAGGCCGTGGATAAAGCCATGCAAATCAGCGATATTCGCGTGGTATTGAAAGATGGCGGTAAATCAGGGCTTTACGAGGGGAAATAATGATATCCGTTGAAGAGGCCCTTGCCCGTGTATTAGATCTGTTTAACCCTTTGGACATCGAAGACGTTCCCATTGCACAAGCGATGGGCCGTGTTCTGGCAAAAGATGTTAAAGCCACCCACAATCAACCGCCCTTTGCCGGCTCTGCAATGGATGGTTATGCGGTGCAAACCGCCGATATTACCTCAGGCACTGCCCTGACCGTCATCGGTGAAAGTGCAGCCGGCACGCGGTTTGAAGGCTCTGTTCGCGCAGGACAAGCTGTGCGCATTTTTACAGGCGCGCCCGTTCCGGACGGGGCTGACAGGATACTGATACAAGAAGACTGCACGCGGGTGGATGATACCATCACGGTTGCGGACAATATCGACACAAAAAACTACATCCGCCCTGCGGGGGGTGATTTTGCCATAGGCGATACTGTTTTTGCTCCGCTAAAACTTGGTACCAACGAAATATCGCTACTGGCAGCAATGAATGTGGGTAATGTTCCCGTGCGTCGCAAGCCGATTATAGCACTGGTTCCAACTGGGGATGAACTGGTTTACCCGGGCGCGAAACTTGGTCCCGACCAGATATGCAGCTCTAACAATCTGGGCCTGAAAGCGATGGTAGAGGCGGCTGGCGGCGAAGCGCGCTTACTGCCTATAGCCCGCGACAACGAAGCGGCATTGCGCACAGTGCTTGACTTGTGCGAAGGGGCGGATGCGATTGTGACCATGGGCGGGGCGTCAGTGGGTGATCATGATCTGGTTGGCCAGATGGCACAAGGTGCAGATATGGAAACCAGTTTCTACAAAGTGGCGATGCGACCCGGTAAACCACTGATGGCAGGCCGCTACAATGGTACTCCCCTAATCGGATTGCCGGGAAATCCTGTAAGTTCAATTGTTTGCGGTCATATCTTCTTGCGCCCTGCTTTGAATGCCATGCTGGGTTTGGGCAAGCAGGCGCTGTCACGTGAAACCGCCACACTGATGCAGGACATTAAGAATAATGGCCCGCGTGCGCATTATATGCGTGCGCAATTGGGTCACCAAAACGGTACGCCTACCTGTACATTGTTTGACCGTCAGGACAGCTCGCTTTTATCCATTTTAGCCAAAGCCAATATCCTGATGGTGCGCAATCCAAATGAGCCTTCCAAAAAAGCTGGAGATATAGTAGATATAATCCGGATTTAACGACGGTTCATATCTGGCTATCTGTATACCTATACTTTTAGCGGACAAATTTTGAACACTACTATACCCTAGGTATAGCTGTTGACACAAAACAAGAACGACTATAGAACATAGAGGAACAATTAGAATACATATATAAGACAGGAGGGAATTATGCTGACCCGAAAACAGATGGACTTGCTGGAATTTATTCACAACAGGATGCAAAAAGATGGCATTCCACCATCATTTGACGAGATGAAAGAAGCTCTTAATCTACGTTCTAAATCCGGCATTCACCGTCTTATAACTGCGCTGGAAGAACGTGGGTTCATCCGCCGCTTGCCGCACCGCGCCCGTGCGCTGGAAATTATTCGACTACCGGAAGCTCTGGATCAGGGTGGTTTTAAACCACGTATCATTGAAGGTACGATACCCGTTCCGCAACCCCGCTCTGCAATGCCGATTACCGCAAGCCATGCGATGGATTTGCCCGTAATGGGGCGAATTGCTGCAGGCACACCGATAGAAGCAATACAGATTGCCTCGCATAATGTGTCCGTTCCCGGCGATATGCTGGCACAAGGCGGCAAACATTACGCTTTGGAAGTCAAGGGTGACAGTATGATTGATGCCGGCATTAATGACGGCGACATCGTGGTTATCCATGAACAGATCGATGCCGACAATGGCGAGATTGTCGTGGCTTTGGTGGAAGATCAGGAAGCAACGCTAAAACGCCTGCGTAAACGTGGATCTGCCATAGCGCTGGAAGCCGCTAACCCTGCCTATGAAACACGGGTTTACCGCGATGATCAGGTAAAAATTCAGGGCCGCCTGGTGGGCTTGATCCGTACATATTAAGATTTCTTGCGTAGCCACCATGAATTCCAGATCCGCGCCCCTGTCATTTGCCGCGCAGTTTTCACGCGGAGTTGTCCCTTAGCAATCATTATCGCAACAGAGCCATTTCTGCGCAGATATGATTGCGAGATTTGGAAGCAGCCGCCCGACAAGTCCTGTTTCCAGTTTGGTGAAATCAGGATATCAGTGCTCTGACAATAGCGTTCCAGTTCGAAAAGCGATGTTTTCTTGGGCCAGACATAGCCAATTTTTGCAATACCGATATCCATAACCATCGCGTCCGAAAAACCGGCATAGCGATCAGCTGCGCCGATTTGTTCTGCTTTATCGCCATCGTTTTCCAACCAGACCTGTGCGGCAAAGCCGCTACCGCGTTTGCGGTTCAAGGCCCGACCCTGTTCTTTCATGATGCCCAACAAGCGCCCTGTATCCGATATCAAAATCTCTGGTCTAGGTGTGTTTATCCAAATTCCGATTGCCAGAAAAAACAGAACCGGCCCTGCCCATCGCATTGCACCGCGCCATAAGATGAACAAAACACTGCCAAAGCCGATAAGCGGCAAGACGAATGCACCGCCTCGCGGTACGGCAATTGTGGAACCGTTTAATCCCGCAACAAAATGGGCAACACCAAGTATCCAGTCCACCCCTTGCCCCATGATCCAAAACACCCCAGCATCCAACCCAAAAGGCGACAACAGGCCCGCCAGTACAGCCGCAGGCATTACCAGCATACCCATAACAGGAACAGAGCCAAGATTGGCGATCAATCCATATTGCGAAAACTGGTTATAGTGAAATGCCGCAATCGGAGCGGTTGCTGCACCTGCTATAAAGGACGAGGCGAAAAGCGCCACAAACGGTTGCAGAAAACGACCGCGTCCATATTGCATTGCCTGCCAGTGACGTTGGTGTTTTAGAAACTCGAAACTTGCCACAAGCGCCGTTGTTGCCGCAAAAGACATCTGAAACCCGGCCTGCATCAGGCTCTCGGGGCGTATCACCAACAGAATCGTGGCCGCCATTGCCACCGCCCGCAACGTGATGGCAGGCCGATCTAACATCACCCCGACAAGCATCACACTAACCATGATAAACGCACGTTGCGTGGCTATGGCAGAACCCGAGATTTGCAAGTATAAAAGCCCGGCAAATAACGCCAAAACTGCACCTATTTTCTTTGTCGGCCAATGCAGTGCAATATATGGCACCATTGCCAAACCGTAACGGACAATTGCAAAGACAAAGCCGACTAAAAGCCCCATGTGCAACCCGGATATTGCCAAAAGATGAGCCAGATTCGAGGCCCGTAAATCATCCAGCATGGCAGGATCAATGGCAGATCTGTCCCCTGTGATAATCGCGGCTGCAAATGCACCCGTTTGACCTTGAATACGTTGGCGGACATGGTTTGCGATACGCATGCGCAAATCAAACAGGCGCATACTATAGCTGTTCAATTCCGGTTGCGCGATCAATTCCACAGGATTTCGCGAATAGCCCACAGCACCAAGGCGCTTGAACCAGGTATACTGCTGGAAATCAAAACCGCCGGGTTCTGCTGGGCCGGAAGGTGGTGAAAGACTGCCGGTTGTGCGTACACGGGCGCCGGGGCGCAGATATTGCAAACCTATATCGGAATGAAGTGAAACCCTTACAAATGTCGGTGTGCGCGGCTGTGAAATTTTATCCAATTCCGGCGTTGCCAATGTGACGCGCAACCGGTTGCTGAAGGAGCGGTCTATCGCTACCACAGTGCCCTCTATTTTGCCAAAATACCGCCAGGATAAAACCGGTTCGGCAACCAAGTGTGCACGTAAACTTGTCAACAAAAAACCCGACAAGACTATTACTGATGCCATAATTAAAATTGCACATGCACTGCGGCGATCCAGTAAAACGGCACAAAGCATGACTATGCCCACAATGATTAAAATTTGAATGCGCCCGATTAAAGGCTCGTTGCTTTGGTGAAAATAAAGCCCGATTCCGATGGACAAGCACACCGGCACCCATAAAAACAACCGGCCTCTTTGTGTTTCCAGTGCATTGATAAGCGATGATGCCTTCACTGTCTCTTGCTCTTCCCCGATCATTTGCCTAAATGTGGGGCAACACTATCTTCATTATGGTTTCCAAGAGGTTAACACATGGGCACTGTCACCCGTTTCGCACCATCCCCTACTGGTTATCTGCATATTGGCGGGGCCAGAACTGCTCTGTTCAATTGGCTTTATGCCCGAGCCACCGGTGGTAAGTTTCTGCTGCGCATTGAAGATACTGATCGCGAACGCTCCACAGATGCTGCTACCCAAGCGATTTTCGACGGGTTGCGATGGTTGGGGCTGGATTGGGATGGCAATGCCTATAGCCAATTTGCCCGCAAAGAACGTCATGCCGAAGTTGCATATGCCATGATCGACAATGGGCACGCCTATAAATGTTATGCCACCAAAGATGAAATCGACGCATTTCGCGCCTCACCCGAGGGTAAATACGGTAGCTTTCAAAGCCCGTGGCGTGATGCCGATCCTGCAACCGCCCCTGATGCGCCTTATGTCATTCGTCTGAAAGCACCACGTGACGGTGTGATGGAAATTCACGATGAGGTTCAAGGTAAAGTTGTCTGGAAAAATGCGGAATTCGATGACATGATCCTGTTACGTTCGGATGCTACGCCCACCTATATGTTGGCAGTCGTTGTAGACGATCACGATATGGGTGTGACCCATATCATTCGCGGTGATGATCATTTGATCAACGCGGGTCGGCAAAGTTTAATTTACATGGCAATGGGCTGGGATATTCCGGTATTTGCGCATATTCCGCTGATCTTCGGTGATGACGGCAAGAAACTGTCAAAGCGTCACGGGGCAACAGGCGCCGAGGAATACCGCGCCATGGGATATCTTCCCGATGCGATGCGCAACTATCTGGCACGTCTTGGCTGGAGCCACGGTGATGATGAGCTGTTTACGACTGAACAGGCAATTGAATGGTTCGACTTAAAGAGCATCAATAAGGCCCCGTCCCGCTTTGACTTCAAGAAACTGGATAATGTCAGCAAATACCACATCGAAACTGTGTCCGATGATGTCCTGCTAGCAGGTCTGCAGGATTACATTGGGTCACAAGACCGCGAGCCGTTAACCAATGACGCAGTTGTGAAACTGAAATCAGTCCTGCCTATTGTGCGTGAAAGGTCTAAAAAACTGCCTGATTTACTGGATAAAGCCCGCTTTATTCTGGGGGCGCGACCATTTGCGCCTGATGTGGATGAGGTAAAATACTTGAATTCGGTATTCAATGGTATACTGAAACGATTGACCCCGCTGTTGGCAGAGGTTACAACATGGAGCAAAGAAGAGTTAGAGACCTTGTTTCGCGATTTAGCCGAAAAAGAGGGTGTCGGACTAGGCAAGATTGCACAACCAATGAAGGTCGTGCTGTCTGGAACAACCAAGTCACCGTCGACATTTGACATGATGGTGGCAATAGGAAGAGCAGAAACGCTTGCGCGGATAAATGACGCCGCTGCATATATGGCAATCCCAGAATAATCTGGCACTACTCTTCGTTATGGCATTAATGCCAAATCGGGCACATATATTTTGTGCTCGTAAAAGAAATATACGGGATTTCCCCGCAACGAAATGAGGACGACATGACAGACGCAAAACGCACCGCAACACTGAATATTGAAGGCAAAGAATTGGAATTGCCAATTTACTCACCAAGTGCGGGTCCAGATGTCCTTGATATAACGAAACTATATGCGCAAGGTAAGGTGTTCACATATGACCCCGGCTTTACGTCTACTGCTTCATGCGATTCAACCATTACATTTATCGATGGCGGCGAAGGCAAGTTACAATACCGTGGCTACTCAATCGAAGATCTGGCAGAAAAATCGCATTATCTGGAAGTGTGTTACCTGCTGCTTTATGGTGATCTGCCAAGTAAAGAGCAGCAAACAGAATTTGAAGATCGCATCACAGGGCACACCTTGTTGCATGATCAGATGCAACACCTGTTCCGTGGTTTCCGCCGAGATGCACACCCAATGTCCATTATGTGCGGAGTCGTTGGGGCTTTATCTGCGTTTTACCATGACAGTACCGATATAACGGACATTAACCAACGTGAACTTGCCTCAATCCGGATGATTGCTAAAATCCCGACGATTGCGGCCCATGCATACAAATATTCTATCGGCCAACCATTTGTATGCCCGCGCAATGATCTGGATTATGCATCCAATTTCCTGCGCATGTGTTTTGCGGTTCCAACAGAAAAATACGAAGTGAACCCGGTTCTGGCAAAAGCAATGGATCGCATATTTACGCTACATGCTGATCACGAACAAAATGCGTCTACATCAACAGTGCGTTTGGCAGGCTCATCGGGGGCCAACCCGTTCGCCTGTATCGCTGCCGGTATTGCTTGCTTGTGGGGCCCTGCGCACGGTGGTGCAAATGAAGCCGCATTACAAATGCTGCATGAAATCGGCACGGTAGATCGCATTCCTGAATTTGTTGCGCGCGCAAAAGATAAAAACGATCCATTCCGTTTGATGGGTTTCGGACACCGGGTTTACAAAAACTTTGATCCTCGCGCCAAAGTCATGAAGGAAAGTGCCGATGAGGTTCTGGAGCTTTTAGGCATCGAAGATAACGAAACTCTGAAAGTTGCCAAAGAACTGGAACGTATAGCACTTGAGGATGAATATTTCATCGAGAAGAAGCTTTACCCTAATGTAGATTTCTATTCTGGCATTATCCTGTCTGCGATGGGCTTTCCGACCTCTATGTTTACTCCGGTATTTGCACTGTCGCGTACCGTCGGCTGGATTTCCCAGTGGAAAGAAATGATCACTGATCCGAAGCTAAAAATCGGCCGTCCACGCCAATTGTACACAGGAGCGGTGGACCGTGTTTATACGGATGTTGAAAACCGGCTACCCACCGAGAAATATTTAAAGTTTAATGGTGGATCATAAAAAGTTGATTTGACTATTAGGGCCGCTCTTGTCAGCGGCCCTTTTTTTATGCGTTACTTATCCAGAATATCTTTCAAACGTTGCTCTTCCTCGTCTGTAAGTTTGGCAACTTGAACAGGCTTTGGTTTAGAAATAAACTTGCCGGCCAAGATTAACCCCAACAGCAATAAAACCGGACCTGCCAACCATGGGATCATATTTTTCATGCTAAACGTGGGCTTCAGCAAAACAAACTCGCCGTAGCGATCAACCACATAATCTATAACCTGTTCATTACTGTCGCCCAGAACCAGCCGTTCGCGTACCAAAATACGTAAATCTTTGGCAATACCTGCGTTTGAGCTATCTATGTTTTCATTACGGCACACCAAACACCGCAGGCCCTTGGATATATCCCTTGCGCGTTCTTCCAGCACCGGATCTGTCAAAATCTCATCCGGTTCAACTGCCCAAAGCGGACTTGCTAAAGTCAGAAGCACACATAATAGCCGTATCATTCCACTACTCCGCCGGCACTGCATTTAGGGTCTTACGCCCGGTAGCAGCAACACGGTAACGACGATCAGTCAAACTCAGCATACCGCCCAGTGCCATCACAATCGCACCGATCCAAAGCCAGTTAGCATACGGTTTAATATAAGTACGCACAGCCCAGCCACCGTCTTGCTGGTCACCAAGTGCAATATATAGATCACGCGTCAGGCTTTGATCAATGGCAGCCTCGGTTGTCGGCATGCCCTGCACATGGTAAAACCGTTTTTCCGGAAAGAGTTCTGCTACTTTAACATCATTTTTAAACGCCGTTATATGACCTTGGTCCACACTATAATTTGGGCCATTGGTTTTCTCTACGCCGTGAAACAAAAACTCGTATTCACCAACTGCGAAGCGATCACCTATATGCGCCACACGAATATCTTCGATTTCCAAAGCTGTTATCATGGAAATGCCGAAGATCGTTAAACCAAGGCCTGCATGTGCCACTGCTTTGCCCCAGTCGGAACGCGGCAAATTACGCAAACGGCGAAGGGATTCTGCAGCATTGGTCTTACCCAATTTTATGCGCATGCCTAATTCAGCAAATACCCCCAAAATCACCCATGCCGCTAATGTAATACCGATCGGCGCTAACATGCGGCCTCCGGTTTGCATGGTCCAGACCAAAGCACCCAATGCCACAGACAGTGCTAAAACACCCCAAAGCGGTTGCATCACGCGGCCCAATTGTGCCCGCTTCCAAGGCAATATCGCACCTATTGGCAAGACCATGGCAATTACCACCATGAACGGCGTAAACGTCATATCAAAGAACGGCGCGCCAATGGATAATTTTCGCCCTGTTGTTATTTCGGCCACCAAAGGCCAGATAGTGCCGCAAAATACTACAGCGGTTGCAACAACCAACAACAGGTTATTCAAAACCAGACCGGATTCGCGGCTAACCAGATTAAAGGCCGAGGTTGAACGCATTTCACGCGCTCTGAACGCGAAAAGCGTCAGCGCACCACCAATTGCAACGCTCAGGATCACAAGAATAAAAACACCGCGTTCGGGATCATTGGCAAAGGCATGTACTGATGTGATCACGCCTGAGCGAACAATGAATGTGCCGATCAACGAGAATGAGAACGCAAGGATGGCCAACAAAATAGTCCAGCTTTTCAATGTATCGCGTTTTTCGACGACAATCGATGAGTGCAGCAGAGCCGCGGCAACAAGCCATGGCATGAAACTTGCATTTTCAACCGGGTCCCAGAACCACCAGCCCCCCCAGCCCAACTCGTAATAAGCCCACCAAGAGCCAAGTGCGATACCGATTGTAAGGTTGATCCATGCCAGCAACGTCCAAGGGCGAACCCACCTGGCCCATGCGGCATCGACACGCCCTTCGATCAGAGCCGCAATAGCAAAACTAAAGCTCATCGAAAGACCGACATACCCCAAATAGAGAAACGGCGGGTGGAATGCGAGACCCGGATCCTGCAAGAGAGGATTCAGATCGTTCCCATCCACAGGAGGAAACTCTAACCGTTCAAACGGATTTGACGTAAAAATCAAGAAGCCAAGGAATGCCACGGCGATCATGGCTTGCACTGACAATACACGGGCTTTCAGGCGGTCTGGCAGATTCTGCCCAAACATCGCAACAAGTGCGCCGTAAAAACTTAGAATTAATATCCACAACAGCATCGAGCCTTCGTGATTTCCCCATACACCCGCTACTTTATAAAGCATCGGTTTTAACGAATGCGAGTTAGCTACAACTAAACGCACGGAAAAATCCGAAGTGACAAAGGCTAATGTAAGCATTGCAAATGCAAAACCTACCAGCAAAAATTGCGCGACTGCCATAGGTACGCATGTAGCCATCCAATTGGCTTGATTTCGTTCTGCCCCGATAAGCGGTACAACCGCCTGAAGAATGGCAACAAAAAACGCCAGAAGCGTTGCAAAATGTCCGAGTTCTACTGTCATAATCGTGACTATAGACAACCAAGGCGTGGCTACAAATCAATTATGCATTATCGGACAGACTGCCGCGGCAGTTTTGGCTTATACGAAACATAGCTTCTTGGGTTATCTCAAAATACTAAACTAGTTTACTGGTTTAGTTTGGTAATAACATCTTGTTACTAATGCTTATCAAATCCATAAATCAGGCTCTATTCTTGCAACCGTTGCCACTCTGCAAAAGCCGCATTGTTTGGGTTATCATGAGGCGTAAGAAACTTTGGCGAAAAGGTCTGAGCATTCCGCGGGTTACCCGCTTCCCGTTTATAGTGCAATTCGCGTGCCCCGAAATAAAACGAAACAATCGCGCCAAGCAACCACCATAACTGATCCGGCACAGTATCCAATCCTTGCATACGCGTTGAAAACCCAACAGGATCAGACATTGCATAAGCAAACAATCTCACCGTTCCAAAAGCCAATGTCGGGCGCGGCATACGGTTCAACCCGTTAACAAAGCTTTCAAATGGGCTTGCGGGCGCAAGTTTAAACTCTGCGGCGAATTGATCTAATGATGCTTGGCCTTTGCGATATGTTAATGCATCGGATTTTGTGCGATTTGGTACAAATACTTCTGCAACACGTTCGACAGCACTGCCAAATTTATCGACGGATGACCCAAGGCCTAATATCTTTCCAATCAACCCCATGATGATGTCCTTTTTAAATGTTGTTTCATGCTGAGGTGGAAACGTTGCGCGATAAACGTCTCTGCCCGGATAATCCACCCCCCTTTGCCGCCGTCTTGTCTGCGGGCGTATTTACGCGACAAAGGACGACCGTCAGCCAATCGGTAATAGTAATTGCGACGTTCAATCCCGTAAGCATCAACCATGTGGTCAGGCGCTTGCTTCCATGTCGCATGAGTTGATGCCAGCGTTTGCGGGCCAAGGATACGTACAGTCACAACATCCTCACCAAACATAATCAGCAATTCTTGAAGCAGTTTTATCGCGCGGCTGCCGGAATTGACCTGCATATCAAACACACTGGCCTGTAGGGCTTTGGGAAGTTGATCGATTTTGGGGCCGTAAAAGTAATGTTTCTAAAATATATCAATGGCCTGATTTACAGTCAGGGCTTTTACATCCGCTGTAGTGACTTTGCCGTCACCCGTTAAATCCAACCCCAATCGTCGCATGGTGTGGATGGTTACACCGTATTTCGTGGCACCACCCGGATCATCCGCGTCATTCACATAACCGCCTTCACGGCGCACAATTTCTGTTGCTATTTCATCAATGCTTTGCATATAGCACCCCATTATCAATATGGGGTTAGCTTTGAACAAAAGTCCTGATAATGTATTTATTCAGAGGGCGGTTCGTAAATACCTTGTTCTTTCAGGGCGTCGATCACTTCTTTCGGCATATAATTCTCATCGTGCTTTGCCAAAATCTCACGCGCCTCAAACGTGCCATTAATCAGTTTCCCCGTACCAATCATACCTGTGCCTTCGCTAAACAAATCCGGTAGAATGCCGGTGAAAACAACGGGAATAGTCGCCCCGCCATCTGTAACGTTGAAACGTGCCGTGGTGCCTTTTTTAACCAGACTGCCCTCTTCCACCAAACCGCCAATACGAAAGGTTTCGCTGGGGGGTGGTGTCTTTTCCGCCACTTGGCTGGGGCTGCGGAAAAATTCTATCCCATCTTTTGCACCGTAACCGATTAACGCGGTCGCAACTGCCAATAGAATAAATGCGATGACAATTAACTGAACGCGACGTTTTTTCTTCAATCCAGTAGCCATTATGGAAACACAGGGGCCATTTCCAACCCCATCCCTTCTGGAA
Source organism: Amylibacter sp. (assembly GCA_021775375.1). Lineage (GTDB taxonomy): Bacteria > Pseudomonadota > Alphaproteobacteria > Rhodobacterales > Rhodobacteraceae > Amylibacter. Next base: position 4,479 of record JAJFHY010000057.1, on the reverse strand, counting down.
GGCCTAGCATCAGGTTGGCATTTTGCATTGCCTGACCTGACGAGCCTTTGGTTAAGTTATCAAGCGCTGCAATTACAATTGCACGCCCCTCTATTCGATCCGCGACCACGCTGATGTGGCAAAAGTTCGAGCCACGAATATGCCGTGTGCTGGGTGTCTGCCCGAATGGTAACATAATGATAAACGGCTCGTCTGCGTAGGCTTTTGTAAGCGTGTCATAAATCGTTTTCGCATCGCCCTTTACATAGACATTTGCAATGATCCCGCGATTGGCAGGTATCAGCGTCGGGGTAAATTGCACTTTTACCGGACGCCCCGCGATTAAACTGAACTCTTGGTCAAACTCGGCCAAATGACGGTGTGTGCCGCCTATTGCATAGGGATGTGCCCCTTCGGCCAATTCAGCATGCAGCAAGTTTTCTTTCAGTGCACGACCCGCCCCGCTAACGCCGGTTTTCAGGTCAATAATGATCTCGTCCAAATCAATCACACCCATTTCAATCAATGGCCGCAATGCGTATTGGCCTGTTGCTGCATTACATCCCGTACCTGCAACAAGACGCGCATCTTTTATCTTTTCACGGTAAAACTCGGTCAGCCCATAAACAGCTTCTTCTTGACACGCCAACGCATCATGTTTCCCGCCATACCATTTTGCGTATTCTTCTGGATCACGCAGTCTGAAATCTGCCGATAGATCAACGATTTTCAATGTCTTGGGTAAGGCCGCAATCACCTTTTGGCTGGTTGCATGCGGCAAGGCACAAAAACACAAATCAACGTTTTTGTAATCCACTTCGTCTATTTTAACCAATTTTGGTAAATCCAGATGGCGTAGATGCGGAAACACTTCAGCCATTTCCAGCCCGGCTTTACGTTCGGCTGTCATCGCCACAATGTTCATCATCGGATGTGTCGCAATCAGGCGCACCAACTCTGCGCCTGTATAGCCAGAGGCTCCTAATATTGCGATGTTTTTTGGCTCTGGCATGAGCTTACTCCTGATGATCAGTTTGGATTTAAGCGATTATTGCGCGGTTTACAATCAGGCTGCTTCAAAATGCAGCGTTCGGGACAAAAACCGCGTAGCGGCATCACTGACCATTTGCGGATTGCCCGAGGTTAACAACCGCCCCGACCCATCCGAACCCAGCATATCGGGATGACGGTTCAGGTAATCCTCCAATGAGGCCGCGACCAGATTGGCCTGACTAAACACTTTGACCCCATCACCCAATGCGGCTTGAAATATATGTTCTAGGATCGGGTAATGCGTGCAGCCCAATACCGCCGATTGCGGGTTTGGCATGCGGCGTAACAAGGCCCCTACGTGACTGCGAACCATCGCTTCAGCCAATTCCAGATCATTATCTTCCAAAGCATCCACAAGCCCCGCGCAAGGTTGCGCCTCAACGTCCACGCCAATGGCCCGAAATGCCAATTCACGCTGAAACGCACGGCTGGCAACTGTGGCAGGTGTGGCAAACAAAGCGATTTGCTTCACTTCAACCTCACGTGGCGGCGAAATGTCCCCCCAATCGCGTTCGGTTACCGCCTCTATCAGTGGTACAAACACCCCTAAAACCCGCTTGTCCGCAGGTACCCAGTTTTCCTGCATGCGCCGACACGCTACTGCCGTTGCCGTATTGCAGGCAAGTATCACCAAATCACAACCCTCATCCCACAGACGTTCCACACCCCGACATGTCAGATGGTAAATATCATCAGCATCACGCACCCCGTAAGGCGCATGCGCATTGTCACCAAGATAGCTAAGTGTCAGGTTCGGCATGTGTTTTTGGATTGCGCGATAAACCGTCAATCCGCCTAATCCACTATCAAATATACCAACTGGCATTTGGAAATTATCCCTTCAAACAGGCTTAACGCGGCATCATTTCATATGTGTTCCAGTCCGCTTTGACCGCAACTCGGTCATAAAGCGATCTGGCACGGTAATTATTATCCCGCGTAATCCAACGCATGATCGGCCATCCGTTTTGCGTACATATTTCTGCCAGATGGTTCAATAATTTCTCTCCTACTTTAGCAACACGGGACGCGTGACTAACAAACATATCGTCCAGAAATCCAACCTCTACCCCGCGCAGTGGGCTGGGCATAGCGCGGTAATGGGCTAGCCCAACCAGTTTACCGTCCAAGACGGCGACAATCCCTGTTACAGGCGACACATCCGTGTGCAGCCACTCCCAAGTTTGCGCCACACCGTATTGGGTCAGTTCAACCTGATAATGATCCGCATAACCTTTATATAAGGCCAACCATTCGTCATAATGACCTTTTTCCAACGGAATAATTTCCAAATTTGCCATACATGATCTCCTATCCATGACTATGTCTACTATAAGCAAAAAAAAAGCGGTCCCGAAAGACCGCTTCTTGTAATTTGCAATAAACGTCTTAGCGTTTTGAGAACTGGAAGCTCTTACGCGCTTTGGCTTTACCGTATTTCTTACGTTCAACAACGCGGCTGTCGCGTGTTAGGAAGCCGGCTGCTTTCAATGCACCGCGCAGCGATGGTTCATAAAGTTGCAAAGCTTTTGAAATACCGTGCTTCACGGCCCCTGCTTGGCCTGACAGACCGCCACCTTTAACAGTAGCCATCACGTCAAATTCACCTGTAACGCCTGCAACACTGAAAGGCTGTGCTAGGATCATTTGCAACACGGGACGCGCGAAATATGTGTTCATGTCACGACCGTTTACTGTCACTTTGCCTGAACCGGGTTTGATCCAAACACGGGCAACCGCATCTTTACGTTTACCGGTTGCATATGAGCGGCCCAGTTCATCACGAACCGGCTCACGTGTGATTGCGGCAGAAACTGCTTCTGCAGCGGATACGTCAGCAGCAGGCAATTCGCCTACAGCGTCTTTAAGATCGTCCAATGATTTGATTTCGTCGCTCATGATTGGCTCCGCGTGTTTTTAGGGTTCATGGCTTTAACGTCCAGAACTTCTGGGTTTTGGGCCTCATGTGGATGCTCGGCACCTGCGTAAATACGCAAGTTGCGCATTTGCTCGCGAGACAATGGGCCGCCTGGCAACATACGTTGCACGGCTTTTTCCAACAGACGTTCCGGAAATTTACCTTCCAGGATTTGGCCGGCTGTGCGTTGTTTAATACCGCCCGGATGGCCTGTGTGCCAGTAATGGATTTTGTCAGAACGTTTTTTGCCCGTTAGCTGGACTTTATCCGCATTGATAATGATCACATTGTCGCCCATATCCATAGACGGTGTGAAGCTTGGCTTGTGCTTGCCGCGCAAGCGCATTGCGATAATCGATGCCAAACGGCCCAACACGATGCCTTCGGCATCAATGATAAGCCATTTTTTATCAATATCAGCAGGAGTAGCTGAAAAAGTTTTCATTGTTTTCTTCCCATAGGGTTGATGGCACGGAATGTGCCGAAACTGATATGGGGGTTCTAAGGGTTTGACAACTCAAGTCAACAACACAAACTTACTATTTAACGTGTAATATCAAATACTTATAAATTAGGTACAATAATACCCCATACGCTTAGCGATTAGGGGGAATAGAATACGTCAAATTGGCATGTGCGACAGGTTCTTCTATTCCTTCGGAATATAACATGACATCGCCCACAGATAATGTACGTCCCAGTTTCAAAACCCGTGCCTTACAAATCATATCCCTATGTGCAGCAGGTTTTCGCATGAAGTCGATAGAACAGTTTGTGGTCACAGTCAGCGCTTCGGGTCCGATCAGCGCAAGTGTCGCGACATAATATGACACATCGGCCAATGCGAACATCGAGGGGCCCGACACAGTGCCGCCCGGTCGCAAATGGCGGTCTTGCACACGCATACGCACAACCACTTCATCCACCGCCAACGAGATCACTTCAAAATCCTTGTCGATCTGCGGGAATACTTTTTCCAAAAACACGGTGATTTCCGCGATTGTCATCTTCAGTTCCATATGCCACCCTTTTGTTAACACATCAGCTTTACTAAGGTTTGCCCCATGACCCAAGATATTTTACTGCGTGAAGATAAAAATGACGTAACGATCCTGACCTTGAACACACCAAAGTCATTAAATGCACTGTCAGACGCCATGCTTGCAACGCTGCACGCTGAACTTGACAATATTGCAGACACCCCGGAAATCCGCGCGGTTATCCTGCGCGGCACAGGCAAAGCCTTTTGTGCAGGCCATGATTTAAAGGAAATGACAGCAGCACGTGCTGCACAGGATAAAGGTCAGGCTTATTTTTCCGATCTGTTTTCACGTTGCGGTGCCCTGATGCAACGCATCCTGACCCTGCCCCAACCGGTGATTGCCCAAGTTCACGGAATTGCCACCGCCGCAGGCTGCCAATTGGTCGCGACATGCGATATGGCTATGGCCGCAGATGATACGGTATTTGGCGTAAACGGTGTGAATATCGGTCTGTTTTGTTCCACCCCGATGGTTGCCCTGTCACGC
>JAJFHY010000056.1 GCA_021775375.1 Amylibacter sp. | reverse complement strand
CACAGATAAATTCTGTCGGATCACCGTTTATTGTGGTCGATACGTGGATATTTTTCATGCGTTTTCTCCGGCCCGTTTATAGGCAATCAGGGCTGCGCGTTTTGCTAACACGCCAGCAGTTTGGGTGCGGAACGCAATGGTGCCGCGTTTATCATCAATCGGATTACAAGCCTTTGAACAGGCAGACGCCAATGCTTCAAGTGCTGCGTCATCCAGCTTTGTGCCAATAATCGCAGCGGCAGCTTCTTCAACCAGTAAAACCGTTGGGGCAACCGCACCAAGCGCCACATTTGCAGCCACACAAACGCCGTCAGCGTCCAGTTCCAGACTGACACCGGCTGCGGCCACGGCAATGTCCATTTCAGTGCGTGGAATAAACCGTAAATAAGCGTCCGATGCACGTTTGGGCCGTGCAGGCAAAAACACAGACGTGATAAATTCGCCCTTGCCCAGCGATATTTTACCCGGTGATACTGGGATATCAATAACCGGACAATCGCGCGTACCGTCTGGCCCTGCAATTCGTGCAACCGCACCTGCCGCAATCAGACCCGGAACGCTGTCCGCTGCTGGTGATCCATTACACAGATTGCCCACCATCGAGGCGCGGCCCTGTACTTGTGTCGACCCGATCAGCTCTGCCCCTTCAACCACACCCGGCCAAAGTGCAACAACACCGTCATGTTCGCCAAGCTCCGCACCGGACACCGCAGCACCTATGCGAAAGCCGCCCGCTTCGGGCACAATATCACTGATCCCGGTAATGCCTTTGATATCAACAATCAAATCAGGCTCAACCATCCCCGCTTTCAGTTGAACCAACAAATCCGTACCGCCGGAAAGCACGCGCACAACACCGGCACTCCCTTGCAAAAGCTCAACGGCCTCGGCCGCATCAACAGGCTTCTCATATCTCATATCGCGTATATCCATTTTTAAATAAGAGAGTTTATTTCGACGCAAGCTTACAGTTCATTACACTGAATGCAATAGATGGATTGGACGAAAATCCGACCTGTCACACACTTATATTCAGCAAATCACTGTGCGTCAGATCACGTCTATGACCAAACGCGTCAATCGCCGCGACGATCCGCGAAAAGCTGTCGCGAGCGCGGTTAACCGTATGGCGTGCCCGTAAGTATCCATGCACCAAGCCCGCCTCATTAATCCAGATCGCCGACCCACCTGCATTCTGGATCGCAACACAATATTCTTTGCTATCGTCACATAAAGGATCGCACTCCGCCGAGATTGCCACGGTCGGCGGCAAACCGGAAAAATCATTGTCCACAAGCGGTGCAAAAGTTGCGTCAGATGTGGTGTCAGCTCCATTTGACCTGATGGCCTCATAAAATTCTATTTCATCGATGCTTAAAAGCGGCGCATGGGCGTGTTCTGCATACGAGCCTGTGGATTTTAACGACCCTAACGAGGGATATATCAGCACCATCCCCGCCAAAGCTGTCACAGTGCGCACGGTATGTGCCACCGCTGCCGCCAAGTTAGCACCTGCACTGTCCCCTGCCAAAACCAGTGGTAAATTGTAATGATCTCTGACCCAGTGAAACGCAGCTACGCAATCATCATATGCAGCAGGGTGCGCATATTCAGGCGACAAGCGGTAATCAACAGAGACAACCGCGAAACCCGTTTGATCACAAATTTCCGCGCAAACATCGTCATGGCTTTCCAGCCCCCCGACAACAAAACCGCCACCATGGCAATAAAGAACCACCGCGTCAGCATTTGTCCCCTGTCGTTGATAACAGCGCAGAGGCACATCGCCCACAAGGCAGTCTTTCGCGGTAACCCCAGCCGGGTAAGCCTGCCGAAAGGCCCCGCACATCGTGTTGTAAACCGCCCTTTGGCCGGAAACATCCAGATCAACCGTATCGGGTGGGTAATGGATTTCAACTTTGTGTATAAAATCCCAGGTTTCCGCGTCTATTCGTGTCGAATAGTCCGTTTCACCTTTTGCAACATTTACTGCTTTGGCAACCATGCTCTACTTGTAACCCATAAAGCCGCTTAATTCCCGGCATTTTCCATTATACGATGCGCAATATAATCGTTAATGTTGGAATGTTTTTCGTAAAACGCAAGTGGAATCTTGTAAGTGATTTCACTTTATAGAACCAATCCAAAGAAAACTTGCGCAACCATTCAAGCCTCTCAGGAGCCCAAAAGCGGCAGCAATAAATTGAACAGTTCTGCTTGTGAAGAAATATCACATTTTCTGTATAGCTGCTTGCGAAACACCTTCACGGTCTGTGAACTTATCCCTAACCGCAGGCCGATGGATACAGATGAATGCCCGCGTAAAATCAACATGGCAACTTCGGCCTGCCTGGGGCTAAGGGATATACCATATTCTTCGTGCACAGCGCCTATTAATCTGGCTGTGAAATCGGTTTCCGTATATGTCCCGGTTGAATTCAAAGCATCCCAATGGCTTTCCGCCAAAGACGCCACGACCGGCGCCATACGCTTTGCAATTGCAATCAAACGATTTGAAAACCGCAGACCGGAATTACTGTCGCGCCCCAAACATACATGAATGGACACTCCATCTGATGGATAACTGACAAACCCGATTTCATCGACCATCGTGGTATTGCGGTAATATTCCAGAAAATATCGGTTACGTTGAAACTGATCCGGGGCAATTTCGCTAAGGCGGTACACCCCGCGCGGTGCACGCGCTATATGTAGATCGTGAAACGGGTCCAATAAATACGCACCCGCCAAATACACAGTATCAATATTCTCATGTGCCTTGGGCTCTATGCTTTCAGACATCAACCTCTTGGGTGGCTGGCTTTGAAAATAGGCCAGTGTTGTTATATTATCAAACGGCACACAGGCTTGCAGCCATGCGCTAAACACTTGGTCGAACTGTGGACTGTGCAGACTTTTAATCGCCGCGCCCAATAGCTCATCTGTCTCCACACCCTTTTGCATCAGATGATACCTCTTTAGGGGTATATACCCCCTAATCGAATGGAATTACCATAATCGTTCATTCTAGGGGGTACATGCATGGAAAACAAGGGGACGAATTCCGATATAGCGGTCGATATATCGAATGTTACAAAACGATATGGCTCTTTCACAGCGCTCAAAAATGTATCCCTTGCCATCCAAGATAACGAGTTTTTCACCCTGCTGGGCCCATCGGGATGCGGCAAAACTACCTTGCTGCGAAGTATCGCAGGTTTTGAGGACATATCAGAGGGTGCAATCCGGCTATACGGTGAAGACATTGCCGATCTGCCACCGAACAAGCGCCCCGTTAACACGGTTTTTCAACAATACGCCCTGTTTCCGCATATGGATGTAATCCAAAATGTGATGTTCGGCCTTTTACGCCTAGGAGCAGATGACGCCACAGCAAAGGCCCGCGTTGGTGAAGTTCTCGAACTTGTTCAGCTTACCGAATTTGCCAACCGCCTGCCCTCCCAACTTTCCGGTGGTCAACAGCAACGGGTGGCCCTTGCCCGTGCCCTTGCCCCCAACCCGAAAGTTCTGCTGCTTGACGAGCCGCTTTCGGCGCTTGATCTGAAACTGCGTCAGGCTGTGCGTCTGGAACTGCAACAGATACAATCCGAAACCGGTATCACCTTCATTTTCGTCACCCACGATCAGGAAGAGGCACTGACCATGTCAAACCGCATAGCCGTTATTTCGGACGGTAAAGTACAACAGGTTGGCAGCGCCCGAGAGATATATGAAGCGCCCGGAAATAAGTTTGTCGCCGATTTCATTGGCGAAACCAACCTGATTGATGTTGATGTTAAAGATGTAAAAGCGGGTCATGCCAGCTGCATACTGCCCAGCGGGGCGGCGTTTTCCTGCCATGCCGCTGATGGCGCAAGAAAGGGACCGGGCCACCTGTCCGTGCGCCCTGAAAGAGTAGCTGTCACAACACCCGCCAAAGGCTTGTTGCAGGGCACTGCCACGCGGGCAATTTATCTTGGAACCGACATGCATATCGAAATCACATTGACCGATGGAGAGATCGTAACAGCCAGAATACAAAACTCTGAAAATACCCATGTACCGAATATCGGGGAAACAGTCGGTCTGAATTTCGAGGCAAGCGCTGCGCGCCTGTTGGTAGACTGATGGCAGGAGGTATGGTCAAAAGCGAAAACACCAACACTAGCACCTACGCAGGACTGGGCGGGTGGTTGATCCTGCCCACATGGCTGGTCATCGGCTTCTTTTTGTTACTGCCCGTCGGCATTATGCTGATCTATTCCTTCCTGACCAAAGAATTTCGCGGCGGTGTTATCTGGGATTTCACCTTCGCCGCCTATGACCAGTTTTTCTTTGATCGCGGGCTTTTTGGCGATGACCCCGCTAAAATAGAATGGACTTACATTAAGATTTTCTGGCGTTCGATCTGGCAGGCCGGCATTGCCACCATTTTCTGCCTGATCATCGGTTTTCCGACCGCATGGTTCATCGCCACCCGTACCGGCAGCAATCGCTCTATCTGGCTGTTCCTGATCACAATTCCTTATTGGGTGAATCTTCTGATCCGCACAATTTCGATGAAATTCCTGATCCGCGACACAGGCCCATTGAATGAATGGCTGATGTCTATGGGTGTGATTTCAGAACCTATTCACATGATCAACACCAATTTTGCTGTGCAACTCGGCCTGTTCTATTCTTATCTGCCGTTCATGGTGTTACCTATTTATGCCAGCGTCGAGCGCTATAACTTTGCTTTATCCGAGGCCGCCGCCGACCTATATGCCTCACGTCTCACCACATTACGCCAAATCATACTGCCAACTGTCAAACCCGGCATCATTGCAGGCTGCATACTTGTGTTCGTCCCCAGTCTTGGCGCATTTCTGGCCCCCGACCTTCTGGGCGGGGCCAAAACCTTCATGATCGGCTCTCTTATTGAAGAGCAATTCAAAGGCAATGCTGGGAATTGGCCCTTTGGCGCTGCAGTCTCGATGATCCTGTTGTCACTGGTTCTGATCGTGTTGACTTATTATGCACGTCAGCAATCAAAAGCGGAGCAAGGTTGATGGCTAAAAAACTTGATCTGCGCCGCTTCCCGGGCTTTTTGCCAATGACATGGCTCTGCCTGTTCCTGCTTTATGCGCCACTGATTATCGTGATGATTTACTCGTTCAATGACAGTAATTCGATCACCCAGTGGGGTGGCGTATCACTGCGCTGGTACAAGGATGTGTTCTGGGGGTTGGAGGCGGAGAAATTCAAATTGGCCGCAATACATTCCCTGATAATTGCAGTTGCTGCGGCAACCGTGTCTACCACAATAGCCACAATGGCTGCCACGGCCATGCTGCGCGCCGGGCGTTTTCGCGGCAAATCCATCAGCTTTGCCCTGATCAACCTGCCACTGATGGTGCCCGAGATTGTCACTGCGGTTGCCACCCTGATATTCTTTTCCACAATCGGCTTTACCACTGGCCTAACGACAATATTGATGGCCCATATCGTGTTTTGTGTTCCCTTTGCCTATTTGCCCATAGCAGCACGAATGCAAGGCATCGAAGATGTCTATGAACAAGCCGCTCTTGATCTATACGCGACGCGTTATCAGGCCTTTCGATTGATCCTGTTACCCCTGATGGCCCCTGGTGTCATCTCGGGTTTTTTGCTGGCTTTCATCATCTCGCTTGATGACTTCATCATCACGAACTTTGTCAAAGGAGCGGGTATCGAAACCTTGCCCACGGCCATTTTCGGCGCCGTCAAACAAGGCATAAAACCAAATATCATGGCAATTTCCACCCTGCTTCTGCTGGTTTCGGTGGTCTTTGTTACCCTATCCTATCTGGTCGGACGGATGGGACAAAACAAGAAATAACAACCACAACAACGGAGGAAGAACATGAATAAAATATTGAAAATCAGCGCATCCGCACTGGCTATGACTTTGGCTGCGAATGGGGCTTTAGCCGAGGGTAAACTGTCAATCTACCACTGGTTCGAATATATACCACAAGAGTTGCTGGATAAATTCGCGGCCGAATATGATGTGGAAGTAACGATGGATACGTTCGATTCAAACGAATCCATGCTTGCATCTTTGAAAGCCGGAAAATTGGGAACCTACGATGTTAGTGTCCCCGGTGACTATATGGTCGAGATCATGGGCAGTGAAGGTATGCTTGATACTTTCAAGCCATCCGAGCTCAGCAACTTTGGCAACATTATGCCGCAATGGGTCGATGTTGGTTTTGATAATGGCCGTCACAGCTCGATCCCCTACCAGTGGGGTACCACCAGTTTTTCTGTAAATCGTGATAATTACAAAGGCGATATCAATACCACCGATATCATCTTTAACCCACCTGCAGAACTGCGCGGCAAGATCAATGTACTGGACAGCCAGGGTGAATTGCTGGCACTGGCATCTTTGCATTTGGACATCCCGCAATGCACAACCAACCGCGAACAGCTAAAAGCCCTTAATGCCTTAGTGCAAGAGGCCAAACCTTATTGGGCTTCATTCAGTTCCGATGCGGCCAAGGATGTTTTGGTGTCAGGCGACGCATCAGTCGGTATGATCTGGAGCGGCTTTTCCGCGAAAGCCCGTGAAGAAGGTGCCAATGTTGAATATGCGTTTCCAAAACAGGGCTATGTGGTCTGGATGGACAATGTCGTGTTGCTGAAAGATGCGCCAAACCGCGACAATGCGTTGAAGTTCATGAACTTCCTTTTGGAGCCTGAAAATGCTGCAGCCGTCACCAACTATGCACAATATACTTCTGGCGTTACAGGCACCGAACCTTTCTTAAGCGATGCTGTCAAAAACTCACCGGAATCCAATCCACCTGCAACACCTGTAGGATCGTTTGTCGAGGCATGCTCACAAGACGTTCAAAAAGTCTACGACACCATTTGGACAAATCTAAAGAAATAATTTTACCTCTGCCCCGCCTCAAAGCGGGGCAGTTTAGGACAACACAACATCACCTTTCAGGGAGTTGAAAGAAACGACATGACCAAAATGACAAAACTCAGTACCGATGATATTCTGACCAAGGACGCCCACCTGATTCAGTCTTTTGCCAATCTCGACGGGCTGAAGCAAGCCGCCGCACGCACCGCTATAGTCAAAGCAAAAGGTGCTTATGTGACTGACAGTGAAGGCAATGAACTGCTGGATGGCATCGGTGGACTTTGGTGTGTAAACGTCGGTCACGGGCGCTCTGAAATTATTGATGCAATCACCGAGCAGTTAAAAACGCTCGACTATTACTCTACCTTTTACAACTTTACACATCCAAAAGCAGCCGAATTAGCCGAAAAAATTGCACAATTAGCACCTGGCAGCCTTAATCGGGTTTATTTCGGAAATTCCGGTTCAGTAGCCAACGATACTGCCATTCGTATCCTGCACCACTACAATAATCGCCTTGGCCGCCCGAATAAAAAGAAAATTCTTTCGCGTATCGGTGCTTACCACGGCTCTACCCATCTGGCGATGGCAATGACCACACCGGCCTATAGCGATGGCTGGGATACGGCGGCTGATAATCTTGTACATCATTTGCGTGCCCCTTACGCCTACCGCGAAGCGGACGGCATGACAGACGCCGAATTCCTGGAAGCACTCGCAGATGATATGCTGGATGCAATCCGAGATATAGGCGCGGAAAACATTGCCGCTTTTATCGCCGAACCGATCATGGGCGCAGGCGGTATTCTGGTGGCCCCCGACGGCTATCACAAACGCATGCGCGCAATAACCGAAGAGCATGACATCAAATATATCTCAGACGAAGTTGTCACCGCCTTTGGTCGATTGGGCCATATGTTCGCATCAAAAGACGTATTTGGCATTGAACCCGATATCATCACCACTGCCAAGGGTCTGACTTCTGGTTATCAACCTTTATCGGCCACCATAATATCGGATGAAATTTATGATGTGATCTCTGAACCTGGTGCGATGTTCCTGCACGGTATGACCTATTCAGGGCACCCTGCCGCCGCCGCCGCCGCTCTTGCCAATATCGAGTTGCTGGAAAGTGATCAAATCCCACAAAACGTCCAAACTACGGGTAAACTGTTCGAAAATGCCCTACGCGGTTTGTCGGATATGAATATGGTTGGCGAGGTGCGCGGCAGCCACTTCATGATGGGTATCGAATTCGTGAAAGACAAAGCCACACGCGAAGCCTTTAGCGTTGACGACAATGTCGGAACACGCATTGCACAAGCCGCCCAATCGCGCGGTCTGATCGCGCGCCCCCTTGGCAACATTCTGATCCTGTCACCAACTCTGATCATGACCGCAGACGAGATCAGCAGAATCGAGCGTGTTTTACGGGAAAGCATTGCAACCGTCTCTGCCGAGCTTGGAATATAAGCTTGGGAAAACCACCCTTTCAATAATTTTAAAAATAAAAACGCCATCGATAAATACTTTGATGGCGTTTTATTTTATGTCTAACCAACCGCAAACACATAACTTTTGGCTTAAAAGATAGCAGATAGCTGTTTTTTCGGGTAAGTGTTATTTTCCAACTTACGTTTTCCATGAATTATCTATTGATTTTGATTGGAATTTATTTTTAACTGAGCCGTCAATCAACAATAACGCACTCAATGGGAGAGACCTTGATGACTAACTTTAAATCTACCGCTGCAAGCATTCTTGTACTTGCTTCTTTTGCAACAGCTGCACAGGCTGACTGTGGAAAAGTCACATTTTCGGATGTCGGCTGGACTGATATCACCGCAACAACAGCTACAACCAGTATTGTTCTAAAAGCTTTGGGTTACGAGACCGATATCAAAGTACTGTCTGTACCGGTGACATATATTTCACTGGAACAGGGTGATGTAGACGTGTTTCTAGGAAACTGGATGCCAACGATGGAAGGCGATATTGCGAAATACCGCGAAGCAGGCACCGTTGACACAGTTCGCGCCAACCTGAATGGCACAGCCTATACACTTGCAACCAACGCAGCCGGTGCCAAACTGGGCATCAAAACATTCGCTGATATTGCACCAAATGCTGCGGCACTTGATGGCAAAATCTATGGGATCGAAGCCGGTAATGACGGCAATCGCATTGTTATGGACTTAATTGCTGCTGATACCTTTGGTTTGAGTGCTGTCGAGATGATTGAAAGTTCCGAACAAGGCATGTTGGCACAAGTTGACCGCGCCAGCAGCAAAGATAAACCAGTCATATTTCTTGGCTGGGCACCGCATCCGATGAACTCGAACTTCAAAGTTACCTATCTGACTGGTGGCGAAGAATGGTTTGGCGCAGAGGGTGATGTATATACCAATACACGCGCAGGTTATGTAAAAGAATGCCCGAATG
>JAJFHY010000055.1 GCA_021775375.1 Amylibacter sp. | reverse complement strand
CCCTATAGACGCCCGAAAATCGCTTTGCTATACGCGGCTTCGCAACATATGATGCACAGGTATTCCGACGTAGCTCAGCGGTAGAGCAGTTGACTGTTAATCAATTGGTCGTAGGTTCGATCCCTACCGTCGGAGCCAATTTTCCCAGTAAATTTCCAGAAATTTGGTAATATATCTTTAACTGCCTTGCCTCTGCCTGATTTCCAACATATTGCCGATAACATGAAAATTATTACAAAGACCGCCGAATTAGCCGCATTTTGCACTGAATGTATAAAACATGATTACGTTACTGTTGACACAGAGTTTTTACGTGAACGCACATATTATTCAAAACTATGCCTTATCCAGATGGCTTATCCGGGGCAAGGTGCCGAAAACGCGGTATTGATTGACCCGTTATCAAATGAATTGTCGCTGGATCCATTATACGCACTTTATCAGGATGAAACTGTTGTCAAAGTTTTCCATGCCGCACGTCAGGATTTGGAAATATTTTTTGTCGACAAAGGTGTAATCCCAAGCCCACTTTTCGATACACAAGTGGCGGCAATGGTCTGTGGCTATGGAGAGCAGGTGGGCTATGAAACTCTGGTGCGTAAAATAGCCAATGAACCTCTGGATAAATCTTCGCGTTTTACAGACTGGAGCACGCGGCCGCTTTCAGATCGCCAAAAAACGTACGCTCTGGGCGATGTTACGCATTTAAGGTCTATTTATGAACATCTGAAACACAGTCTTGAAAAATCCAATCGTGAAGCCTGGGTGCAAGAAGAGTTGGCGATACTGACCAGCCCTGATACATATATTGTAGAGCCTGAAGATGCGTGGAAACGGGTTAAAACCCGCAATGGATCAGGTAAAATGCTGGCCTATGTGCGTGAATTGGCACGTTTTCGTGAAGTTTATGCGCAAACAAAGAATATACCGCGTAATCGCGTATACAAAGACGATGCTTTATTAGAGCTTGCGGCAACTAAACCTACCTCACACGATCAGCTTAGAAAATCGCGCCTCTTGTTACGTGATGCACGCGGTGGCGTTATCGCTGACGGAATAATAAATGCTGTAAAGACTGCATCAAAGACCGATCCAGCGGATTACCCGAAAGCACCCGCTGTACGGGTTAAAAAGCAAGGCAATGAAGGTCTGTCTGATCTGTTGCGCGTGTTGTTAAAGGCAAGTGCGGAAAAGGCGGGTGTGGCCAGTAAGTTAATCTGTAATGCATCGGACCTTGATGCAATTGCAGCAGGCGAGCGATCGCTTGCGGTATTCAGCGGCTGGCGGAATGAAGTCTTTGGCAGTAATGCACTAAAGCTGTGCAACGGGAAAATTGCGC
The DNA here is from genome assembly GCA_021775375.1 of Amylibacter sp. Classification (GTDB taxonomy): domain Bacteria; phylum Pseudomonadota; class Alphaproteobacteria; order Rhodobacterales; family Rhodobacteraceae; genus Amylibacter. The sequence goes on along the minus strand of JAJFHY010000055.1, from coordinate 2,628 downwards.
TATCTGCCGATAAAGATTCGGTTAAAATTATCCAAATATAGACAGTATTGTAGGGCAGCTCAGGGCATAGCCTATTTGGATACTGTTATTTCATTTTGACCGGCAATAACCCGTATTCGCTTCACCGATGGCAAGCGTAACGCAGTAATGGATGTGCCTGCATAAACCTCGTTTGAACGCGGTGTTGGACCTGGGACTGTCCCAACCGGCAATTCTGCTTTGAAATCATATGTGACAACACCATTTTCATCGGGCAGACCACTGTTCTGCGCGACCAGATGGACATTGCTGTAACCTTGGGTGTCAGTAGTTCCGCGTGCTGTAATAATGGCGCCGCCGCTGTATTTATCGACCTTAACTGCATTTACAACAGGGATAAGACCGCGTGTATCTTCGATGACTTTTGGTTGTTCCAGAACTGTTTCTTTCTGCCTGCTTGCAAAAAGACCTCCAGAGCTACCCGCACTGCTGCCGCCTATACTGCCTCCACTGCTGTTACTGACGCTGCCGGTGCTGTTACCGGAACTGCCAGCGCTACTACCAACGGATCCGCCATCTTTTAAAAATTCTGAGCATCCTGTTACAAAAACGAATGCAATAACGGTGATGAATATAGTCTTCATGTGTCATCCTGGGCTTCTATGTCATTACCGATACCCAAACTCGACCTTAAAGAAAAGCCTTCTGTGTTAGTAAATTAAAGAAAAACACTGGACGTTTCTAACTTACAGTCTTAGGTCATGCAGAATTGTACAGGGACGGACATGTCAGAAACCTTTGAAGATATTGTCGATACATTCGAATTTCTTGACGAATGGGAAGATCGCTATCGCCATGTGATAGAGATGGGACGCGCAATGCCGCCACTTGATGACACGCTCAAAGTCGCGGCAACCAAGGTTGACGGTTGTGCATCGCAAGTATGGATCGTACCAAAGATCAATGGAGCAGGGCCGCATGCCGTGTTGGATTTTGATGGCGAAAGCGATGCGATGATTGTGAACGGTTTAATTGCCATTCTAAAGGTGCTTTATGCCGGTAATACGGTTGAGGACGCTTTGAAAATAGATGCACTGGCCGCCTTTGCGCGCCTTGGTTTGGATCAGCATCTATCGGCACAACGATCTAACGGATTGCGCGCAATGATCGAACGGTTGCGTGCTGTTTCAAGGGCTGCAAATCTGACTTAAATTTATCCATGAATTTTATTCATAACTATTATGCTAAATATGCATTTGTTTCATGCTGAAAAACATGTCACAGGCAAGTTAAACCAGACTTAACTCATGCCTGATTAGGATAAAAAATGTCAGAAGCTCTAAGAAAAATCATTGATAAACAAGGTTTTGTTCTTGCTGATGGTGCCACTGGCACCAATTTGTTCAATATGGGGTTAATGGCCGGTGATGCACCGGAAATGTGGAATGTCGAATTTCCTGATCGCATCACCAAGCTTTATCAGGATTCGGTCGATGCAGGCTCTGACTTGTTTTTAACGAACAGCTTTGGCGGGAATGCATCACGTCTGAAGCTTCATAACGCTCAAAACCGCGCCCGTGAGCTGTCACGTATCGCGGCCGAACTTGGTCGTGAAGTTGCAGATAAATGCGATCGCGACATTGTTGTTGCGGGCTCAATCGGACCAACCGGTGAGATCATGGGCGAAGTGGGAACCTTAACCCATGACGTTGCTGTGGAAATCTTTGAAGAACAGGCCCACGGATTGATGGAAGGTGGCGCGGATGTTTTGTGGATTGAAACATTTTCAGCCCCCGAGGAATATGCAGCCGCTGCTGAAGCAATGAAGAACGTCGGCGCCAATTGGTGTGGCACGATGAGCTTTGACACAGCCGGACGTACAATGATGGGGCTAACCTCGACAGATATGGTCGCGATGGTTAACGGCCTTGATTATCCGCCTCATGCATATGGTGCCAATTGCGGCGTAGGGGCATCGGATTTACTGCGTACAGTGCTTGGATTTTCGGAAACAAGTGATCCGCGCCCAATCATCGCAAAAGGCAATGCCGGCATTCCCAAATACGTCGATGGCCACATCCATTACGATGGCACACCGGATTTGATGGCGGAATATGCTGTATTGGCCCGCAATGCCGGGGCAACAATTATTGGCGGGTGCTGTGGCACCATGCCCGAGCACTTAATGGCAATGCGTGCGGCCTTGGACAGCACAGCTAAAGGCGATAAACCCAGTTTGGATATGATCACTGACGCATTGGGTGCTTTTTCTTCTGATTACGACGGAACCGGTGACGCTCCGGTGAAACAACCGCGCCGCAATCGTCGCCGTGGCTGATTAAGTCGCAGCATTGATCTGTTTTGTCGTAAAAAGCGAAGAAAAAACTCATCAAAACGGTGATGTCATCGTAATGTAGGTCAAACAATAAACTAAGGGAATCACCGATGTCCGAAGAAGAAGACGATATCATCCTCGCCGATCTGTCCGATGACGAGCTTGTTTTGCAGATGCATGACGATCTTTATGATGGCATGAAAGAGGAAATCGAAGAGAGTGTACACATCCTTTTGGGACGTGGCTGGATGCCTTATGACGTTTTGACCAAGGCTTTGGTTGAAGGTATGCGCATCGTTGGCATCGACTTTCGC
>JAJFHY010000054.1 GCA_021775375.1 Amylibacter sp. | reverse complement strand
TATGTGTGAAGAGTATAATTGCCGTGGGGGCGAAATGACAGAAAATTGGATGATAAGCGTTCTGGCAGACTTGCTAAAATTTGCCAAAGACAATCGTATGGCAAAACTAGCCGAACAGTTGGATGATACTATGCATATAGCAGCGTCCGAAATGGCATGTGAATGCGAACATGTAGATATTCCTGACTGCTGTCCGGGCGACACACCTGAATTTTTGCAACCGGCCTATGTTGTTTAAATCCAACGCCTAATCCTCTGGCCATAGCAAGTACATGGGAATACATTGGGATAGAGCTACAAAGAGAATCCCGCAGGTATGCAATTTTCCGAAGATCAGGCACTTGCCTATGACACGATAAGTGACGCGCTCAGGCGTGCCGGTGTCGATATAGACAATGCAACCTTGCTGCCAGATGGGGGCAAAACGCAAATCTATGCGGTGCTGGGCAAGGCCGGTTCCGGCAAAACAATGTTGCTGGCAAAGCTGGGCGAAGCTTTGAATGAAGCGGGCGTTGATATTATCTCGGGCGATTATGAAGGCAAGCCGCGCAAAGACCGCCGCACGCTGGCGATACTGGCACCCACAAACAAAGCTGCCAGCGTTTTGCGCAATCACGGGGTTGCCGCGACCACAATCCACCGCATCTTATACACGCCGCTTTATGATCCCGATTATGAGAAAATAGCGGAATGGTTGGCAGGAAATGGCGAACGACCTGAAATAGAGGGCATAACAGATACCGCTCTTGATCGCGCGGCGTTGTTCTACAAGACAAACAAATCCATTCCGGGTGCTTTGGCCACTGCGGGGGTGCGCGGCTCGGATTTTATCATCGGTTGGAAACGGCGTGAAGAGCCGCTGGATATCGGGTTTATCGATGAGTCGTCTATGCTCGACGACAAGCAATACGACGATCTTTGCGATATTTTCTCGACCCTGATTCTGTTTGGAGATCCGGCGCAACTTGCCCCTGTCGGGCAATCAGGCTCTATGTCTTTTGAGAAGGTCAACGAGAAACGCAGATTGGTGCTTCACCGCGTACACCGCCAAGAGCAGGACAATCCCATTCTTGATTTGGCACATGCCTTGTCCGATCCGGACTTGAGCTTTGAAGCTTTTGAACGGATGATTGAAGCTGCAGCAGGAAAAGATGACCGCGTCGTGGTTGCCCCGCGTGTAGAAGCCGGCCTGATGGCGCGGTCGCCCGTATTGTGCTGGCGCAATGCCACCCGCATTCGTCTGATACAGGCATTTCGCAATGCATATGATGCACCCGGTGATATGCTGCTGCCGGGCGAGCCTCTGATTTGTGACGGTATCGAGTTACCTGCAAAGCACCGCAAGAAGCGGCTTGATCTGGAAGCGCGCGGTCTGATCAAGGGCGCACAGGTGGTTTATCTGGGCGAGGGGCGCAAGCCCGGGTTTTCACGCCTCAATGTTATAGGTGCGGTAGACCCCTATGTTTCGGCGGCCACCATCATCAAAATTGAAGCACCCGATCAGGAAGAGCCATTTATCCCATACGCCGCCCGTATGGGGGCAAGCTTTTTGCACGGGGCTGCCTGTACTATTCACAAGGCGCAAGGCTCGCAATGGCCTGAAGTGCAGGTCTTTGCGCCCGATATCTATGCGGCATCGCGTGCTGGCAGGATGGAAGCGGGCATTCCGATGTGGAAACGTCTGGCATATGTGGCGATCACGCGGGCGGAAAAGCGTCTGCACTGGGTCACGCGGTATCGTTTGGGTAAGCCTGACGGGCCGCTGGATGTGAGTGATCTGAAAGATGTACCGCCACCCGCGCTGGAATTGACGGTAGAGCCTGTTGATACATAAGTGTAGGCGGTTTTAAAGTGATGTCCTAGTTGGGACGCTATGTTAAGGTGTTGTAATTAAAACATTATCCAAAAATATCAATGCCCATTCACATCCCAAGTGCACCATTCATAGCTTCACGTGTCATCTGAGCCGCCCAGAGACGTCAGGCTCTAAAAAGCGGGGCAGGCATGCGGGCAGTTTGGTATAAAAGGCGTTACTTACGAACGTCAGTTATGCGGGGTAAGCTGCCCACGATTGGGTGTTCACTTTCCCAAGTTCTTATTTCTTGAATTGCCAGCTTCAAAGTATTAGCTAGCCTCATGAAACCAAAAATTCTGACGACATTAGCCACATACGACAGGGGCCAATTTGCAAGCGACCTGATCGCAGGTGTGACCGTTGCAATGGTAGCCTTGCCCTTAAGCCTTGCCATTGCCATTGCATCAGGTGCTGGACCGGAAAAAGGGCTGGTAACAGCAATCGTCGCCGGTTTTTTAATCTCATTTCTTGGTGGTAGTCGTGTACAGATCGGCGGCCCGACCGGGGCATTTATAGTCGTGGTCTTCAGCACTATCCTAGAACACGGATATGACGGACTTGTTCTTGCGACGTTCATGGCCGGGGTTATCATGTTGGTCGCCGGGTATCTGCGGGCAGGTAATCTTGTCACTTATGTGCCTGAACCTGTGATCAACGGCTTTACGATCGGAATTGGTATCATCATCGCGACAAGCCAACTAAAAGACCTGTTCGGTCTGTCGATTGCGCAAGTTCCGGCAGAATTTATTGGAAAGATCGAGGCACTTTGGGCGGGACGGGATACAGTAAGCATTTCCTCACTTGGGATCGGACTTGTAACCATGGTGTTAATCACCGTGTTACGACGTAAAGCACCCAGATTTCCGGGCCTGATTGTCGCCGTCGGTCTGACGTCAGCTTTTGTAGCCTTAACCGAATTGCCGGTTGATACGATTTTCTCTCGGTTTGGGGCCTTACCAAGCAAGCTTCCCTTGCCGGCGATTCCTGAAATAACCATGGCGCGGATAACTGAATTACTACCTTCTGCCTTTATCATTGCATTCCTGGCAAGTATTGAGTCGCTGCTGTCCGCGATAGTTGCGGATAAAATGATCGGTAGCCGTCACCGACCAAACGCAGAGGTTCTGGCACAAGGCTTTGCCAATATTGGATCAGCGTTGTTTGGCGGCCTTCCTGCAACCGGTGCCATTGCGCGCACGGCCACAAATGTTCGCGCTGGAGGAAAAACGCCCGTTGCAGGTATCGTTCATGCGCTGGCCATTTTGCTGGTTATGATGCTGGCAGCACCTCTCGCTGGCTATCTTGCCATGCCAGCACTTGCAGGACTGCTCATCCTAACCGCTTGGAATATGTCTGAACCGCATAAATGGCTCCATTATATGGATGGTCGACGGTCGGATCTGGTGCTTCTTATTCTTACGCTGGTTTTAACGGTGCTTGCCGACCTCACTGTCGCGATTGGCGTCGGTGTTTCAGTTGGTCTTGCATTGCGGTTGCGTCGGCACAACGTGATTAGGGAAAAAGATTGGGTGCCACCTGATCGCTAAGGGAAAGCTATATAGTGCGATTAGTTATGACGGCACAGATGGGGTGGGCAAAAGCCCACCTTACCCAAACACCACGTTCATCATCACCATGGAAACCACAAGAAACAGAACGGTCATGATGCCGCCGGTTTTGACGAAGTCTTTCACGCGGTAGCCTGCAGGGCCCATGATCAAAGCGTTCACCTGATGTGTCGGGATCAGGAATGAGTTTGATGTCGAGATCGCGACTGTCATGGCGAAAATTGCCGGGTCACCACCCGCAGCAACTGCGATGGAGATTGCCAAGGGGACAAGCAACACTGTCGCGCCCACATTGGACATGATCAGTGTGAAAACGGTTGCCAGAACCGCGACGCCGGTTTGCAATGCCCAAATCGGCCAGCCATCAAGCAGAACCAGAACCTGTGATGCAATCCATTCGGCGGTTCCGGTGAATTGCACTGCGTGCCCAAGCGGGATTAAACTGGCTAAAAGGAAGACAGTGTTCCAGCCGACCGCACCATAAGCCTCATCCACACTCAGAACTTTCGTTAAGATCATGCCAACGGCACCCACCAGAAGTGCCAGAGACAGGCGTACATCGGTAAACAGGATCAACACAAGCGCGATTGAGAAAAACAAAAGCGCCCAACCTACTTTTTGTGGGCGCAGTTCTTCTTGCGGATAGTCAGAGGTGACAACAACGAAATCACGGTCTCTGGAAACGCGGGTCAATGCTTCCCATTGGGTGTGTACAACCAAAGTATCACCTGCATGAAACGGTTCCTGACCCAAAAGACAGGCTTCATGTTCTTCGGTTTCAACGCGGCTTAGGGTTTGATCTCCGCGGTGGATGGCCAGAATGTTGATCCCGTAAGTACCGCGCAGGCGGACTTCACGCGCTGATTTCCCGATCAGACTGCTGTCCGGCGGGATCACGATTTCGGCCACACCTGATTTCGTGGCAGCGTATTCCTCGCGGAAAATTTCAAGCTGCGGTAAGACGCGCAAATTATAGATGCCGGCGATTTCTTCGATGACTTTCTTGCGGCCCAAAACGGCCAGACGGCAGGGTGCCTGTATTTTTGTGGTGGTCAGGGGCGCCAACCAGCGCTCGCCGTTATAATAAGTGCCGATAATATACATGTGGTGGGCATCCATGATATCGCCCAAAGTTTCGCCGATCAGGATGTTGTCTTCTGGCACTTCGATTTCGACAATGTCGGCTTTCAAACCGTAAATACGTTTCAAATATTCTTTAATGGATTGCCCCGAACTGGCATCGGAACGTGCGGCTGTTTTTGGCAACACCCAGCGGCCGAATACGACGAAATAGATGATGCCTGTCACGATCAAAGCAGCACCGACCGGGGCTACGGAAAACAGGCTGAAAGGTTCCATTTGTGCGTCTGCGGGCAAGTCTTTGTTGGCAGTGATGAGCAAATCATTCAGAAGGATCAGAGGGGATGAACCCACCATTGTCATTGTGCCGCCCAGTATTGCACAAAATCCCATCGGCATCAGCAGGCGACCCAAGGGTATATCGGTACGCGATGAAATCCGTGCCACAACAGGTAGAAATAAAGCTGCGGCACCGACATTTTGCAAGAAGCTGGAAATGAAACCAACCGTGCCGGAGATTATAGGCACTATGCGGCGTTCCGTTGAACCGCCAAACTTCAGGATCACATAGGCGACTTTGTTCATTAGCCCGGTTTTATCCAGACCGGCTCCTATAATCATCACCGCAATAATCGAAATCACGGCGTTTGATGCAAACCCATCGAACAGGTGTTTGACATCTGCCAGCCCCCCTAGGCCCGGCAAATAGCTAAGGCCACCCAGAATGACCATCACCAGTATACCGGCCAGATCAACACGCACAATTTCGGACACGAACAGGAAAATCGTAAACGCAAGGAGCCCCAAAACCACCATCATTTCATATGATAAGACAATGGTTTCCATAACTTTGTTCCCTTAAGTTGGCATCCCTTGGGTAAATCCCAAGTATGGGTTCTGTATATAAAACTTTACGGGGTTCGCAACAAGGGAGTACGCGTGGGGCGCACTTGTCGATTATCCGACGCGGTTTTTATCAATCCTGTTGGCCAATATGCATAAAATCTCGAACATCAGGGATACACCCAGCCATGCGGTGCCTCCTGATGGATCAAAAGGAGGTGACACTTCAACCAAATCAGCCCCGATCAGATTGACCCCAGCCATTTCACGGATCACCTGTTGTGCCTGAAAACTGGTTGGCCCGCCTATTTCGGGCGTACCGGTGCCGGGTGCATAAGAGGGATCGACAAAATCGATGTCAAAGCTGCAATAGGTGGGCAGATCACCGACAACCTTGCGTGCCTGTGCCATCACATCCTTAACGCCGCGTTCAAAGAATTCTTCGATCTCGATGATCGTGACGCCATTGGCGCGGCCAAATTCAATATCCTCACCGCCATATGATGTTCCGCGAATACCGATCTGGATCACCCGTTCAGGGTCCAGCAAACCTTCCTCGATCGCACGGCGAAACGGGGTGCCGTGGGTGTATTTAAAGCCGCCGAAATAATCCTTGAACAAATCCGTATGGGCATCGAAATGGATCATGCCCAAAGGCCCGTCACTGGCCAAAGCACGCAATATCGGTAGTGACGTCAGATGATCACCGCCCGCTGTCATCGGAACAATGCCGGCTTTTTTCACCCGTTTGTAATAGGCAGTGATCTTTTTCATAGCATCTTGCAGGTCGGCAGGATTGCCGCCGACATCGCCCAGATCGGCACAATTGACCAGATCAAACGGCTTGATGCCCGTTGCCGCATTACCCGCGCGTATCATGGTGGAATAATCACGCAATTGACGCGGCCCGTGGCGTGGCCCGGGACGGTTTGTGGTGCCCGCATCCCACGGCACACCGATCAGGCCAATGTCAACGTCCTTGATTTTCGGATTATCAAGATCAACCGCCGGTAGGCGCATAAAGGTCGGAATACCGGCAAATCGCGGCAACTCCATGCCTGATACGGGTTGAAAAAACGATTTATCTGTATTGGCCATTGTTGGAATCCACTTTGCATGTCTAAACTGAAACCTGACATGTAAATGCTATGCTTAGCAAGAAATATGAGGGCGATTATGGCAAAGACAATTATTGTAACAGGGGCCAGCAGCGGTATCGGTGCGGCAACGGCTTTGAAGTTCCTGACCGAGGGTTGGAATGTAGCCTTGCTTGCGCGGCGTCTGGATAAGCTGCAGGCGCTGGCAAAAGATCACAAAAATGCACTGCCCGTTGTCTGCGATGTGACGGATGAGGCCTCTGTGATAGCCGCTTTCGCACAAACTGCCGATCATTTCGGCAAAATCGATGCCTTATTCAACAATGCTGGTATATTCCCCGTTTCGGGCCGCTTTGATGAACTGACGTTGGAAAGCTGGCAATCTTCGGTTGATGTCAATCTGACGGGAATGTTCCTGTGTGCCCGTGAAGCCTTTCGCCACATGGCCGCTACGGGGGGGCGCATCATCAACAACGGCTCGATTTCCGCTGTCACGCCGCGCGCGAATTCTGCCGCTTACACAGCCACAAAACATGCAATCACGGGGTTAACCAAATCCATTTCGCTGGATGGGCGTGATCTGGATATTTGCTGCGGTCAAATCGATATCGGCAATGCCCGCACTGAATTGGTTGAAAACCTGATTAAAAACGCTGGCGGCCCGATGGAAACAATGGACGTCGCGGATGCCGCAAACGGGGTTTTTCACATGGCTTGCCTGCCGCCCGATACCAATGTTCTGAGCATGACCATCATGGCCAATAAAATGCCCTTCGTCGGGCGCGGCTAAAGCGTTTTTGTCATCACAAGCGCGGACACATGTGTGCCGCTTGCATCCGCATAATAATTCTTGCGAAATCCGGCTTTGATAAAATTAAAGCGGTGATAAAGTGCTACGGCGGCGTCATTATCCTCGGCGACTTCCAAAAATGCTTCACTTGCGCCTTTGTTCTTTGCCCGGTCGATAAAATCCTGCATCAATCTTGCTGCAATACCGCGCCGTCGATGATCCGGATCAACCGCAAGGGTCAGTAATTCCACCTCTGGCCCCGCGATACGCCCCAAGGCAAAACCGTGGGTATCTTCGCATGAAAACACAGTATTACTGGTCAAAAGATCGCCAAATTCCTGCGTGTTCCAAGGTCGCGGTAACACAAAGCACATGGCATGTATTTCCGCTAACCGTTCAGGTGTCATGGCAGGATCACAACAGGCGGGTCGATGGGCAAAGCGGCATCTGCCGGACGCAAATACAATGGGGCAGGGCGTGGTTGCGCTTCATCAAATCGCTTTGCGGTTATATGGCCTACGGACTGTACCAAACCCTCAACCGGTTGCGCCCCGGTTAAATCCAACGCCTCATCTGCGATTACCCGCAGCACATCGCCATCTTCCAATTGGTCAAAAATATTCAAAAGAGCAATCATTTGGGGTGCACCCAGAGGTTTCGCATCTTGAAACGCCTGTATATAGGCGCGTTCACGGCGGGCATCCAATACACAAACCGCACGGCCCTTGGTGCCATAAGCCATCGCTTCCAGTTTTGTGACGCCAACTGCGGGAATATTCAAGGATAGTGACAATCCACGAGCGGCGGCAACTGAAATGCGCACGCCGGTAAAATTCCCCGGGCCGGTGCAAACGCCGATGGCAGTGAGATCAGACCAAAGCTTGCCGTGTTCTGCTAAAACCTCTTCAAGCATCGGAAACAGGCGTTCCGCCTGACCTTTGTGCATCGGTTCCAGTCGTTCGCTTAAAACCTGATCTCCCGACAGCAAAGCGGCCGCGCAATGCGCAGCCGATGTATCAAAAGACAGTATGAGGGGTTCAAGCGGCGACAGGGCGCACCTCGGTCACTTCGGGGATATAATGACGCAATAGGTTTTCGATACCCATTTTCAGTGTGATCGTTGATGATGGGCAGCCTGCGCATGCACCTTGCATATGCAGATAAACCACCCCGCGCTCAAAGCCGTGGAAGGTGATATCACCGCCATCTTGTGCAACAGCAGGACGCACGCGTGTATCCAATAACTCTTTGATCTGGTTCACAATTTCTGCGTCTGCGCCACTATGTTCCGCATGCCCTGCCGCTGCCAGACCTTCGCCTTGCATCACAGGTTCGCCTGATTGGTAATGCTCCATAATCGCACCCAGAAGTGCAGGCTTGATATGGTTCCAGTCAATCGGGTCTTGTTTGGTCACAGTGATGAAATCGGGGCCGAAGAACACGGCTGTAACACCTTCGACCGCAAAAATGCGCAATGCAAGTGGCGAATTGCTTGCCGTCTCGGATGTGGGAAAGTCTGCGGTGCCTGATTGCATGACCGCTTGTCCCGGCAAAAATTTCAGGGTGGCCGGGTTCGGTGTGGATTCTGTTTGAATAAACATCGGATTTATCCTTTTTAAGTTGCCGTGAATATGCGCGTGCGGGCAGGGGAAGTCAAGCAAGCTTAGAATCATTCTAAATGTTATTTAAGGCCTAACCAGCTGATCCAGCGGCCATGAAAATCTGCACGGCCAACGGTCTGTGTTTTGCCGCCCGGCCAGTAGGTTACGCGCAAACCTGCCCCATTGGGGTCGCCATCGGCCTCCATGCTGACCCATGCCATTGGCGCATCAGCAGTTGCAACTTTGCCTGCTGCACGGATTATATTTTCACAGGTTTCCTGCACATCGGGCGGAAAATATTGCCACGCGATTGTGTGATAGATCACATGAACTGCACCAGTGTGCGGCGTTGTGAGCCGCTTTTGCAACCAGTCCTTTACGTCCGATTTATCCACACGGGCAGGGATGTTTTGTGCGATTGTTATAGCAGCTTTGGTGCGTGCAACACGCTTTGCCTGGTCGGGCCATATATATGCCCGCAAACGCAACGCATCATTAGCCGGATCAAGCGGGTTCAGATCACATCCAGCTTTATCGATCACGTGTGGCGCAATTCGTGGTGGCAAGGGGCCGGACCAGTCGGGTGTCAGGTGAACAGGCGAGGTCACTTTGCAGAACTCTGTGCCCTGAAGCGTCAGGCGAAACTGATCCCAATGCAGGTTTAACCCCGCACTGGCCCCAAGTTCTGACAAAACCAGCGGTAAACCAAAGTGATCTTGCAAGCTAAGGCACGCGGGTATCAGTGCTGCACTGCGGCGCACCTCATTGGTTTGGGGTGGCAGGTCAAGCCAGTTCAGAACCTGTGCTTCATGGGATAAAAATGCAGCTTGAACCGCATCCCAAAGCTGTTTTGGTGTGCTGTTATTTGGCGGGTAACACGCCATAAGGTCAGGGCAGGTTTCCTGTAAAACCAGTGCATGTAATGCCCCTGCCAGACGTAAACCAACGGCATCTGTGCGATAGCTGGGATCGCGCGGCCAGTTTAAAACTTTAGCGCCAACAGCTGTTTTATCCGTCAATTCTTCTGCCAGTAAACGCAACAAACCTGCGGTAAAAGGTGAACCAAGGTTTTCGCAAGCTTGCGCCTGCTCCAGAAAACTCTCTGTCACATTCATCTAAATCTGTCTGCAAGTTTTTGCAAAGCGGTTCTGGTATCAACCGGTGCAGGCTCTGCGGGTTTTGGCTGTTTTGGTTTTTGTGGCTTGGGTTTGCTTTCGCGTTCCGGTGCCCTGCGCAAAGCGACTGCATTCATAAACTTATCCGCGTGTCCGGCTGCCAGATGTGCCGCCCCGTCGCCAATTCCGCGTAGCAAATCATCAATCCAGTCCAAATCCGCCTTTGGGAAGTCATGCAAAACATATCCCGACACCATTTCCTTGCGTCCGGGATGCCCGATGCCCAATCGCACGCGCTGGTAATCAGGCGACAGATGTTGGTGGATAGACCGCAAGCCATTGTGCCCCGCATGCCCGCCGCCTTGTTTGACACGCACCTTGCCGGGGGCCAAATCCAGTTCGTCGTGAAAAACGGTGACATCTTGTGCAGTTAATTTATAAAACCGCAGGGCTTCACCCACAGACTGGCCGCTGAGGTTCATGAATGTCTCGGGTTTTAGCAAGATCACCTTTTCGCCGCCCAAACTGCCTTCGCATAATTGCCCTTGAAACTTTTTGCGCCACGGGGAAAACCCATGGCTGGCGGCAATCTCATCCACTGCCATAAAACCGATGTTGTGGCGGTTCATGGCATATTTCGCACCGGGGTTTCCAAGGCCAACAAATAGTTTCAATTTATAGTTTCTCACATTAAGGCTGAATATCTTTTATGGGGTGGCAGCCTGTTTATCAATAAACTTAGGCAGAAAAAAACGCCCGTCGTAAAATACGCGGGCGTTTTTCAAAAACGTTATATTGTGGCCAAGCTATTCTTCGGTTGTAGCTTCTTCTTCGCCGGCTTCTTCGCCTTCTTCGCCTTCTACAACTTCTTCATCCTCATCATCCTCTGATTTCAGTGCGGATGGTTCAGTGATATTGGCAATCACGAAATCACGGTCGGTGATCATCGGGCGTGAGCCTTCTGGCAAATCGATGTCTGAAATATGAACAATATCGCCAATATCCAGATTTTCCAGATCAACAATAAGGCTTTCAGGGATGTTATCCGCGGTTACTTTCAGTTCAACCTCTGAACGCACTGTGGTGATTGTGCCGCCTTTTTTCAGGCCAACAGATGTTTCTTCGTTGATGAACTCAACAGGAATGAACAAGTTGATCCGTGTGTTGCGGTGCAGGCGCAAAAAGTCGACATGGCGCGGTAGATCTTTGACTACATCGCGCTGAACGTTACGGCAAATAACGCGTACATCGTCATTGCCATCAACTTTCAGATTAAGCAGTGTAGACATGAAACGACCCGCTTTAAGGGCTTTGAACAAAACCTTAAATTCGACGTTGATCGGTTGAGGGTCTAATTCCCCACCATAAACCACACCCGGAACAAGTCCTTCACGGCGTGCTTGGCGAGCGGCCCCCTTGCCTGTCCCCGCGCGTACTGTGGCATTGAAATCTGGTATTTTCCCAGCCATTTGAATTCTCCTAAAAATGTATAAAGCGGCCTCCTCCAAGGGTGCAGTGCCGCATGAATGCGCCTCATACCCGCGAAAAGTGAGAATGGAAAGAGAAAACAGCTATAAAAACCGCTGAATGCGTCTATTTTCGGTCTTTTTCCAAAAACAGATCGACGGTCTTCTCCAGCATACTGTAATAAGCTTCCAGTAAGCGGTAGTAAGCATTGGTTGTGATGGACGCTGCGCGCCCTACGGCAGTTGACATAAACTTTCCCCCAAAGAAAGTAGACAATACGGTCAGTTTAGATTGATTGTTTCGATTCTGTCAACAATCAGAAATAAGCGGTTTTATCCTTCGTAAGCGTCCGAGGCTCTGAAATCCTTCGGGATCAGCAGGTCATTTTGGCTGACATTGGATAATTGCCTGTGCCCGCCAAGGGCCATGGAAAAATCCAGTTCCTTGTGAATGACTTCCAAGGCTTTGGTCACGCCTTTTTGTCCCATAGCACCTAACCCATATAAGAATGGCCGCCCGATATAGGTGCCTTTTGCCCCCAGTGCGGTTGCTTTCAGCACGTCCTGCCCCGAACGGATGCCGCCATCCATATGCACTTCGATCCTGTCGCCGACCGCGTCAAGTATATCCGATAACATGCGAATGGATGACACGGCCCCGTCCTGCTGGCGGCCGCCATGGTTGGATACAATGATCGCGTCGGCCCCGGTTTCGGCGGCGCGTTTGGCGTCTTCCACATCCAAGATACCCTTCAGGATCACTTTACCACCCCACATTTTCATCAATTTCTCGATTTTCTTCCAGTCCAGTGACGGATCAAACTGCTCTGCTGTCCACGAAGACAGGGAAGAGGGGTCTTTCACATCTTTCGCATGGCCCACAATATTGCCGAAGAACCGACGTTTGGTGCCCAACATGCCCAAGCCCCAATGCACTTTAGTCATCATATTGGCGATGGATTGCGGGGTTAATTTGGGTGGCGCGGACAGACCGTTTTTCAAATCCCTGTGGCGTTGCCCCAATATCTGCAGATCAGCTGTGATCACCAGTGCCGAACAGCCCGCCGCACGGGCGCGGTCCAACAGACGTTGGTTGAAATCATCGTCGCGTAGCGCGTAGATTTGGAACCAGAACGGTTTTGTGGTGTGGGCGGCAACGTCCTCGATCGAACAGATTGACATGGTGGATAGGGTGAAGGGAACCCCGAAAGCTTCGGCTGCCTTTGCCGCTTTGATCTCACCGTCCGCACATTGCATCCCGCACATCCCGATAGGGGCAAGGGCGACAGGCATGGATACATCCTGCCCGATCATCTGTGCTGCAGTTGAGCGGTTGGTCATATCCACCGCCACCCGTTGGCGCAGGCGAAGCTTGGCGAAATCGTTGACATTGTCGTGGAAAGTTTGCTGTGTCCAAGAGCCCGTCTCGGCATATTCATAAAACATCTTCGGCGTGCGCCGTTTGTAGATGGTTTTCAGATCGTCGATATTGGTAATCACGGGCATGGCGGCTGTCCTTTGGATGGTTGCCCCCATTTTACAAAACGCAAACCCCGCCTGACAATATGAAAAATGCGCGAATTGGTAAGCTCAGTGACCCAAATTGTCGTTTTTATCAGGCCCGATGCGCCCCCGCAGCCAATTCCGCGACAAACGCCAGTATGACTTCAACACTGTCACCGGCGCCCAGTTTTGATACAATCGCAGAGCCGACAACGGCACCGTCCGCCACCTGCGCCATGCCCATCGCATCGTCAGGCGTGTTGATGCCAAAGCCCACGCAAACCGGCAGATCGGTGGATTGTTTGATCCGTGCCACCTCGGCCCCGACTTTCTCGGTGGAAGCCGATCCTGCACCGGTGATACCGGTAATCGCCACATAATAGATAAAGCCCGATGTGTTTTGTAAAACCTTTGGCAGGCGCTTTGCATCTGTGGTTGGCGTAGCCAGACGGATAAAGTTCAGCCCCGCTGCATTTGCAGGGATGCACAGCTCGGCGTCTTCCTCGGGCGGCAGATCAACGATGATCAGCCCGTCGATGCCCGCTTTGGTGGCGTTGGCAATGAATGCCTCAACGCCCATCGCATAGATCGGGTTGTAATAGCCCATCAGCACAATCGGGGTGGTGGTGTCATCGCGGCGAAATTCGGTCGCCATTGCCAGCGTTTTCTTCAACGTCATGCCCGCATCAAGTGCGCGTCCGCCGGCCAACTGAATGGTCGGCCCATCGGCCATGGGGTCGGTGAACGGCAGACCCAGTTCGATGATGTCCACACCTGCGGCGGGAAGGCCCTTCATAACCGCAAGGGAGGTGTCGTAATTGGGGTCACCTGCCATGATATAAGACACAAACGCGGATTTTTTCGCCGCTTTCAGTTCTGCAAATTTGTCGTCGATGCGTGTCATGCCAGACCCCTTATATTACTTTGTGTGGTTTGCCCGTGCTTTGCAAAAAGTTCAATGGGGTAGACGAAATTCTTTTTCAATTCATCACTATCTGTGATGGTACTTTAACAACTCATCATTTGTTGTTTTGTATTATCTGATTTAATGAGAATAAATCAAAAAAGGAAAATAGAATGGATATTCAAAAAATCGCAGCATTTTCACTAAACGGTGCGGGTGGCAACCCAGCAGGAGTGGTATTGTCTGACATGTTGCCAGAAACCGAAGAGATGCAGGTTGTTGCTGCAAGAGTCGGATATTCAGAAACCGTCTTTGCCGCCCCCCAAGAAAATGGTTTTCGGGTTCGGTATTTTGCACCAGAGGCCGAAGTTGCATTCTGCGGCCATGCGACCATTGCATTGGGCGCAGCCTTGGGCGCTGCAAAAGGGGCAGGTACGTACCAACTTCAGCTGAACGACGCAAAAATCTCGGTTGATGCGTTTGAAGAAAATGGCAATTGGTCAGCCAAATTGACGTCTCCTAGTACAAAATACGAAGATCCTGATCCTGAATTGCGTGCGCAAGTTTTGGCACTGTTTGGTTGGGTCGAAAGCGATCTTGCCGATGATCTGGATATAACTTTGATCAACGGCGGGGCGCGACATCTGCTGATACCTTTGAAAAATCACGGATCGTTGCAGGAAATGATTTACGATTTCGATATAGGTGCCGCCTTGATGCAGGCATTTGAATTGGTAACAATTAATCTGGTTTGGCAGGAAAGCCCTGAAGTTATACATAGCCGCAACCCGTTTGCAGGTCACGGCGTGTATGAAGACCCCGCAACAGGAGCGGCAGCTGCGGCATTGGCGGGGTACATGCGTGATGCAAGAGGCGTGGATCAACCCTTCACAATCTATCAAGGGGCTGACATGGGTGTGCCTTCGCGCCTGAAAGTGACCCCGACCGCGGGCAAGGGACAACCAATTCTGGTTGCAGGTGAAACCCGTTTGATAACTGACTGATAATTAGCGTTGCTCTTCGTCTGCATTTTTCGTAGATGCAGGCGAGTTTAACAATATAATCAAGGTGCATCATGGGTTTTAAAACAGGTATTGTCGGTCTGCCGAATGTGGGGAAATCCACCTTGTTCAACGCGCTGACCAAAACGGCGGCGGCGCAAGCGGCAAACTTTCCATTTTGTACCATTGAACCCAATGTGGGCGAGGTGTCTGTGCCTGACGCGCGGCTTGAAGTGTTGGCGAAAATCGCAAGCTCCGGCAAAATTATCCCGACCCGCATGACATTCGTTGACATTGCGGGACTTGTGAAAGGCGCTTCCAAAGGCGAGGGGTTGGGGAATAAGTTCCTTGCCACCATCCGTGAGTGTGACGCCATTGCCCATGTGTTGCGCTGTTTTGAAGATGATGATGTAACCCATGTGGACGGCCGCGTTGATCCGGTGGCGGACGCCGAGATTATCGAAACCGAACTGATGCTGGCGGATCTTGAAAATATCGAAAAACGTCTGACCGGTCTGGTGCGTAAATTAAAAGGCGGCGACAAAGAAGCATTGATGCAAAAAGATCTGCTGGAACGCGCAAAAGCGGCCATTGAAAACGGCCGGTCCGCGCGTACAATCACAATTGCGGAAGACGAAGAAAAAGTCTGGAAGATGCTGGGCTTGCTGACGTCGAAGAAAATCGTTTTCGTCTGTAATGTCGAAGAGGAAAATGCAGGCGCTGGCAATGCGCATTCGGCAGGTGTAGCGGAAATGGCCGCATCCCAAGGTGCTGCCTGTGTGGTGATCTCGGCGGCAATCGAAGAAGAGATCAGCCAACTGGAAGATGAAGAAGC
>JAJFHY010000053.1 GCA_021775375.1 Amylibacter sp. | reverse complement strand
GGATCAGTTTTATGACGTGGTGATGGTCGATGCAAGGCTGTCACCTGTGGGTAAAGTGCCGCTATCAAGTCTGCTGTCGTCAGCGCGCGAGATAAAACTAACCGACATTATGGATGAAGAATTCCGTACTATCCCCGTGTTGCAATCCCAAGAAGATGTCGCATATGCGTTTAACCAGTATAATATGGTGTCCGCACCCGTAGTGGATGCTGATAATCGTCTGGTTGGTGTCATCACGATGGATGATGCAATGGAGGTTCTTGATGATCACGCGGAAGAAGACATCAAACGTTTGGCAGGGGTCGGTGACGAAAGCCTGATTGATAATATCTGGTCAACAACAAGGCGGCGATTTCCGTGGTTGGCTGTAAATCTTATAACCTCGATCCTTGCATCTATTGTGATCGCGCAGTTTGCCGAAACGATTGATGCACTTGTTGCATTGGCTGTCTTGATGCCGATTGTGGCCTCAATGGGCGGTAATGCGGGGACGCAAACCCTGACTGTTACTGTGCGTGCTATGGCGACAAAGGATTTAACATCGGCAAATGCAGGCCGTGTTATCCGGCGTGAATTGGGTGTTGGGCTGTTGAATGGTTTGCTTTTCGCGTGTGTCATCGGTGTAGTTGGATATTATTGGTACGGTTTACCAATGTTAGGTGTTGTTTTGGGGGTCGCGATGATCGGCAATCTGGTTGTTGCGGGGTTGGCAGGTATTTTGGTGCCGATCAGTCTGGATAAAATAGGGATAGACCCCGCATTGGCGTCCGGGGCGTTTGTGACTACAGTTACTGATATTGTTGGCTTTTTTGCGTTTCTAGGGCTTGCCGCAATGTTTTTACTATAAATTATTTAGGCATCCGTAGAATCTGATTGCGGTTGCCCTTGATAATCCTGACTGAGCTTTCTCCGATTGCCGATACTTTCCATCCACCAACTTTCTGACCTGACTTTACTTTTACGAAGCGGCCGCTTGGCATACGCAACAGCGCGTGGCGGGCAGAGGGTTTGCCGAAAACACCGATCAAGGATATTTGGTTTTTGCTGAGCCTTGAACGTTCGGTAGCCTCTTTTTGTATATTGGCCGGAGACGGATCACTGGCTATTGATGTGCCGTTTGCGGCATCTTCGGGTAAAGATGCTATTAAGGCGGATGTTTGAACCGTTTCAGAGTTTTTAGTTGCTCTGGCTACGGTTCTACTAAGGCTTTTGGGCCGTGAGCGAGGTCTTGTGGTTTCATTAACCGCTTGTTGAATGGCGACCTCGATTTCAAGCGGATTAATTTTTTCTATTGGTACGCTTAAACTGGCAGGTCGGGATTTGGGTTTTGTGCTTGCAAGGGTTGGATCGGCCAATGCCAATAAGGAATTTTTTGCGGCTTTTGCTTTTTCTGAAATTGAAGGCGGGCGGGGTTTTGGCAATGTGCTTTTAAGTGCTGGGTCTGCCATTGATAACAGGTCAGGTTCCGCGACTTCAGCGATAGCAGGTTCGGTTTTGTCTGGGATAATAACATCAACCGTCTGCGGTGCTGTTTCCGGCATTGGATCAGGTGCAACCTCGGCCGTGATGCTCATCTGTTCAGATTCTTTTGCAGGAGGATTGTTTTCAGTAAGTATTTCCTGCTCGGCAATTATGGCCTCTGGTGTAGGTGCGTCGATTTTAGCCGATTTCTGCGTTACCGCAGCTTTATCAATGTTTTGATTAACGTCATCTAGTGGCGGTTCGACCAAAGAACTGGGGGCTTGCAACTGCGGCCATTGAAAATTCTTATCAGTGGCGTTTTGCATAAAAATTGGGGTTGTGTCCAATGACACCTGGTATTTCAGCAATTGCGGTTCAGTAATTACAAATGGCTCGGTAGCTGGAATTTGCTCAATCAGTGAAATTTCTTTTTTGCCGTCAAACATTGCTGAAAAGAACCAGTATAACAGAACAATCAGTCCTATAACGGCAATGAAAGCAATATTACGCATTTTGAAAAAACGACTTGTATCAGTTTTGGTTACATCACCTTGCGGTGTTTTAATCGGGCCGGTTACAGGTGCCGTGTTTTGTTTGCGCGGAACATCAATAGAAATGCGGGGAGGTGGTGGAACGGCAGATAATTGTGCGTTCGGGGAGGGTGGTTTGTTGCCTGAATTATTATCCGCAACTAATATTTCACTGCGTTTTGTTTCAAATGCATTCAGGTCTTTCGTACTATCATCCGCATTCGGAATTTCAGGATTATCCGCTATCAACTTATCTGATGAAACAATTTCATCACTGGCTTTAGTCTTGGATTTTTTGCTCTTTCCCGCTTTCAAAGTTGAACTTACCGGCGGTGGCGGTACAGAAATATCCTTGGGTGGAGTTTCACTGATCTCTTTTTTATCGATATCTACAACCGGGGCTGGCGGATCACCATCATAAAAACGTGGGTTTTTCGTATAGTCGGATTCATCCAGTTTAGTTGTGTAAAAAGCCACTTCAAATCCTAAGCCTGATATGAATTCTTTCGCCTCCTTGATTGTCTGCTTTGTGATTGCTGCCACATAATCGACATCCGTGTCGGCCTTTTTATCCACATCAAAATATAATTCCTGCGGTTTGTATGGTGTATTTTGTGCAAGGAAATCGTTGACTTTGGGGTTAATATCGGCGTCACCGACATCACTCAAATCAATATCGGAGATAAAAACCTCGGATTGTGGAATGCGTACCCGGGTTATAAATTTTTCACCGGCATTTGGTCCGTGGTTTGTTTTAAGCTGTTCAATACGGTCGGAAAAGTCTTGGGCATCTAGGGCAATCTCACCCAATAGTTGCCACGGCTTATCTGCATCACGATGCCACAAAGTTACGCCGTCATTTGTAAGGTCGACTGCATATTTTTCATCTGTTGTGGTCATCGGATTATATTCAGCCTTAGTGATCAGGAGTGCGGCACCGGATGGCATCATATTTATAAGATAGTTTTACTTTATACAAAGTGAATCGCGG
>JAJFHY010000052.1 GCA_021775375.1 Amylibacter sp. | reverse complement strand
CACAGAATATCACCAGTGTTTTACACGAAAAGCGCGGCGGGTTTTCCAATCAGACGAAGACAATGTATGCGCTGGCTGACAAAGTCGAAAAGCTGGGTGTACGCATAATCTCGGGTGTCACTGTAAAAGGACTTAATACAGAAAGCGGATCGTCAAGCATTCAATCAGTGGAAACCGACAAGGGTGCGATTACCTGTGAAAGAGTTGTAATTGCAGCCGGACCGTGGGCGCGTGATTTCTGGGCGATGTTGGATATGCCAGGCCAAATTACGGTCAAGGGGCTGGATGGCGTGGTTCATAATGACGTTGACATGTGGCGGTTCTGGCAACTTGAAGAAGGTGTTCTTCAAATAGATCCTGACCTTGGCCGCGCCGATGATGGTACACTGCCACCTGTGATCCATGTTGATACGGATGCCCCTTTGTATTCGACTGTGGATGGTTCATTGGTAACGGATGAAATGTGGGGCATCTATTACAAACCGGACTGGCACTTTGGCGGCATTCAAGGCGGTGCATCTCCTTATAAGGTCGAAACGCCATGGGACAAAGTTCAGATCGACCCCTACGGCCCGTCCAGCCCGGAATTTGTAGCATCCGATGAGTTTGCCCATATGTGGGTTTCCGCGCTGGCCCATTGCCAGAAACGTTATGAAGGGCAGATGGGAAAATACCACCGTGAAGCATCGGGTGGCATCGGCTGTTTCACAGCGGACAGCTTTCCTGTTTTTGACCACTTTCATGAAAACGCAACCGTAATTGCTGATAGCAACCATGGCTGGAAAATGCTGGGTGTTGGTCACTTGATTGCCGACGAAGTTCTGGGTGAGACCCAGGAATTATTGGAACCTTTCCGGTTCGACCGCTTTGAAAAAGGTGAACTGCACCCGGTGTCCAACTCACCATATCCGTGGAGTTAATGAATTAAAACTAAGGGGTGAAAAACCCCGTTATTGAAACCAATTAGGGAGTAAAAAATGGCTGAAACAGACCTAGAAAGATTTGTAGACGCGCCGGGGCGTGACGAAAAAATCAAAGAAGTCCGTAAGATGATTGACGCATTGGGGATTGAATATCTCTATCTTCAATTCGTCTCGATTACCGGTAAGATCATGGGTAAAGGTATTCCTGCCGATCACTGGGAAACCGTTTCTAAAAAAGGGTTTCAACTGGTTTACGGCGCGACAATGAATTTGTTCACTGACCGCGCCGGAAATTATTTGGGTTATGGCCCTGAAGCCGCCGAACTGGTTGGTATTCCAGAGCCGGAAACCTTTATGCAGCTTCCTTGGGCCCCGGAAATTGGCCGGATGTATTCCACGCTGTTTCGCAATCGCGAAGAAAAAGTAAATCCGGGTGGCTACCTGACTTCAGACGGTCGCGGCAACCTGCGCCGTATGCATGAAGAGTTTAAGAAAAAGCACGGCCGCAGCCTACGCATCGGCACCGAGCCAGAAATGATGTGGCTGAAATATGATGAAAACGGCAAGCCGAATGATGGCTATTCCAAGCCATATTGCTATCATATCGACCAATTTGAATCTTTGCGCCCCGTGTCTATGCAGGCCATTCGTTATTCGCGTAAAATGGGCCTGGATATGATCCAGGGGGACCACGAAGATGCGCCGGGTCAGTTGGAACTGAACTGGATGTTTGACGATGTCTTGCGTAACGCTGACCGTCTGACAACCTACCGTCAGATATGCGCACAGGTCGCCCGTGAAAATGGCATTTTCGCCTGTTTCATGACCAAACCTTTCGAAGGCGTTTCTGCATCCGGGTGTCACCACAACATGAGCTTATGGCGCGGTGGCGAGGATGAGTTGGTGCGTTGCGGCAACGATGTCGACAACCTGCCGGGCATGGCCGACAATTACATGTATGTCAAAGGTGGCCAAAATACATTTATGCCAGACAACGATGACCCGCAGATGCCGGGCAAGGAAGGCCTAGATGCCATTGGCGGGGTTGTTCACCATCTACAGGCCCTGACAGCAATCGGTTCGTCAACTGTGAACTCATACCGTCGTCTTTGGGATACAGGTTTTTGGGCACCGGTCTTTGCTGACTGGGGTTTCCAAAACCGTACTACGGGTTTGCGGGTTTCTGCCCCCGGTCGGTTTGAATACCGTTCAGTTGACTCTATGGTGAACCCATATTTGATGGGCTCGACATTGTTGGCTGCCATGGATGACGGCATCACTAACGAGCTGGATCCGGGTGAGCCGGAAGAGCGCAACATTTATGACGCCATCAAAGCGGGCAAGCAGGTCAAGAAACTGCCGATGTCCTTGGGTGAAGCGCTGGAACATCTGGAGAAAAGTGAAGTTGTGAAACGCGGTTTACCAGGTGAAATGTATCGCCTGTATCACGAATACAAGTCGGATGAATATGCCCGCTTCATGGCGAGCGTGACCGAATGGGACAAAGACACTTACATGGAATGCCTCCCTTAAGGAGTATTCCACTTAACAGCGGCGGGTTCGTCCCGCCGTCCGATTTCTGCGAAATTGAGAAGGAGCGCATCTAATGTGTGGAATTGCAGGACTAATTCATAAGGGCAAAAGCTCTAACGTCGGGGGAGAGATGACTGCAATGTTGCAGGCACTCAAACACCGTGGTCCAGATAGCACCGGTTACGCGGTCTACGGCGAAGGCAAAGAGGGCGACTATATTATGCGCTTTGTGTTGGCCGAACAGGAGGACATGAACAAGGGCTTTGACATGCACGAGGTTGTTGCCGAGCGCTTGAAAGAAGTTGAAAAACGGATGAAGCTACATGGTGCTGTAATAAAAGGCCGTGAAAAAGCCACTGATTATGCCCATCGCTTCATCATTAGCCATGATGGCGACACCGAAAAAATGGCGCGCCACATCGAAGATATTGAAGGCGTCGAGATCATGTCTATGGGCAACGGTCTTGAGTTGATCAAAGACCTTGGCGATGCCGCCGTCGTGTCCGAACAATATGGACTCGAGAATTTCCAAGGTAGCCATGGCATTGGTCATACACGGATGGCGACGGAATCAGACGTGGATATCCGCTCGGCGCATCCATATTGGGCATTCCCATACAACGATGTATCAGTGGTTCATAATGGTCAGATCACCAATTACTGGATCATGCGCCGCGAAATGGAACGTAAAGGCCACCGGTTTCAATCCAGTTGTGACAGTGAATTGCTGGCAGTTTACACAGCCGACAATCTGGCCAATGGCGTGTCGCTAGAGGAAAGTCTGACGCGTTCGATAGAAGAAATTGACGGCGTGTTTACTTATCTTGTGGCTACCAAGGATCAACTGGGCATGGCCAAAGATACGATGGCTGCCAAACCGCTGGTTCTGTACGAAAGCGACGATCTAATCGCGATGGCATCAGAAGAGGTAGCCATTCGCGCGATCCTGCCGCACGAAATAGACACCACTGATCCCTATGATGAGGAGGTTCGGGTATGGCAAGCGTGAGTGATGCTGATTTAAAAGAAATGACCCAGGAAGAGCGGGTTACCGCGCTCGGAATGCGCACTGACCAACTGACGGGTCGGGCTATGCGGATCGAATTCAATCCAGACGAAGAAGAACGGTTTGAATACCCATGGGCGCCGGATGTTGATTTTAACAAGCGTACCGAATTGGACGTGGATGAATTGACGTCGACCGAGGCAAATAAGAAAATCCGCGCACTTATGCAGGAAGGGTATGGCACTATTGTGATCAAAAACCCACGCGGCAAGCATTCGCTTGGTGTGGGCATTCTGACACGTCTGCGGCTGATTTTTGAAGGATCACTTGGGTATTTTGGTGTTGGCCTTCTTGATGGCCCGAATGTGACGATCAACGGACGTGTTGGCTGGTCCTGCGGTGAGAATATGCTGGCTGGAACGGTTGTAGTCGAAAAAAATGCCGGATCGACTTTCGGCGCGGCGATCCGCGGCGGTGATTTGGTGTCCAAAGGATCTGTCGGATCGCGAACCGGGATCGACCAAAAGGGCGGTACGATCATCGTCGGTGGTGACACTGGCGCATTGACAGGATTTATGATGCAACGTGGCCGCATGGTTATCTGTGGCAACGCGGGTAAAAATCTTGGCGACTCGATGTACGACGGCACGATCTATGTCGGTGGTGACATCAAATCGTTCGGGGTGGATGCAGTTGAAGGCGAACTAACCGACCTCGACAAAGCATGGCTGACCCGCAAACTGATCCAATATGGTCTGTTGCCCGAAAAGGGCGTTGATCATTTCACCAAAGTCGTCGCTGGCCGACAACTGTGGAACTACGATAATCTTGAACCTTCTGAAAAGAAGATCGTTCTTTAAAGGGCGGAAAGGAATAGCAAAATGGCTGATGGTGACATCAAAACGAAGAAACCGCTCGACCGGGATACAACCCGGATGGGGGATAGTTTTATTTTCCCGCCGCGCGTCATCGACGACATTCACATCAAATCGGAACTCGGGCGCTATCGTATGCGTGGCATGTCTTTGTTCAAGAAAATTCCACATTGGGATGATCTGACATTCATGCCGGGCACTTTGACACGCTTTGTGATCGAAGGGTACCGCGAGAAATGCCTGACCAAGACAGTGATTGGCCCGCGTGCCAAACGTCCACTTGAGCTGGATATACCGATCTACGTGACCGGCATGAGCTTTGGTGCCTTATCATATGAGGCAAAAACGGCGCTGGCCCGTGGGGCAACCATGGCTGGCACGGCAACCTGTTCCGGTGAAGGCGGTATGATCCCTGATGAGCGCCGCTATAGCTCGAAATGGTTCTACCAATGTATCCAATCACGTTATGGCTTTAACCCGAACCACTTGGTTTTGGCTGACGGCGTTGAGTTCTTCATCGGTCAGGGCTGTAAAGTTGGCCTTGGTGGCCACCTGATGGGTCAAAAAGTGACCGACCAGGTTGCCGAGATGCGCTCACTTCCTGCTGGTATCGACCAACGTTCTCCTGCACGTCACCCTGATTGGTTGGGTCCAGATGACCTTGCCTTGAAAATTCAGGAAATCCGTGAAGCGACTGATTGGCAAATCCCGATACAGCTGAAACTGGGTGCTGCGCGTGTTTATGACGATGTTCGTATGGCCGTAAAATGCGATCCTGACAGTATCTATATCGACGGTATGGAAGGCTCGACAGGTGCCGGACCGCATCTTGCAACCGAAGATACAGGTATTCCGGGTATAGCCGCAATCCGTCAGGCGCGCAAAGCGATAGATGATCTGGGCAAACGTGGTGAAATCAGTCTGGTTTATGCCGGTGGTATCCGTAACGGTGCAGATGTTGCAAAGGCCATTGCCCTTGGTGCAGATGCCATCGCTATCGGCCATTCGGTCATGATGGCATTGAACTGTAACAAGGACATCCCCGAGGCCAACTTCGATGAAGAAGTCGGTCAATCCCCAGTGAATTGTTACAATTGCCATACGGGTCGTTGTCCGGTTTGTGTTGAGACGCAAGATCCGGTACTTCGTGCGCGGCTTGACCCGGATGAAGCTGCCGAGCGTGTCTACAACTTCCTGCACACGCTGACCATCGAAGCACAGCTATTTGCCCGTGCTTGCGGCAAAACCAATATTCACAGCCTTGAGCC
>JAJFHY010000051.1 GCA_021775375.1 Amylibacter sp. | reverse complement strand
ATCAGATCGCCAAATTCCTCAAATTGTTCGATATGTGATAGTTTGTTGCGTGCTTCTACCAATTCAGCGCATTCTTCATTGATTTTATCCAATACTTCATGCGTGGATGGCCAGTCAAATCCGACACGTGCTGCACGCTTTTGCAGTTTCACTGCGCGGGTTAATGCCGGCAGGTTTCGGGCAATACCGTCCAGAGTCTTGGATTGTTCCTGGTCTTTATCGGCACGCTCTGCGGCTTTGATTTTTTCCCAATCCACAGTTTGTTGCGTTGCTGATTTATCGCGACTCTCATCGCCGAAAACATGCGGATGGCGGTGGACCATTTTGTCGGATATTTTTCGTGTCACACTGTCAAAAGTGAAGCAACCATCCTCGCTTCCCATCTGCGTATAATAGACAACCTGCAACAGGAGATCGCCCAACTCACCTTCCAATTCGGACATATCATTCTGTTCAATTGCGTCCGCAACTTCATAGGCTTCTTCGATTGTGTATGGGGCAATGGATTTGAAATCCTGTTCGATATCCCAAGGGCAACCGGTTTCGGGATCACGCAGGCGTGCCATGATTTCCAACAGGCGGGGCAGTCCACCGTTTGGGTCAAGGCAAAGTGATTGGCTTTCGTTGTATTTTGTCATTGAGGGCTTTTCTAATTTGAATTTGTCTGGCTATGGTAGTGTCAAACATTAGGAGTACACGAGCTATGCCCGTTATCAATAGTATTGCGAATTCTTTCGATGAAATGGCCGAATGGCGTCAACACATCCATTCAAACCCTGAGCTGGGTTTTGAATGCCATGAGACAGCCAAGTTTGTTGTTGAGCGTCTGAAGGAATTTGGCATTGATGATATTTCCGAAGGCTGGGCCAAGACGGGTGTGGTGGCTGTGATCAAAGGTAAGGGCGAGGGTGGTACGATTGGTTTGCGTGCGGATATGGACGCGTTGCCGATGCCCGAGATGACAGGTCTGGAATATGCGTCAACAAACGAGGGCAAGATGCACGCTTGTGGGCATGACGGGCATACAACGATGTTGCTGGGGGCGGCGAAGTACTTGGCTGAAACCCGCAATTTTTCGGGGCGCGTGGTGTTGATGTTTCAACCTGCCGAAGAAGGTGGCGGCGGGGCCGAAGTGATGTGTGAAGAAGGTGTGATCGAGAAATACGGAATTTCACAGGTTTTTGCGATCCACAATATGCCTGAATTGCCTGTGGGTGAATTTCAAACCCGCGCGGGGCCTGTGATGGCCTCGGTCGATGACTTCGAGATCGAGATTTTCGGCAAAGGGGGTCATGCGGCGCGCCCGCATTTTTCGGTTGATCCAATTGTGGCGGCCACAGCGATGGTGCAATCCTTGCACACTATTGTTAGTCGCAATATTGACCCTATCGAATGCGGCGTGATCTCGGTCACGCAAATTCATGCGGGTACTGCGTATAATGTGATCCCTGAAACGGCCAAGATTATGGGTACGATCCGCAGTTTTGAGCCGGCGGTCAAAGCAGTGATGCAAAAACGGCTTGTGGAAGTGATGGAAAATATCGCCGCCGCCTATGAAACACGTGCGGAACTGACGTATCATGACGGCTATCCCGCGACGGTTAATAATGCCGAAAAAGCCGCGTTTGCGGTGAAGGTTGCGGCCAGTATTGTTGGTGAGGATAAGGTCAGCGATCAGGCAGCACGGCGCATGGGGGCCGAGGATTTTTCCTTTATGCTGAATAAAGTGCCGGGTGCCTATGTGTTTGTCGGCAACGGCGACAGTGCGGCATTGCACCATCAGAGCTATAATTTCAACGATGAGGCAGCACCGGTTGGGGCGTCTTATCTGGCGCGAATTGTGGAAGCGGCTCAGCCTGTTTAAGGTTTGTTACTGCTATTACTCCGCACGTAATCGCCAAGTTTGATAGGATCGGAAACGCTGCACCCATCGGGCGCATTCAAAGAATGTGCAGCCCATCCCCCTCTGGGTGGATCGGGGATGGGCTTTTGTAACAGTTGGGCTGGGGTGGGGTGTTCACTACTCGAATCGCCACTAAACCTTCGGCACGTCCCCGCGCATTACCGTTCTGAACACATCCATATCGATATTGCCGCCGGTCAGGATAACGCCGATGCGTTTGCCTTGCATCGTGTTACGTTCCTGCATCAACGCGGCAAAGGCTGCGGCACCAGCGCCTTCGGCCAGATTATGGGTTGCAGTGTAATACAGTTTGATTGCGGCGGCGATCTCGTCCTCGCTAACCGCAACCATGCGCTCAGCCCCGTTTGCATATATATCGTAAGCGTCCGCAACTGGGATGCGCACGGCCATGCCGTCGGCGAAGGTGTTGGCCGTTTCAGTTTCTATCAGGCGGCCAGCTTCAACGGACAGTTTGGCGGTTTGGGCTTCGGTTGACACCACGCCCACTACCTTGGTTTTCAGACCCATTGCATCGCGTACGGAAATGACCGAACAAATGCCCGAGCCGCAACCGATGGGGACATAGACGGTATCCAGATCGGGAACGTTGGTGAACAGCTCATATGCGTAGGTCGCAACGCCGCGCAGAAGTTCTATGTGGAAAGGGGGGACAACGGCAAGACCTTGTTCTGCGGCCACGCGGATGGCTTCAAGACGGGCGGTGTCAAAGTCTTGGCCGAATTCGATCACCTCGCCGCCAAAGGCGCGCATTGCGGTGTTCTTCTCAACCGAATTACCAAAGGGGACGTAGATTTTCGCAGTTAGACCTGCGGCAATGGCCGCGCGTGCCTGGCTTTGACCGTGATTGCCGCGTGTGGCGGTGCATATGCCCGTAATTTCGGGTTGTGTGCGTTTGATCCAGTCGATGAATGTAATGCCGCCGCGCACTTTGAACGCGCCTGTTGGCGTGTGGTTTTCGTGTTTAACCCAGACGTCCGCGCCAATGTCTTTGCTGATGATCGGCCAGTTATACTGCGGGGTTGGCGGCATTTGGGTATAAACCAACTGCGCTGCTTGCTTGATCTGGTCTATTGTGAAAAGGGGCATCTGTTAATTTTCCGCGCGTGCCAAAGCCTGTTCCAGATCGCGGATCAGATCGTCGGCGTCTTCAATCCCGATGGACAGGCGCAACAAGGTCGGGTCTACGGGAAAACCTTCACCTGATACGGTCTTGCGATGTTCAATCAGGCTTTCGACGCCGCCCAAAGATGTGGCGGGGTAAAAGACTTCGCAAAAGCGCGCTACATCAATAGCGGCTTGTTCGCCGCCTTTGACAAGGATCGACATCATGCCGCCGTATTGCCCGCCGGTTTGGCGTTTGGCAATGGCGTGGCCTTTATGGGATGGCAGGCCGGGGTAACGGACGGCGGTTAGTTTCAGGTGGCCTTCGAAATGTTTGGCGATGGCCATTGCGTTTTGGGTGGCTTTCTCGAAGCGCAGAAAAAGCGTGCGCATGCCACGTATCAACAACCATGCATCGAACGAGTGCAATACAGTGCCCTGCAGGTTTCTAACCGTCCAGATGTCGTCCCAATATTGGCCTGTTTCACGCACCGACAGAACGCCTGCTGTGATGTCTGAATGACCGTTGAGGTATTTTGTGGCCGAGTGAAACGATATGTCCGCGCCCAGATCAAGTGCGCGGGTGGCGCAGGGTGGGGTGCCTGTGCAATCCGTGACCAGTTTAGCCCCTGCATCATGGGCTATTTCGGCGGCGGCGGTAATGTCGGTGACTTCCCAGTCCGGGTTGTTCGGACTTTCGGCCCAGACCAGCTGGGTTTCGCCCGTTCTGACGGCAGCGGCCAGTTCGTCCAGATCACCTGCGGCGTAATAACTGACATCCAGCCTGTTGCGGGCATGGTACATTTTGAACTGGTTCAAAACGCCGTGGTACATGACTTTGGGGACAACCACATGGGCACCATTTGGCAGGTGTTCGATCACCGCGTTGGCAGCCGACATGCCAGACGCGAACAGCAGGGATTCTGTTGCATCTTCCAGATCAGCAATAATTGCTTCGGCCTGTGCTGTGGTCTGGTTGCCGTCGCGCCGATAGTTATATGGTTTGCGGGGTACATAATCTGTATCGCGTGCATAGGTGGCAGCGGGTTGGATAGGCGGTGTTACGGCCCCTGTTTGGGCATCGTAAAAATGAAGCGCCTGTGCCAGACGTGTTGCCGGCGACAGTTTTTGGTTGGTTGGTTTTGTCATGGGCTTAGGGTCAGGACCTATCAATTATGCGCCACTGGCGCGGTTTTCACGAAATATCAGAGGTTTGGTGCGCGCCGTCAATAGTCATTTCTATTTACAAGTGCGCCAAGCCGCTGAGGTGAAGGGAAAACCACGTCCTTCGGACTTGGCATATTTCCCCACTGGGTGCGTTACAGTTGCTTGAAAATAGACGATATTTACTGCGCAACTGTGCCTGCCCAGTGAAAAAATCTGTCAAACCAGTGGTGCAGAATTGATAGGTCCTGACCCTAAACGCCCCGGTAGGGTTCTACATACTGCAAGGCCATATCCCAGGGGAAAAATATCCATGTGTCCTGACTGACCTCGGTGATGAATGTTTCGACCATGGCGCGCCCCTCGGGTTTTGCGTATACCGTGGCGTAATGGGCTTTCGGATACAGATCGCGCACCAGTTTCAAGGTTTTTCCACTGTCGACCAGATCGTCGATGATCAAAATTCCTGTTCCGTCACCTATGATGTCGGCGTCAGGTGCTTTTAACACTTTAGCTTCGGATTGATCCTGGTGGCTGTATGATTTTACACTGATTGTATCGACGGTGCGTACGTCCAGTTCACGCGCAATGATCATTGCGGGGGCCATGCCACCACGTGTGATTGCAACAATTGCTTTCCATGAGCCGTCTATGGGTCCTTTGCCGTCCAAACGCCACGCTAATGCACGGCTATCGCGGTGGATTTGATCCCAGCTGATATGAAAACCTTTTTCGTGCGGCAGGCGTTCGGTCATTCTTTGCGCCCGGTTACAATGTCGATGTCGGGTGCATCTTCCGCTTTCATGCCAACCACGTGATAACCTGCATCCACGTGCAGATTTTCACCTGTGACACCAGAGGCAAGGTCGGACAACAGATAGAGGGCGGATTTACCAACATCTGTAGTTGTTACATTGCGGCGCAGAGGTGTGTTCAACTCGTTCCACTTCAGGATGTACCGGAAATCTCCGATGCCGGAGGCGGCCAAGGTTTTGATCGGGCCTGCGGACAGAGCGTTCACGCGAATGTTCTTTGGTCCCAAATCCATTGCCATGTATTTCACGGATGCTTCCAGCCCGGCTTTGGCAATCCCCATCACATTATAGTGAGGCATCACCATTTCGGCTCCGTAATAGGTCAATGTCAGCAAAGCACCACCGTCCGGCATCATTTTTTCGGCGCGTTGGGCAACGGCTGTGAAGGAATAAACCGATATGTCCATGGTCATGCGGAAGTTGGCGGCACTTGTATCTACATAGCGGCCGCGCAATTCGTTTTTGTCGGAAAAGCCGATGGCGTGAACGACGAAATCAATCTTGCCCCATTTTTCTTTCAGTGCATCAAATAATGCATCAATAGAGGCGTCGTCGGTAACGTCACACTCCAATATAATATCACTATTTATGCTTTCTGCCAGTGGTTTGACGCGTTTACCCAAAGCTTCGCCCTGATACGAGAAAGCCAGTTCCGCACCGTGTTCAGCACAGGCGCGTGCAATGCCCCAAGCAATTGACTTGTCATTGGCAACGCCCATGATTAATCCGCGTTTACCAGCCATTATTCCTTGCGACATAGAAGATCCGATCTAATTTATTTTATTAGGGTTTACGGTAACCACACGTGTGCATCAAGGCTAGGATATAGTTCTGTGATGAAACTGTAATAAACCTGTAATATATGATGATCGGGCTTGAAACTAAATTACTAAGAGTTAAGTTGCCGACGGTTAATAGGAGTTTACAAGATGTCTGATCGCAGCGGTATTTTTGCAGGGGATGACCCATTTGAAATCGCTCGCAGTTGGTTGACCGAAGCTGAAGCTGAAGAAACCAATGATCCAAATGCGATAGCACTTTCAACTGTGGATGCGCAGGGCATGCCGAACGCACGCATGGTTCTATTGAAAGAAATAGAGGATGATGCGTTTGTCCTTTATACAAATTACGGTAGTGTAAAAGCGCAAGAATTGGATTTTGCGGGTAAAGCCGCGTTTGTGATGCATTGGAAATCTCTACGGCGCCAAATACGGGTTCGCGGTTTGGTGACACGTGAGGATGGGTCTGACGCAGATGAATATTACAATTCGCGCGCTTTAGGCAGCCGTATTGGGGCATATGCAAGCAAGCAATCACAAGTGTTGGAAAAAAAATCACAATTGGTTGCGCGTGTGGCAAAATATACAGCGAAATTAGGATTGCATCCGCCACGTCCGGAATTTTGGGGTGGCTTTCGGATTAAGCCTGTTGAGATTGAGTTTTGGGCAGATGGCCCCTTTCGTCTACATGATAGATTTCGCTGGACAATGGGCGCAGGTGATGATGGATGGGCGATTGTTAGACTCAACCCATGATAGTTGTTGATCTTTTTTATAATTCCTTATAGCTTGGATACGTGTGATGTATGTCACTAAAATTTTGAAATTATGTAAGAAACCACATTTTAATACTCATTTTTGCTTAATATCGTTGTCTTTTCTCTGGCAGCAAATACAATGGGTTCGGGTGGTAGTTTGAA
Source organism: Amylibacter sp. (assembly GCA_021775375.1). GTDB lineage: Bacteria > Pseudomonadota > Alphaproteobacteria > Rhodobacterales > Rhodobacteraceae > Amylibacter. The sequence goes on along the minus strand of JAJFHY010000051.1, from coordinate 15,017 downwards.
TGCAGAATAAGACTGGTAAAGTTAAGTGGTTTGATACCACCAAAGGATTTGGCTTCGTCGTGGATGACGAAGGCGGCCCTGATATACTGTTACACGCAAATGTTTTAAGGAACTTTGGCCGCAGTTCTGTAGCCGAAGGAACCGAGATTGAAATCGTGGTTGTTGCGTCAGAACGTGGACAACAGGCTTCTGAAATCGTGCGTATGGAACAGCCTGACAGCCTTCCGGACAATGCGTTGCGCGGTTTAGAAGAAGCCGGGATAGATCTGTCGACATTGTCGGAACATTCTGAATTAACTGCAGCACGTGTGAAGTGGTTTGACAAAGTAAAAGGTTTTGGGTTTTTAAATGTATTTGAAAGCACAGAAGATATTTTTGTTCATGCGGAAGTATTACGCGCCTATGGAATTTCAGAGCTACAGCAAAGTGAAGCGGTTAGTATCCGAACGGCATCCGGGCCGCGCGGGAAACTTGCAATTGAAATCCGTCCTTGGGATTTTGCGGCAGAACATAAATCCTGATATAAAGCTTATTCTATCAATATGTATCGCTTTGGTGCTCTCAACCCAACTGGTATTTGCTGAATGCGCGCCTGATCGTGCGCAACTTAAAATGGGCAATAGTTCTGCCGCCTTTGATGTCGAGGTCGCAGACACCTATGAATCCCGTGCAAAAGGTTTGATGTTTCGAAAAAGCATGGCGCGGTTTTCAGGCATGCTATTTTTCTACGATGAGCCGCAAAGCGTCAGTTTCTGGATGGAAAACACACTGATCCCTCTGGATATGATTTTTATGGACCAAACCGGTTTGGTGGTTAACATTCATAGTAATGCGGTGCCTTTGGATCGTACTGCGATTTTCGGTGGAAATGATATCTTTGCTGTGCTGGAAATAAATGGCGGTTTAGCAAAGGCATTAGGGGTTCAGGTTGGAGCAAGCCTGCAACATCCCGCCTTTGACCAGAAAACTGCCGCTTGGCCATGTAAAAATTAAACATATATCACTTTTGGGCTTTTCATTTCCGTTCAAGCGTTTTAAACCCCGCGACAGTCGGGGCGTGGCGCAGTCTGGTAGCGCACCTGTTTTGGGTACAGGGGGCCGTTGGTTCGAATCCAGCCGTCCCGACCACTAGTGAAAATGAATAAAAGATTTTTAGGGTTCGGTGATCGCCGGGCCTATTTTTTACCTGAATTTCTAAAAATCAGGGATTTCCAGTTATTTAGAAGATTTGGTGAATTTGAGCCGTGATTCACGTTAACTTTTTGTTAATTTCCAGCGCCGATTTTTTTTGCCCACTTGTTCGAAAGAGATTCGATCACTCGAATATGATCCACCCTGCTGAAGTGTGTAGCGTAAGAAATCCCAATAAGATGTTTTGTCGCTTATGTTTTTTGTCAAATCTGATTTTTGGCAGCTGCCATAATTTTGCCTGATGTTTGTCACAATTTTGCCAAACTTTGTTCAAGGTATGTTTTCGTTTTTACGGGTCAATAGCTAAATGTAACCAAATTGTGAATATTTTCGTTGACCTGTAGTGGCGAACTAGTACAAGTTGTGCATGTCGTTCAGGTAGCCACTATATATAGTGGCGAAGAGGCAGGGCGGCATTAAAAAGAATATGAAATTTCGCACCCTGATTTTCAGGGAAGGCTAAGAATTTCTTGATTTAATAGGGGCTAATATGAAGATTGATCGTCGTTTTACTGATTCAGAAAAAGATGCATACGCAAGCATAAAATTTCACAAAACAACATCCGAAATACGCAACCCAGATGGGTCTGTCGTATTTTCATTGGAAAACGTAGAAGTACCAACAAGCTGGTCGCAAGTCGCAGCAGATGTGATCGCGCAAAAGTACTTTCGCAAAGCGGGCGTTCCTGCGGCGTTGAAACGCGTTGCGGAAAAAGATGTGCCGGAATTTTTATGGCGCTCTGTTCCTGATACTGATGCACAGATTGCAAAAGGCGAAACATATGCGGGCGAAACATCTGCCAAGCAGGTTTTTGACCGTTTAGCCGGTACTTGGGCATATTGGGGCTGGAAAGGCGGCATGTTTGACAGTGAAACTGATGCCAAAGTCTATTTCGATGAAATGCGCTTTATGTTGGCCAACCAAATGGCCGCGCCGAATTCTCCACAATGGTTTAACACCGGGCTTTACTGGGCTTACGGGATTGATGGGCCATCACAGGGACATCATTATGTAGATTACAAATCAGGTAAACTTACACAATCCGTTAATTCTTACGAGCATCCACAACCACACGCTTGTTTCATTCAGTCTGTTCAGGACGATTTGGTGAACGAAGGCGGCATTATGGATCTTTGGGTGCGTGAGGCGCGCTTATTTAAATATGGCTCAGGTACTGGTACTAACTTTTCATCATTACGCGGTGCAAATGAGTCGCTGGGCGGAGGCGGTAAATCGTCGGGCTTGATGTCATTCTTGAAAATCGGTGACCGTGCAGCAGGTGCAATCAAATCCGGCGGTACAACACGACGTGCAGCCAAAATGGTGATCTGCGATATGGATCACCCTGATGTTGAAGAATTCATCAGCTGGAAAGTGAAAGAAGAACAAAAAGTTGCGTCTTTGGTTGCTGGTTCTAAACTGCACGAACAAAAGTTGAATGAAATATTTGCAGCTATTCGCGCATGGGACGGCACCGAACTGGATGCATTTGATCCCAAGAAAAACCCGGGCCTGAAAACGGCTATTCGTTCAGCTAAAAAGGTTATGATCCCGGAAACTTATGTGAACCGTGTACTGCAATATGCCAAACAGGGTTATAGCAGTATCGAGTTCCCGACATATGACACAGACTGGGATTCGGATGCATACTTGACAGTAGCGGGACAGAATTCGAACAATTCTGTTCGTGTAACAGACGCGTTTCTGAAAGCGGTTAAAAATGATGAACCTTGGGAATTGATCCGTCGCACTGATGGTGAGGTTGCCAAAACCGTACAAGCCCGAGACTTGTGGGAAGAGGTGGGTCACGCCGCTTGGGCCTGTGCCGATCCCGGTGTTCAATATCACGATACAATCAATGCATGGCACACTTGCCCTGAAGACGGGGCTATTCGTGGATCAAACCCATGTTCGGAATATATGTTCCTTGATGATACGGCCTGTAATCTGGCCTCTATGAACTTGTTGAAGTTCTACAAGGATGCAAAATTCCAATCAGGCGATTACATTCACGCGACACGTCTTTGGACAATGACACTGGAAATATCGGTTCTGATGGCACAATTCCCATCCAAGGAAATTGCACAGCGGTCATACGAGTTCCGCACATTGGGTCTGGGTTATGCCAATATCGGCGGTTTGCTGATGAACATGGGCTACTCTTACGACAGTGACGAGGGCCGTGCACTTTGTGGTGCAATTACTGCGATCATGACGGGCACATCATATGCGACCTCTGCTTTGATGGCCAAAGAATTGGGACCGTTCCCGGGGCATAAGAAAAACGCCAAGCACATGTTGCGCGTGATGCGTAATCACCGTCGTGCAGCCTATGCAAAAACCAAAGGGTATGAGGGTTTAGAAGTGAAACCTGTTCCTTTGGATCATGCTAACTGCCCTGATCAGGATCTGATTGCTTTGTCCAAATCCGCTTGGGATGATGCGGTGACTTTGGGTGAAGAACATGGCTACCGTAATGCGCAAGTATCTGTGATTGCCCCCACCGGCACTATCGGCTTGGTGATGGATTGCGACACAACGGGTATCGAGCCGGATTTTGCACTGGTTAAATTCAAGAAACTTGCAGGTGGTGGTTACTTTAAGATTATCAACCAATCAGTGCCAGCGGCATTGAAAATGCTGGGTTATTCTTCATCCGAAGGTGAAGAGATTATTTCCTATGCAGTTGGTCACGGTACAATGGGCAATGCGCCCGGTATCAATCACACGACTTTGACAGGCCACGGTTTTAGCAAAGACGAGTTGGACAAGATTGAAAAGGCATTGCCGACAGCGTTTGATATTCGGTTTGTTTTCAATCAGTGGACACTGGGTGAAGAGTTCTGCAAAGGCACTTTGGGTATTCCCGAAACGCAGCTGAATGATCCTGCGTTTGATTTATTGTCACATTTGGGATTTACCAGAAAACAGGTGGAAGCGGCTAACAATCATGTTTGTGGCACAATGAGCTTGGAAGGTGCGCCGCACTTGAAACAAGAGCATTACGGCGTATTTGATTGCGCAAATGCCTGCGGACGCATCGGGACACGCTATTTGTCTGTTAAAAGCCACATTACAATGATGGCAGCAGCACAATCGTTTATATCCGGTGCGATTTCCAAGACCGTAAATATGGCGAATGACGCGACCATCGAGGATTGTCAGGCGGCGTATGAATTGTCTTGGTCTCTGGGTGTGAAAGCCAATGCGCTTTACCGTGATGGATCAAAACTGTCGCAACCGCTGGCTTCTGCCTTGATTGAGGATGACGACGAGGATTTGGATGAGGTGTTGTCAGAAGCCCCGGCGGGTGATCGTGCGGCAATTCTGGCTGAAAAGCTTGTTGAAAAAATTATCGTCAGAGAAGTCCGCAAAGGGCGTGAAAAACTACCGGAACGACGCAAGGGCTATACCCAAAAGGCGGTTGTTGGCGGGCATAAGGTTTATCTGCGTACAGGTGAATATGATGACGGTTCAATCGGTGAGATATTCATCGATATGCACAAAGAAGGCGCCGGTTTCCGGGCGATGATGAACAACTTCGCCATCGCTATATCCGTGGGCTTGCAATACGGCGTGCCGTTGGAAGAGTTCGTGGATGCGTTTACCTTCACCCGCTTTGATCCGGCCGGTATGGTGCAGGGTAATGACAGCATCAAGAATGCAACATCTGTGTTGGATTACATCTTCCGTGAACTTGCGGTGTCCTATCTGGACCGCTCAGACCTTGCGCATGTCAAACCGACTGGTGACACATTTGACGAGTTGGGTCGCGGTGTGGAAGAGGGCAAAAGCAACATCACACCTGCGTCTGAAGATGCGGTAGCGATGCTGCGCAACGTGGTGTCGCCTGGATACCACCGCAACCGTATGCCACAAGAACTGGTGGTACTACAGGGCGGTGTCGGCAATCTGTTTGGCGGCGGGGCTCAGGCCGTCGGTGCGTCGGAAGCGGTTGCAAGTGCTGTGGCACAAGTGGCAGCCCCCGTCACAAAGATGGATGATCGTATGAAAGCCAAGATGCAGGGCTATGAAGGCGATGCGTGCGGTGATTGTGGCAACTACACGTTGGTGCGCAACGGTACATGTATGAAATGCAACACCTGTGGAGCAACAAGCGGGTGTAGTTAAGAGTTAGGGGCGCGCGGCTTTGGTCGCCGTCCCGACGAGTTCAGGCCGCAGGCAAAAACGAGAGCGGTTAACAAGAGAGCCTGAATATTAAACTGGGGGGGATTATCCCCCCATTTTTTTTGTCGACAAGATAAGCCAGATAAAGAATGCTAGACAGGCGGCTGTCAAAATATATGTGCTGATCGACAGGCCAAGTGTTTCGGTAGCAACCCCGATGGAAAAAGCACCAAGGGCCGAGGCCCCGGTTGCAACAACAATCCAAAGCGACATAACGCGCCCGCGCATTTCATCAGGCAGGTTTGCCTGCATTGATGATTGCAGACTTACGCCCAGATGAGTGCTGGTAAAGCCCAGTATTGCAGCAGCTATAAGCGTTATATTCCAATTGGTGGAGTTACCGAATACCGCCACTGACAGGATGCCGATCGTTGTTATGGCGAGTGTGGACAATGCCATGGTTCTTGTTGCCTGAAGCGGGCCGAAGGCCTTGAGGATTGCAGACATGACAGCACCTGCACCTACGGCCGAGCCAAGTTGCCCTAAACCTATGGCCCCTTTGTTGAAAAGCCCATCTGCCACGACGGGCAGGATTTCTGTCGTACCGCGCACAGACAGGGCCATCAGTGCCGTCATCAAAAGAACCAGTCGCAATTCCGGGCGATACCAAATATATTCAATACCGTTTTTCAGGGCTGTTAAAAAAGCTTCTTTATTTTTAGGCGTTTGCGGTGTGCGCGGTTTCAGGAATGGCACGATCATCAGGCTGGGCAGATAGAGCAGGGTTGAAATGATCAAAGCAGATGTGATGCCGAACTGATCAATGATAATCCCGCCCAATGCGGGGCTGATCATGCGTGCGGTATTAAAATTCAGGGCAGCAAGTGCCACAACAGACCCCACATGTTCCTTTTGAACCAACCGCGGAGCCAGCGACATGCGCACAGGATGATGCGCGGAAGAAACGATGCCAATGGCCACAGCAATGGTGGACAGCAGGCTTGGGTTAAGGTGGCCCATCAGGTGAATGGCCAGCAATGCCGAGATACAGACAATCATTGAACTGTTCGTGCCAATGGCGGCCAGTTTGATATTGGCCCGATCGATGAGAACACCAAAAAACGGCCCCGTCAGAAAAGTCGGTAGCAAGGAAAGTGCAGCAACAAAGCCGACAAAGCTGGCAGAGGCGGTTAATTCCCACGCCATCCAGCCGATCAGGATGCGCATGATCCACAATCCGTTGACGGCAAAGAGGCCACCTAGAAAATACAAGCGGAAGCTGGGTGATTTTAGCGCAACAAGGTTCATTAGGCTGTTCTATGTGATTTTAGTGGAAAGGCAATCATGTGATATCTTGCAGGAGGATATATGAGGCGTTACACAGTGCAAACGCCGCTGTAGCTCAGATGGTAGAGCACGTCATTCGTAATGATGTGGCCGGAGGTTCAAGTCCTCTCAGCGGCACCACCGGTACTTCACAAATCGCCGAAAGTCTGCTATGTTTCATCACTATTGTAATAGGTAAAAGAGGTGCGGGATGCTTATCAAGACTGCGACAATCATATTAGCGGCGACCATCGGTCTGGCCCTGCCGGCCACGGCGCAAGAAGCCGTCGAAAACCCGGTCTGTCAGGTCATGGGCGAAAACGGCATGGTCACGCTTCTTTTGTGCCCCGAGGGGCTGAGCCAGGAGTTGCTGGCCTCTGAAGGTGTGGCCGCCTGCAACGGCCGATTGCCCTGCGGCGCGTGGATATGGACCGATGCGACCATGGTCCCGGCCGAGGCCCCCGACAGCCATGACAAGTTGACCCAGGCCGCAGTAAGATCGGCGATCGCGATATGGGTTGGCGAGCGGTCACAGCTGATCCAGTTGCAGAAAGTCGAGAAATAAGTCTGCGAGCACAAAAAAAGGGGTGAGAAAACCCCACCCCTTTTAGATTTTGAACTTTTTGTGCCGTGTTAGGCTGCTGGACGACGACGACGCCAACCGCCGAGCAGACCCAAGAGACTCAGCCCGCCAGCCATAAGCGGCAAGGCCGCTGGAACCGGAACCGGGTTCGGGGTGACGATCTGCTGGACCTTCTTGTTAATCGCCGCTGTGTAGGCCGCGCCGAAATCCGATACTGGCAGCACGAAGGCTATATTCAGCGGGTCGGTGATACCGCCGACCGCGTCTGTTCCAAGGATCGTGAGGCCACCGACACCGCCCGTGTCAAAGCCAAGCGCTGCAAGATCCGTGTTGTCCGCACCTGATCCCACAGATTCGAAACTCAGCGAATCCCAACCCGCTCCGATCAGCTCATTGCGCCCCGCGGTACCGTCGCCGCCCGAGTTCGGGTTGCCATCGGTCATCATGTTCAAGATACCGATGTCGGTGTTTGACACCGCGCCGACTGTGGTCCTCATAAGGTCGAAGGCACATTCATAGCAGGTGGCGAAGCCATTGCTGTATGTATCGGCCTTGATGGCCGCGTTCACAGCTGCCAGATCTCCGATATTGTTGATGACCGCCTTGTTCACGATAACATCGGCCACGTTCCCGAAAGACACGACAGTGATCTCATAGGCGACGGCTGGGGTTGCCAACGGAATGTTGGCCGAAAGCGCATCGGCCAGCGAATCCATGGCCGCAAGATAATCGGCGCTAGCGACACTGCCGGATTCGTCCATCATGAACCCAAGCTTTATGTTTTGCGTGGCTGCCTGTGCGTATCCCGCGAGACCTATGCCAAGCGCAAGCACGCTGACAGCAATTTGTTTTCTATACATTTTTTACTCCCTAGTTACATTTGATCAATTACAATATTCTTACAATAAATAAAGCCAATACAAATAGAAGTTCAGTGCTAACTTCATTCATTAACGAATCGAATAACACAAAATAGCCACATTTGCAAATTTCTATGTCAATATCAAAAGCACCTTTTGACCAATTTGTGATTAGTTAATTAGGTTACTGACAAGCCATAAAGTTAAGTCCGGTAGATACCTTACTTAAACAAAGCTAAATACGGCAAGTGAGTTTTCCAAAACTGGCTCTAGTCGCAAACACTTGTGAAACGGGATGCTCCACACCGAACCTCTGCCTGAGGCCTGTCAATGGGGTGGGAGATTCGAGTTCTCTAAGCGGCACAATTTTAACCATTTCACGTCCCGCAAAACGTCTGTTGAACAACTTCTTCGGGCTTGGGGACTTCTTCATACTTATCCGCATCTTTTTGCTGTTCATACGGGTTTTGCAGGATGCGGTTTAGGCGGCGCATGGGGGCGTAATCCCCTGTGGTGCCAGCCTGAATTGCGGCCTCGACACGGTGGTTGCGCGGGATATAGATCGGATTGGCCGCGTCCATGAGAGCTTGGCTGTCATCAGGCGCAATGCCGCTTTCTTTCTTGGCCTCATGCCATTGTGCCAGCCATGTATCTGCCGCAGATTTATCATTGAACAAGTCTGTAAACCTAGTTCTGTGATCGTCTGTGTTCAACCTGCGCAAATGCGAAAAGAATAAAGTGAAGTCCACTGCGTGCGCTGTCATGGTCTGGAATGTTATTTCCTGAAATTGTGCATTTGGAGCATTTAAACCAAGCTTTAGCGCAAATTCGTTTTGGAAATGGGCGGTAAAGGCTACGCCAAAGTTTTCTAAACTGGTTTCTATGCCTTCAACGGTGGTGTCTTCGTCTGAACCCCAAATCGGTGACAAAGCTTCGCCCAGACGCGTCAAATTCCAATGCGCCATTTGTGGTTGGCGACCCCACGCGTAACGGCCCTGCCCATCGATGGAGCTAAATACTTTCATCGGGTCGAATGCGTCCATAAAGGCACAGGGGCCGTAATCGATGGTTTCACCTGCAACTTGGCAATTGTCGGTGTTCATCACACCGTGGATAAAGCCGAACTTCATCCAGAGTGCGATGAGTTTGGCTTGACGTGCAATAACACCTGCATAAAATGCCTGTATAGGATTTTCGGCTTTTCGCGCCTCTGGATAATGTCTGTCGATGACATAGTCGGCAAGAGTTTGCAGGGCGGTTTTGTCATTATTTGCATAGAAATACTGGAACGTGCCGACGCGGATGTGTGATTTGGCAACACGGGTGATGATCGCACCCGGAAGTCTGGTTTCACGGATGACATCTGCGCCCGTTGTAACGGCTGCCAATGCGCGGGTGGTGGGAACGCCAAGTGCGTGCATGGCTTCGGAGACGATATATTCGCGGATAACCGGACCAACTGCCGCTTTTCCATCGCCGCCGCGTGAATAGGGAGTGCGACCCGACCCTTTCAGTTGGATATCATAGCCTGAAACTTCGCCCAACAATAATGCGCGACCATCACCCAACTGTGGCGACCAGCCGCCAAACTGGTGACCTGCATAGACCATAGCCAAAGGGTCAGCGCCTTTTGGCATCGCGTTGCCCGCAAGCATTGCAAGGCCGGTATCAGAGTGTAAAAATGCAGCGTCTATGCCCAGTTCTGCCGCCAAATCATCGTTCACCATTATATGGGTTGGATCGGGGGACGGGGCGGGGCTTTGTTTGGTGTAAAATACATCCGGTAAGGCCGCATAGCTGTTATTGAACGGTATGGAGGTCAATAGATTATCCCTGAAGCGACATGTTTTCACATGGTGTAAACTTATATTTGGGTTGAACTTAGAATGCTTTCCGTTAGAACCCTAGATAAGCATTATTGATAGGAGAGAACAATGGCGCTAACGGCAAATGATAGAGTTTTAACAGAAAGCTTTTGGCAGGCTGAGGGTAATGCCTTGATGGTCAAAAGAATTGTATTGGTCATTGCAGGGATATTTGCGCTGGCTGTTGCTGCGAAGATTAAACTGATTATTCCGCCATCTCCTGTGCCTGTAACAATGGGAACATTCGCGGTTCTAACCATTGGCGCTGCATACGGCCCACGCTTGGGATTAGTGACAATTATTGGCTATATGCTGATCGGTGCCTTGGGCTTTGACATATTTGCGAACTCATCTGCAGAGAAATATGGTCTGACATATATGATGGGTGGAACTGTCGGCTATTTGGTTGGTTACGTTCTGGCTACTTTGGCAATGGGCGCACTGGCGCGCATCGGCTGGGATCGCAACGTGTTTAAAATGGGTGCATCCATGCTGATCGGCAATGCGTTGATCTACATCCCCGGTATTTTGTGGTTGGGGTTCCTTTACACATGGGACAAACCAATTTTTGCATGGGGTCTGACACCGTTTTTAATCGGTGATGCAATGAAACTGGCCTTGGCTGCTTTGATTGTTCCCGCACTTTGGAAACTGATCGGGTCTGCAAGGACTTGATCCTTGAGCGATATAACGAAATCGGCGTCATTTTATGACGCCTTTTTTATGGTTTGATAAAAAGAGGCTGCTATGACATTTCCAAACACATTCATCGACAAAGAAACCATGTCCGAGCTGGCCGCTAAAATGCTGCTGGAGATCGGTGCTGTAAACTTTCGCGCCGATGAACCTTATACATTTGCCTCCGGCCTTGCGTCCCCTGTCTATATCGATTGTCGCAAGTTGATTTCATACCCGCGCATACGATCAGCCCTGATGGATTTTGCAGTGGCGACGCTGTACCGTGATGTAGGATTTGAACAGTTTGATGCAGCCGCAGGTGGTGAAACTGCTGGCATTCCCTTTGCCGCGTGGATCGCTGATCGGATGAACTTGCCGATGCAATATGTGCGCAAGAAACCAAAGGGTTACGGGCGTGATGCGCAGATAGAAGGCGATATTTCCGAGGATCAAAGGGTGTTGTTGGTGGAAGATCTGACGACGGATGGTGGATCAAAGCTGCGGTTTGCAGAGGCCATCAGACGTACGGGTGCGCATTGTGATCATACGTTGGTCGTATTCTACTATGATATCTTCAAGAACACGCATGAGATGCTGGCGGAAAACGGTTTGAAGTTGCATTATCTTGTTACATGGTGGGATGTTCTGAAAGTGGCCCGCGAACAGGTCAATTTTGACGCGAAAACGCTGGATCAGGTTGAAGCATTTTTAAACGCACCGCTGGAATGGTCCAAGACTAATGGCGGAGTGTATGAATTGCCGAAAGCCGAATAACAACTTGGAGGTTTACTATGTCACATTGGCCTGATGAATTTTCTGTTGAAGGCAAGCATGTAGCAGTAGTGCCACTGACTATGGATCACGAAAGTGATCTTAAAGAGGCGGCTGCGGACGGCGAACTACATCGCCTTTGGTACACATCTATCCCGACACCCGATGGCGTGAGCGCGGAAATCAACCGCCGCATATCTTTGCGTGAAACGGGTTCGATGCTGCCCTTTGCAATTATCGACAAAGCCAGTGGACGTGCTGTTGGAATGACGACTTATATGAATATTGACGCAGGCAATAAGCGGGTTGAAATCGGTTCGACCTGGTACCGCGCATCTGTGCAACGCGGCCCTTTGAACACCGAGTGCAAGTTTTTACTGCTTCAATATGCATTTGAACAATTGGACTGTATTGCAGTCGAGTTCCGTACACATTTTATGAACGCGCAAAGTCGCAACGGTATTGAACGGCTTGGGGCGAAACTGGACGGGATATTGCGCTCGCATATGGTATCGGAAAACGGAACATTGCGCGATACAGCGGTCTATTCGATCATCGCATGCGAGTGGCCAACAGTGAAAGCGCATTTGACTTGGAAAATGGAAATGCCACGCTGAGTTAAGGCGTGCTGATACCTATTCACATCAATTTGAGTCGATTTTACACTCTAAGGCTGTCGATTCGTATGGATTTGTGATAAAAAGAGAAAAATAATAAAAATAGGGGCGTCTGGCAGTGCGTTTCATTCTATATAGCATTCTTTGTGTTTTGTTAATTTCATGTGGTAGCGCTACACCGCCACCACCCCCTGTTACATATGCATCTCCTGTTGTTGCCAAACAACAGATCAATATTACCGCTACGAATGTCAAATTCGATGATACAGATCGCTATGACTGGACAGATACGCGGCCTTGGCGGTATCCGATACACGGCATTGATGTGTCCAAATTTCAAGGCGATATCGATTGGTTGATGGCAAAACAATCCGGTGTGAATTTTGCGTTTATCAAAGCGACCGAAGGCGGCGATCATCTGGATGAGAAATTTGCCGCTAACTGGAAAGCGGCCAGAGATGCCGGGGTTTTACGCGGTGCATATCACTTCTATTATTTTTGTCGCACGGCTACTGAACAAGCCAATTGGTTTATTCAAAATGTCCCGAAAGACCCGAAAGCCTTGCCGCCTGTTCTGGATATGGAATGGAATCATGCATCGCGGACTTGTCGTTATCATCCAAGCCCAGCCAAAGTGCGCCATGAAATTAGGGTATATTTAGATCGGTTGACTGCGCATTACGGCAAACGCCCTATCATCTATGTGACCCCTGATTTTTACAAAGAGAACCACTTATCGCGAATTCGCGGCTATCAATTCTGGTTGCGTTCGGTTGCCAATCATCCACGTGTAATTTATCACGGCCAGCCATGGGCGTTTTGGCAATACTCCAGCACAGGCGTAATACCCGGTATCGACGGTAGTGTGGACACAAACGCGTTTTCAGGGTCAGTATCCGCATGGCGTGAATGGGTTGAGCTAAATACCGAGCAACAAGCCTTAGGCCTGGACGGTTAAGCGTTGCGACCCAAGCCCTTGGACGTCAGTTTCAACAATATCGCCATTCTTCAGGAATAAAGGTTCGGGTTTCATACCCATGCCAACGCCTTCTGGCGTGCCTGTGGCTATGATATCGCCAACGCGCAGCGTGAAATACTGGCTCATAGTGCTGACAATCTGTGCAACAGTAAAGATCATGTCCGAGGTGTTGGAGTTTTGCTTAACGTTGCCGTTCACGGCGCAAGATATATCAAGATTTTGCGGATCAGAAACTTCATCCGTCGTCACCAGATAGGGGCCAACGGGGCCGAATGTCGGCGCGGATTTCCCCTTGACCCATTGGCCACCTCGGTTCTTTTGGAATTCGCGTTCGGATACGTCATTAACAGTACAATAGGCCGAGATATAATCCAGTGCATCAGCTTCGGACACGTATGATGCTTCTTTGCCGATAACTACGCCCAATTCGACTTCCCAGTCTATACGGGATGATCCTTGCGGGATTTGGATGATGTCAAAGGGGCCGCTTAATGCTGATGTTGCTTTGTTGAAGATTAATGGCTCTGGCGGCAGGGTGGAACCTGTTTCAGCTGCGTGTTTTGCGTAATTCAAGCCGATGCAAAAGAAGTTTGGAACATCAGCCAATGCACAACCGATACGCGGGTTTCCTGTAACAAGGGGCAGGGTGTCTGTATCAATGGATTTAAGCTTTGAGATCGCTTCAAGTGATACGGAAGTCCCAAAAAAATCATCACTATGTGCTGACAGATCACGTAGGTTGCCATCTTTATCCAAACAACCTGGCTTTTCATTGCCTACAGGTCCAAAACGTAACAATTTCATCAGTTTAATCCTTATGTTGCTTTAAAATGCTTAGACAATTTCAGACCTTGGCCCTGATAGTTGGATTTCAAATCAGCGCCGTATAAAATATCCGGCACTTCTGCCATATATTCATAGATCAATCGCCCTACAGATTGGCCGTGTTCCAATGCGAACGGGGCTTCGTGACAGCGTACTTCCAATACACCGCGCGAGCCTTTACCACCTGCATTTGCATTGCCGAAACCCGGGTCGAAAAAGCCAGCGTAATGTACCCGAAATTCACCAACCATCGCCAGATAAGGCGCCATTTCGGCGGCACAATTCGGCGGGATATGAACAGCTTCGCGGCTAACAAGAATATAAAACGCACCGGGATCAAGAATAATACGGCCGCTTTCCGCAAAGACAGGCTCCCAGTATTTCGCTGGGGTGTAATGATTGATAAGATCAAGGTCTATCAGGCCGGTGTGGGGCTTTGCCCGGTAGCCGACCAGGCTGTCAGGCATGGCCAGATCAACGGAAAACCCAAGACCCTGATCGATCTGGGCATCGCCATCCACAAGGCCAATGTCGTCATGTAAAACTTGCAGCCATTCATCGGTTAATTCTGTTTTTCCACGACGAAAACGAATCTGGTTCAGCCGCATGCCCGGGCGAACAAGCACCGAAAATGAGCGCGGGCTGATTTCTGCATATAAAGGCCCTTTGTAGCCCGCTTCAATCCGATCAAATTCAATACCGTTGTCGGTAATGCAGCGTGTGAATAGATCAAGGCGACCTGTAGAGCTTTTGGCATTGGCCACAGCATTGATGTCTTTAGGCAGCTTCAGGCCTTCCATCAAAGGGACTACGTAAACACAGCCCTTTTCCAGAACGGCGCCACCTGCCAGATCTATCTCGTGCATTTGAAATTCTTGTAGGCGCGATTGAACGGTTTTATCATTACCTGTCAGAAATGATGCGCGCACACGGTAAGCTTTGGTTCCAAGCCGCAGATCAAGACTGGCGGGCTGAACCTGGCCTTTGAAAATTGGCTCTGTTGCGGTAATCTGACCAGCGGCGACCATCGCTTTGATGGCTTGAGATGGCAGTACACCTTGACCTGTTTCTGACATAGTCCCCTCGAAGTGGCGGCCCTGCTGTTGCAGGTTATTGGTCGGGCTAGCAGGGTTCGAACCTGCGACCTCTCGTCCCCCAGACGAACGCGCTACCAGACTGCGCTATAGCCCGAC
>JAJFHY010000006.1 GCA_021775375.1 Amylibacter sp. | reverse complement strand
TGTTTATTGGTAAGTTAAGATTAAAGATATGTATGGGGCCGCGCCGGGCGGTTTTGATCAGTCATTGGAGGAACAGATGACGCAGAAGAAAAAAATAAATGCAGCGCAGTTACTGGTGAAATGTCTCGAAAACGAAGGCGTTGACTATATATTCGGTATTCCCGGCGAAGAAAACATCGCCGTCATGGATGCGCTTTTGGATAGCACAATCGAATTCGTGACCACGCGGCACGAACAAGGCGCTGCTTTTATGGCCGATGTACATGGGCGCCTAACCGGTCGCGCCGGTGTTTGTATGTCCACGCTTGGCCCGGGCGCTACAAATCTTGTAACTGGTTTTGCCGACGCCAATATGGATCGTGCACCGATCGTTGCCATTGCAGGGCAGGGCTCAACTACCCGACTGCACAAGGAAAGCCACCAAATTCTGGATCTGGTCAACCTTTTCGCACCGATCTCAAAATACTCGGTTCAAGTCCTGATGCCCGAGATTGTTCCCGAAGTTGTCCGCAAAGCCTTTAAATTCGCCGAAGCCGAAAAGCCGGGCGGTGCATTCATTGATTTTCCCGAAAACGTAGGGGACATGGAAATTGACGACTTACCGCCTTTGAAAGTACAGGCCCCGCAACCCCCTGTGGCACCACTTGGGATTGGCAAAAAAGTTATCAAACTTTTGAACGAAGCTAAGCATCCTGTTGTGATTGCAGGTAACGGCGTGATCCGCTTTGACGCCTGCAAAGAACTTGTGGACTTCGCAGAAGCTGCCAATGCGCCCGTCGCCACAACTTTTATGGCCAAAGGTGCGATGCCGTCTTCACACCCATTATCCATCGGCACAGTGGGGCTGAAAGCCCATGATCTGGTGGCGTTCGGGATTGAACAGGCCGATCTGGTGATCTGTGTGGGTCTTGACATGGTCGAGTACGACCCGAACCACTGGAACCCGAACGCTGATATTAAAATCATCAATGTCGATGCCAGCCCGGCCGAAGTCGATACGCATTATATCCCTGAAATTGGCATGATCGGCGACATCAAAGATAGCCTGAAACGTCTGGCTAAACGTTGTACCGGTCACTCCGACAACAAAGTTGCCAAACTGCACGATAAGATCAAGGCCGAACTGAATGCGCATGCGGATGACAACAGTTTTCCACCAAAGCCACAGAAAATTATCAGCGATCTGCGTGCGGCGATGAACGACGAAGATATCGTGATTTCAGATGTCGGTGCCCATAAAATGTGGATGGCACGGATGTTTCAGGCCGAACAGCCAAACACTTGTATCATCTCGAACGGTTTTGCCTCTATGGGCATTGCCTTGCCGGGTACTATTGCCGCAAAACTGATTTACCCCGAAAAGAACATTCTGGCGGTTGCGGGTGACAGTGGTTTCATGATGAACAGTCAGGAAATCGAAACCGCGATGCGCTTGGGTCTGAACATTACCGTGTTGATTTTCAACGACAACAAATACGGCCTGATCGAATGGCATCAATTGCGTGAATATGGCCGTTCAAGCCATATTGATGTAGGTAATGCCGATTTTGTGAAGTTCGCCGAAAGCTTTGGGGCCAAAGGCTACCGCATTGAAAAAACCGAAGACTTACTGTCGACCATTGAAACCGCGATGAATGATGGAACCGTATCCATCATAGATTGCCCGGTTGATTATTCCGAGAATATGAAACTGACGGCACGTCTGAAAACGCTTTCCTCCCCTTTTGAAGAATAGGACAACTCACTATGAAACCGTTTAAATTTCAAACCACCGGCTCGATCCTGTCAGAGGTCGGCTCAACCGCCAAAATCGGCCAGATCATGGCTGATATGGGGTGTAAGAATGTGGCATTTGTCACGGATGCAATGATTTTGAAACTCGGCCTTGCAGAAGCCTGCCTTGAGGGTCTTAAAGCCGCTAATATCAATGTACATGTCATTGACAACATCGTGGCCGACCCACCGGAAGCCATGATCCGTGCTGCCGTAAAAGAAGCCAAGGCCCAAGGTATCGATGGTGTTGTTTCTGTCGGTGGCGGGTCTTCAATGGACACAGCCAAACTGATCTCGATCCTGTCGCAACCCGATGCGCCACAAGACCTGGATGACATGTACGGTGTCGGCATGGTCAAAGGCGGCCGTTTGCCGCTGGTTCTGGCCCCGACAACGGCCGGTACAGGGTCTGAAGTTACCCCGATTTCAATCGTCACCACACGCACATCCGAGAAAAAAGGCGTGGTTTCCCCCGTTCTTTTACCTGATTGGGCGATTTTGGACGCTGAACTGACGGTAGGCCTGCCAGCCCAAGTCACAGCAGCCACAGGTATTGACGCAATGGTGCATGCGATTGAAGCCTATACCACGAAACATGCGAAAAACATCCTGTCCGACACTTTGGCAAAAGAAGCCCTGAAACTGCTGGGCGGAGCCATTCATACAGCATGTACCAACGGCCAAGACCGCGAAGCGCGCTCTAATATGTTGCTCGGCTCGATGCTGGCAGGCATGTCCTTTGCCAACGCCCCCGTGGCAGCGGTGCACGCTTTGGCCTATCCTTTGGGCGGTCACTTCCACGTCCCACACGGCCTGTCGAACGCGATCGTTCTGCCGCATGTGCTGGAATTTAACATGGAAGACGACCTGGCCGCTTCACAATACGCCGAAATTGCTCCGATCATCTTCCCGGAACTGGCCGGTAAGTCCACCCAAGCTATTTGCGAAGGCATGGTACAGGGCTTTAAGGATCTTGGTCCGGCACTTGGCATGGATTCCACATTGCGCAAGGTTGGTGTAAACCACAACGACCTGCCGATGTTGGCTGAGGACGGCATGAAACAAACCCGTCTGTTGGTGAACAACCCACGTGAAATGACATATGACGCCGCTTTGGCGATCTATACCGCAGCATTATAAGGAACCGCAGATATGGCCGATGCAAAAGACCCAATGAATGAAATGTTCAAGTTTTGGCAAAGCGGCCAGGATGCGTTTTTTAATGCACAGCAGGATTTGGCGGACGGTTTCGCCAAATCCATGACGCAAAACTTTACGCCAAAGCCCACTAACATGATGCCGCAAGGCTTTGATGCATGGCAGGGTTTCGTCAAAGCATGGGCACCATCATGGGATCCCGCCACGGCAATGGCCACGGGCACAACCGACATGTTTCACAAAAGCCGTGATGCGATGTTCAGCCTGTTTGATCCCAGCACATGGATGGCGCAAAGCCCCGAACAGTTGAAAACCATATTGCAAGGTATCGCAAACGCACCGCAATTCGCCGATCTGGTAATGCCACAAGGCGATATGGCCACTGTTTGGCAAGAAACAATGGATTTTCAGGAAGCCACCGCAGATTTTGCAAAACTCATGCACGAAGCGTGGGTACGCAGTTATGCGGAATATTCCAAAGCTTTTACGATGGATGATTTGAAATCAGGTAAGGTCAAGGAAGCGCTCGACGCATGGCTGAAAATCGCCAACAAAGAGTTGTTGGACACGCAGGCCGGCCAAGATTTCATGGACGCCCAGAAAAAACTGATGACGACTGCTACAAGGTTGAAAAAACGTCAGGCTGAGGCAGCGCAGAAATGGGCTGAAACCTACCAAATGCCGACACGTTCGGAAATAGATGACCTGACCAATACAGTAACTGAGTTGCGCCGCGAGCTTCGCGAACTAAAGCGTAAAATAGGGTGATCTGAAAACATGGCCAGCTCTAATATACCTGATACCGCTGAATTCACCGAAAGCTACCGCATCGCGTGGCAACAGATGATGGATGAAGGGGTTAAGGCCGTCAAATCCAATAAAACCCTGTCACATATCAATCAGGTTGATGTGCAAATCGCCGAAACCCCTGCCGATGTGGTGTTCAGCGTTGATAAAGTCACCCTGTCTCGCTATCGGCCTTTGACCAAGAAAAAGGCGAACACACCGCCGGTTTTGATCTGTTACGGGTTGTTTGGCCGCCAGACCATGATCGATCTGCAAGAGGATCGTTCACTTGTGCGCAGCCTTTTGAACGACGGTATCGACGTCTATGTGGTAGACTGGGGCAATCCCACACGGGCTGATCAATTCTTGACACTGGACGATTACATCAACGGTTATCTGCGCGATTGCGTCGATTATATGATCGCTCAAAACAATGGCAAACCGATTTCCATGTTCGGCATTTGCGAAGGCGGCACGTTTGCTACCTGCCTTGTTGCCCTTGAGCCTGAACTCTTCTCGGGCCTTTCATTGGCGATCACACCGATCGATTTTGTCGGTGACCCCGATAATTTCTGGCGCGGTGAGGGTTTCTTGAATAAATGGGCGCAAAACATGACCGAGGCCGAGGTCAACGAAATCATCGATACCCACGGCAATATGCCGGGCGCTTTAACCGGTGCGATTTTCTCGTCGCTTACACCGATGGCCAGCATGACTAAATACAATTTGGGTTTAGCGCGTCTGGAAGGCGATGAAGCCGCCACATTGAACTTTTTGCGTATGGAAAAATGGATCGCTGATCGCCCTGATCATCCGGGCGCTGCGGCGAAAGAATGGTTTAACCTGTTTTACCGCGAAAACCGCCTGACTGCGGGAACACTGGAACTGGGTGGGCGTACCGTAAATCTTGGCCATATCTCTTGCCCTGTACTAAATATATATGCGGAACAAGACCATATCGTACCTGTCAGTTGTACCAAGGCACTGGGCAAGTATGTGCAACCCAAGCTTTACCGCGAAATCGGATTTTCAGGCGGTCATGTTGGCGTATTCGTTAGTCGCAAGGCGCAAGGTGTTGTGGCCAAAGGCCTGTCTGATTGGCTGAAAGAGACACAAAATTCCAAGACAAAATAATATCGGGGGAGCCAAACATGGTCGATAAAATCGTAACTCTGGAAGATGCAGTAGCCCTAATCGGGGATAATGACACCGTTTGTGTTTCCGGTTTCGTCGGCATCGGTACGCCTGAGTGCCTGCTGCGCGGTATCGAAGAACGCTTCGTTTCCGATCAATCACCCCGCGATTTGTCGCTTCTGTTTGCCGCTGCCCCCGGTGACGGCAAAGATGCAGGGCTTAACCGTATCGCCAAAGAGGGGCTGATCAAACGCGCTATCGGCGGGCACTGGTCACTGGTCCCTAAGCTGGGCGCCATGGCGATGCAGAATAAAATTGCTGCTTATAACCTGCCCTTGGGCTGCATCTCACAACTATATCGCGACATTGCCGCAGGCAAGCCGGGGATGTTCTCGAAGGTTGGCCTCAACACATTCGCAGATCCCCGTTATGACGGCGGTGCAATTAACTCGATTTCCACCGAAAAGCTGGTGGAACTGAAGGAAATAGACGGCAATGAATGGCTGTTTTACCGCGCCATTCCTATAGACATCGCCCTGATCCGGGGTACGACCGCAGATAAATTCGGCAATATCACTATGGAACGCGAAGCCCTGACGCTCGATATGCTCTCCATCGCGATGGCCGCCAAAAACAGCGGCGGTGTTGTGATTGCGCAAGTCGAACGCATCGCGGCCCACGGCTCACTTGCTCCCAAAGACGTTATTATCCCCGGCAATCTGGTGGACTGTATTGTTATCGCAGATGCAGATGAACATCGCCAAACCTACAGCACCCAATACGATCACGCTTTCAGTGGTCGCTTGCGCGGTGTTGTTGACGAGCTGCCACCGATGGGCTTTGACATCCGCAAATTTATCGCTCGCCGCGCCACAATGGAACTTCCGATCAACGGTGTGGTAAATCTTGGTATCGGTATGCCCGAAGGGGTGGGGACGGTGGCCAATGAAGAGGGCTTGCTTGACCACATCATGCTGACCACCGAGGCTGGTGTCTTGGGCGGTGTGCCGCAATCGGGGTTGGATTTTGGGGCCGCGATAAACGCTGAAAGCATTATCCAAACCAACCAGCAATTTGACTTTTATGACGGTGGAGGTCTGGACATGGCCTGCTTGGGTATGGCGGAAGTTGATCAACACGGCAACGTCAACGTCAGCCGTTTCAAGGACCGTTTCGCAGGTGCCGGCGGCTTTATAAACATCTCGCAAAACGCCCGCAAACTGGTGTTCGTCGGCACGTTCACCGCTAAGGGTTTGAAGGTTTCATCACAAGACAGTGCGTTGAAAATAGATCAGGAAGGCGCTGTTCCCAAATTTATTGAAAATGTTGAGCAAATAACATTTAACGGTAAATACGCCGCTTCTTTGGGCCAAGATGTTCTATATGTGACAGAACGATGTGTGTTCCGTTTGACTCTGGAAGGGCTTGAACTGATTGAAGTGGCCCCGGGTATTGATATCGAAAAAGACATCCTTGCCCATATGGCGTTCACCCCGATTGTCAAAGACCCGAAGATCATGAATCCTATGATTTTCAATGAGACCCGCATGCGTCTAAAGCAGAGCATGTTGTCGATGAATTGGGATGATCGTTTGCATTACATTGAAGCCGAAGACACAGTATTCGCAAACATTTCCGGCCTAAGTATCGAAACTATCGAGGACCTGGATGTGATGCGTGAAAAGCTCAACGCGTTCTTTACCGGTATTGGCCACAAGGTTGATGTGATTTCCAACTACGACGGTGTCACCATAGCGCCTCGTCTGTCATCGCGTTTTGCGGATATGCTGTCAGAGCTGGAAACCAAGTATTATCACACTGCCACCCGCTATACGACCTCGGCCTTTTTGCGTCAGAAAATGGGACAGGATTTGAAAAGCCGAAAAATCTCACCGCATATTTTTGAGACACGGGAAGAGGCGGCGGCCTATGTGAAAGCGCAGCGGGGCGAATAAAAAGGGGCGGATCATATGACCCGCCCCACATGCATTATTACCTAACGGTAAACACAGGGCATTTTGCTAACAATTCAACACGGTGGGATACGCCACCGCGCAATGTTGCTTCAATATTGCCCATGCCGCGTGAACCGATGACGATAACATCGGCATTTTGTTTTTTTGCTTCTGCTATGATTGTACGTGCCACCGGGCCATCAACAACTTTCCCGTCAATATCCGTAGCACCTTGTTTTGCAGCCCGGTCTTTGGCGTCTTCCACAAGATCACCGGAAATTCTTTTTAAAACGGCTTCATTCCCGCCCGGAATATGTTCGAACTTTGCATATGCATCCATGCCTTTTGGCAACTCATGTGTTTTCAACACGAAAAGAATGCTCAGCTTGGCTTTCATTGCAGCGGCGATTGATGCAGCATAATCCACTGCCTTCATAGAATGTTCGGAACCATCCACGGCAACAAGTAACTTTTTGATCATCTGAAAAACCTTTCGATAAATTGATCTGAAGGCCTGATAGATGAAATCGGCCCTTTAAGGTGGTTACAATGCTTGTACTCAAAGCGAATATCAAGGGTACATTCAAAAAATCGGCAATTCATTCTAGCCGACATGGTTAGAATCCACCGAACGCATAGTTTACGCATTTGCAACCTTCACCTCTGTATAACAACCATGTCGACATAAGTGGTTAACGGGTTTTCGAAGGGCGGGTAATAGCGCTAAATGAGAAAACCACCAAAATTACCGGTAAGAATAGTTGCAAGGGCAATTCATCCCTTGTTCGGCATATACAACCACATCGGTGGGCCCACCTCTTTATCACATACATATAATACGAAAACCCCGCCGCAATATATGGTGACGGGGCTAAAACCCGTTGTGTCTATATGATCATAGGCGGTGAGCAGGTTTTACTCAGTTGTCGGAATAGTAGCTATTTAAAAGTCAAATCCGATCTCATTGAGGACTTAAGGGATTCTGTAGCACTAATCCTAACCTCGCTACCAGGAATAGAGTTTTTCCATGTTTGTAGCTTTTTGTAGACTATTGATGATGCAACCAATTCTGATCTTAAAACCCAATGGCCAACATCAAGGTGGCTTTGCTGGTCAAAATCGTTATTTTCTTGTCTGACCCAAGCTTCTAATAATCCAATATAAGCCTCCTTACGCTCATCGAATAATTTATTTTTAGCATCTTTTTTTGATGTTAAATAACTCGAAATAATTGTTGTGAATACCGAGCCAAGGCCAAATACGCCAAGTAATGCAAGCCAATCCACATTCATTTAGAGCGCTCCTTATATATTGCTGGTATAGTACAACACTATCTTATCGCCCGTTTAACCACTTCACTACGGCACTCCGCACAGATTGATCGCCTGAAGCACGCGCCTCATTGATCACATCACGCGCCTCTTCAAGGTTTGTCCGACGCAGCATATGTTTTACCGGGCCGATAGATGCGGGGCGCATTGATAGGTTGCGCAGCCCCATGGCAACGAAACACAGGGCTTCGATCGGGCGGCCTGCGTCTTCACCACAAAAGCTGACAGGGGTTTCGAATAGATCGCATCTTGCGGCGATTTGCTCGATAAAGGATAAAAAACTGACGTTCAGCGTGTCGTAACGGCGGCGAACACGTTCATTTTCGCGATCAGCTGCATAGAAGAATTGTTTCAGATCATTGCCGCCGATCGAGATAAAATCGCACATCTCAAAGAACTGATCAGGCGCAAATGCAAGACTGGGGGTTTCCAACATGGCACCCACTTTTACGTCTACTGGCACAACATGGCCCAGACGTTCTTCATTGCGTAAAACCCCGTCAAGCATGGCCTTTGCATCTCTAAACTCGTCAAACTGGGCGACGAACGGGAACATAACGCGTAAAGGTCGGCCGTTTGCCGCACGGATAAAGGCTTGTAACTGCATCCGCATCACGCCTTTTTTGTCCAGCCCCACACGAATAGCGCGCCAGCCCATCGCGGGGTTTGGCTCATCCTCTGGCTGCAGATAGGGCAGGACTTTGTCCGAACCGATATCCAATGTGCGAAAATTCACAGGCTTGCCGTTTGCGGCATTATATACGCGGGCATAAAGCTCTGCCAAATCAGACCGCTTGGGCATGGAATTGCGTAAAAGAAACTGCAATTCTGTACGAAACAGCCCAACACCTTCAGCGCCTGAACTGACCAAACTTGGTAGATCGGCCATAAGTCCCGCATTCATCTGCAAACCAATGTGAATTGCGTCCAGAGTTACCGCAGGCAATTCGCGAATGGCGGCGTATTTTTGCTGGGCTTTTGCCAACATCGCGATTTTATCTTTGAAAGCACCCACAACGGTGTCATCGGCACGCAAATGCACAATGCCTTGATCACCGTCGACAAGTATTTGATCACCGTTCAAGGCTTCACGGGTGATGTTTTCAGCGTGGATAACCATCGGGATGGCCCATGCGCGTGCTATGATTGTAGCGTGTGATCCGACAGAGCCGTTTTCCAGCACTAATCCTTTGATGCTTTTACCGTATTCCAGCAGTTCTGCAGGGCCGATATTGCTGGCTACGAGAATTGCATTTTCAGGGACTTTATCATCCGCAGCACGGCCTTGGCCCGTTAGCAGACGCAACAATCTGTTTGACAGATCATTCAGGTCATGCAGCCGTTCGCGCAAATAGGGATCAGGGGCACGTGACATCCGTGCGCGTGTTGCAGATTGTTCTTTTTCCACTGCCACTTCAGCTGAAAGTCCACTTTCGATGCTGGCTTCCAACCGCGTGACCCAACCGCGCGAATTCGCAAACATGCGGTAGGCTTCCATCACTTCTTGTTGTTCTTTGTTATCCGAGCGGCTGGAATTCAGCAGATCATCCACATTCAGGCGCAGTTGGGCGATGGCCGCATTCAGGCGCTTCTTTTCAACTTCCGGATCATCTGCAACCGGATTGGTGATAATGATTTTCGGGTCGTGCAGTAACACCACCCCGATAGCAGCGCCTTCTTGGGCTGATCCACCCTTGAACTGGTGCGCTCTTTGGTGCGGCGCCGACATGGCTTCGCCTTCACCGGTAAAGGCCCCGAGCTCTTTCATCTCGGCGATGACCATAGCTACCACTTCCAAAGCATAAGCCTCATCTTCGGTATATATACGCTGGTCTTTGTTCTGTACGACAAGCACACCCAATATTTCGCCAAGCCGTTGTATGGGCACGCCCAGAAACGAGGGAAATAATTCCTCGCTGGTTTCGGGCATATAACGAAAGCCCTTGGTGTGTGGTGCGTCCTGCGTATTGATCGGAGTGGCCTGTTTGGCGACACGTCCAACCAGGCCTTCACCGACACGCATACGGGTCTGGTGAACGGCTTCGGGGTTCAGGCCTTGGGTGGCGCAAAGCTCCAGTGTTTGACGGTCGCGGCGCAAATAGATCGAACACACTTCTGACCCCATGCTTTGGGCAACAAGTTGTGTGATGTGATCCAGCCGTTCCTGACCTTCGCCACTTTCACCAAGTGTGTCGCGCAGCTTTTGCAGAAGAGTTCTGGAAACCTTTGTACTTTTTTCGTCCATGACGTTTGCTTAAGCTACTTTCTCTAACTCAAAAGCATCATGCAACGCGCGGACTGCTAATTCCATATATTTTCTGTCGACAAGCACAGATATTTTAATTTCGGACGTTGTGATAACCTGAATATTAACGCCTTCATCAGCCAAGATGCCGAACATTTGGCCAGCAACACCTGCCTGAGAACGCATACCATTTCCGACAATTGAGATTTTGGCCACGTTCGGGTCGTTGATCAGGTCTTTGTAGTTTAACTCGCCTTCATTTTGGGCTTGGTTTAGCGCGTCTTCTGCTAAAGCAATCTGGTCGGTGGGGCAGGAAAAAGTCATGTCCGTGCGGCCATCATCTGATATGTTTTGTACGATCATATCGACATTTACCCCTGCATCAGCAAGCGGGCGAAAGATTGCAGCAGCAACACCTGGGCGGTCGGCGACTGACACCAGTGTCATTTTAGCTTCATCGCGTGAATAAGCCACGCCTTTTACCACACGAATGTTTTCCATAATGTCCTCTTCCCGGCAAACCAATGTGCCGACGTTTTCTGATATATCGTCTTCAAAGCTTGAGAGTACCCGCAAACGTACACGGTAACTACGTGCAAGCTCGACAGAACGCGTTTGTAGCACTTTTGCGCCTAGTGATGCCAACTCCAGCATTTCCTCATATGAAATCTTTTTCAACTTACGGGCGGTGCTGACGATGCGCGGATCGGTTGTATAAATTCCGTCAACATCGGTATAGATATCGCAGCGTTCAGCGGCAAAGGCCGCAGCAAACGCAACAGCTGTAGTATCAGAGCCGCCGCGCCCCAAAGTGGCTGTACGTCCATCATCCATAAGACCTTGAAATCCAGCCACAACAGCGACTTTCTCACCATTTGCGAATGAGGCCTCGATATTTTCACTTGGAATGGCGTCAATCCGTGCACCTTCATGGTGGCCGGTACATTTCACCGGCACCTGCCAGCCCTGCCAACTGCGGGCGGGCACGCCCATTTCCTGAAGACGCAAGGCCATCAAACCGGATGTGACATTTTCGCCCGAAGACACCACCGCATCATATTCCGCTTTGTCATGCAGGCCGTTGGCAGGGGCGCTTTCCCTGACCCAACCTACCAGCTCGTTGGTTTTACCGGACATGGCAGACACAATCACGATCACATTGTGACCGTTTTCAACCTCTTGCTTTACCTTACTGGCCGCATTGGCGATCTTTTCCAGATCGGCCACAGAGGTGCCTCCAAATTTCATCACGATGACGGACATGTCTTATTCCCAAACCAAAGTCTTCTTCCGCGCGGTTAATACGCGGGATGCGGGCAGGGGGCAAGGGGACTTCTAGGTTTATAAAGTGGAGGAAATATTTGGGTGGGCGGGCTATAACCCACCCTATACCCCAAATCCCGCGCAATCTTAGCCCGAGTTACTTCATTTCACGCCTAATTCTTTCTTATATTTGCGAAAATCTGACTTGATTGTATTCCCATTGGACATTTTCTGTTGCGCATCATTATACCAGCCCCATTTTTTCTTATCTTCTTTTTTTGTGCTGCGTTCCCAAAGCGTACCGTCTTCGTCATACACATGTTCCCAACAACGTTTTATAACGTTTTCGCTTTCACCCTCACCATACCAAACTGCTTCATAACAATGGGAACCTTTGGTGGTGACATACCATTTACCAACACCAACGAAAGGTTCACCTTCAGGGTTTGCCCAAACGGCTTCAAATTTCCCATCTTTATGCCAATACGCCCCGCCTGTTTTCCATTTAGTTGTATTGCCGCTAAGCATTTTTATTATTTTCTGTGGATCAGCGGAAAAAGACGGTCTGGGTTTCTTTCCGGCTTTGGCGTAAGCCTCGGATGATATTGAAACAGCGGCGATGATGATCGCTAAGCCTGTTGCGGTTATTGATGATCTAATTGTCATAATTATTTCTCCTTTTTTTGATAAGTTCCGTGCTATTTTGCACCTGTATGCCTGTCGATTTATGTAGGTTTCGGCCCGATCTCTATCCCCTCTGAATTAGCCTTTGTCTTCATTGAAAGGCTCAAGGATCCCACATCCCTAATGATTAATTTGGCCCAGCAACGAACAGTAGTTTGTGCCGTTTGTTGTCTGGGCCTGTGCCGGTGACAAAACAAATACCAATTGCACTGGACATTAAAACCACGTTGGCGAAATGCATCAGGATATTTTCCGACATCTGCGCCATCCGATAAGACTCATTACCGTCAAACCACTGCTAAACAACGGCAGGGCTGCGGGTAATGGAACTGGGCTGGGGCTTGGTGGCCCTGGCGGTGGTGGTGGTACGACAATACTAAAATTTGTTACTTCAGCAGAAATCGCAAGCCCCGTTGTTAGGGGGGCTCCGTTCGCGAGCATAACTGTCGCATCCACAACCCCATTGATTACCAAACGATCCAAATTGAATGATCCGAAGGTAGAACCTATTGTGATTTTACCCATCGAAATCTCGTTTACATCAGGAGGTTTACTTAACCCCAGAATACCTACAGGGCCGATACTAGTGTTGGTAAAACTAATAGACGTGTCTATTCCTACAGGTGGAACAAGGCCGCCTTCGAACATATTTATATTAAAACCTTCTCCCGAGTCTAACAAATCATGTGTAAAGAAGACGGTGAATTGCAGTATCCTGACCGGGCTATCGATTGAAATTACAGGTAAAAAACTGTCTGCGTCTAACCCTGAAATTACATAGTCGCCCCGATACAGATTGCCCGGTGTTATTGTCACCGCGTAAGCGGAATTGGCCGAAATCAGTAATGTAATAATCGCTGTAAAAATTCTATTCATAATAATTACTCCACATGCAAATAAGCCCCACGCTTATTTGTAAAATTAAATAAAGCATAAACTTACTATCTGCTCATGACCCAAATGGACTATGCGCATAAACGGGATGACTGATAACATTTGTGTGAACAGGCGGAAAAATCATACGGAATGGTTGGCATGTTGGGCTACGTTTACAGATTATGACCGTAGATAATAAACAATTGTCGAAATTAACCTCGCTTTTGTTCTCTGCTGCGATGGATCAAAACCAGTGGGATGAGTTTCTTTCGTATCTTACGCATGTTAGTGGCGGCGTAAGTTCCCATATTTTTGGCTTTGATCTAAATACAAACACGAATTTGGGATTAACCGCTTACGGTTATGATCCGGAATTTATTTCATCGTATGAAGAATACTATTATCAATTGAATCCATGGGCGGGTGGCCTGATAAATGCATCGGTTGGCACCGCGAACTGCACTGATTGGATGTGTCCAAGAGAGCGTTTGATCAAAACCGAATTTTATCAGGATTGGATGTTGCCACAAGATAAAATGCTTGGTGGTGGTGGTGCATTGTTGTTCAAAGACCAGGGCCGTATGTTTGCTGTTGGCGGCAACATCCGCAGCAAGGACATAGATAAACTCGAAGAGGGATGGTTGGATTTAATCGCGCTACTAACACCTCACCTTCAGCAGGCTTTTGAAATAAACCGGGTTTTTGCAGGCCAATCTTTAGAGAAAGTAGCCGTTTCAGAGCTACGCGGATCGCACAACGCGGCTGTGGTTGTAATTAATACGTGCAAACATATTTTACATACGAATTATGCTGGCCAGCAATTGTTGGAAGCTGGCGATATAATTAAACGGGATTTGCGTAATAGAATTTCACTTTCTGACTTTCGGTCTTCTGTTTTATTCGAAAATTTCATTCATTTATCAATTCAACCCGAGCATAATTTTTCAACATCATTTAAAATAGTCGATAAGCAAGGCAATCAGATTGCTGTTTGCCATTTAGCCTTATTCGAGACATGTGACCGAAATGGTTTCCCCATGGGACACCTTCTTGGATCAGACGAGGCTTATATCATAATCACGATAAGCCAAGATTTGCCAAAAAGAGATATCAGTACTGTTTTGATGACCCGTTACAAAGTAACCGCGCATGAAGCATACGTCGTTCACCGAGTTGCAGATGGGTTAACACTCATGGATATTTCCGATGAACGGCAAGTAAGTATTCACACTATTCGCAATCAACTTAAATCAGCCATGTCAAAAATGCAGGTTCATCGTCAAGTTGATCTTGTGCGAGTTGTTGAGGGGGTGAAAAAAACTATAACGTGATTATAACCCCAAATCCCGCGCAATCTTGGCCAATCTAGCCGCATTACCGCCACCTGTTTTATCGCGAACGGCAGAGCGGTGGCTTTCTACGGTGCGGATCGATATGTCCAGACGGTAGGCAATTTCTTTGTTCAATTGTCCCTCGGCAATCAACGCCAGCACCTGTTTTTCGCGTTTGGTCAGACCGTAATTGGTTGCGCATTCGGTTTGCGCATCAGCACCTTTTTGCAGTGATGCTGCTACTTTTGGCCCCAGATATGTCGCCCCTTGTGCTACAGATTTGATCGCGTTCAACATTTCAGGTTTTGACACATCTTTTAATACAAACCCGTTGGCACCGATGCGCAATGCTTCTTGGATGTATTCATTATCGTCATAAATCGACAGGAATAATATGCGGGTTTTTATACCTGTTTCGCGGATAATCTCTGCAGCCTCCAACCCGTTCATAACAGGCATGGATATATCCATCAGCAAAACATCAGGTTGCAAACGTTGGCACAGATCAACTGCCTCACGGCCATTGCTGCCTTCGGCGATAATTTCTACATATGGTACATCCTGTAGCCGCGCGCTGATGCCTTCACGCAGTAAATCATGGTCATCTATTATGATGATTTTTATAAGTTGATTTGATCTCATGCGCGTCATGTATCCTTTGAAATCGGTAAGGTGATACGGACACCAAAACCGGATGGTTTGACGTCCATAAATTGGATTTTTCCACCAAAGCTGTCAATCCGTTCCTGCATATTACGCAGGCCAAGGCCCGTGGTTTCCTGTAAAAAACGAACACCTAAAGGGGCTCCGTGGCCATCGTCTTTGATGTCCAGATTTATGGTGGATTTTGTTTTTTTCAGTATAATGGAAACATTGTTGGCGTTAGAATGCTTGACCACATTGGTTAACGACTCTTGTACACAGCGATAAAGTCCTGTCTTGGCTTCGTCACTAAGCAAGTCATGCACGTGTTCGGCGTCTACCGTCACTATAAAGTTGCTATGTGCGGTAAAATCCGCACCCAGCCCCGTGATAGCAGCCGCAAGGCCGATATCGTCCAGTACGGATGGCCGCAGATCCATTGATATTCGGCGCACTTCGGAAATCGCTTCGTCCAAAGCAGTGATTGAATTCTCTATCGGCTGGATGATTTTCGAGCCTTTGCGGCTGTATCCAAGCGCGTTTTCGATGCCGTATTTGGCAGAGACAAGTAACTGGCTGATACTATCATGCAATTCACGCGAAACGCGTTTGCGTTCGTCCTCCTGTATGTCGACAATGCGCGCAGTCAGCTTTTTCAAACGGGCATCCGCAAGCCGTTGTTCTGAAAATTGCAAGCTTGCAAGGATAAGAGTTGTCACGCCAATGGCACCAACAGTCAAAAGCAATAGTACAAAGCGGGTTTGGCGGATCGAATTTTGTAATTCCGCCTGTACCGACAGAACTCTTTCCGAGACTTCATCAAGATAAATGCCCGTACCCAACATCCAGTTCCATTTCGGGAAATAGGTCGAGAATGCCAGCTTATCCACATAATTTCCGGATGATGGTTTCAGCCAGGTATGTTCATAAAATCCGCCACCTTCCTGTCCAATCTTTATCATATCACGAACGATATGCTTGCCTTCATCATTCTTCAATCCGTACCAGTTGTTGCCAACAAAATAAGTCAGACGGGGGTTGACGATATTTTCCCCTTTATTGTCGTATACAAAGAAATAATTATCCTCGCCATAAGACATCTTGCGTAAAATTTCGGTTGCTTCGCGCTGGGCTTGCCGTTTGGTTTTCAAATTTGAATTATACATCGGGGTGATCGCGCCGCTGGCAAGTTGGATGTAATTTTTCAGCTCTTTACGCTTCAGATCAAGGTACATTTTCTGGACGATTTCACCTTGCGCAGTGGCCAATCGGATTGATTGAAAGTTCACCACAAATATCGTTGCCATCGAAATCAATATGATCGGCAGCAAAGCAATAAAAATCAGCTTTGTTTTGTAATTCATCAGGCGTTTCCCATGGCAAGGTTGGATACATCAATACACTATGGACGGAAAGATAACAGCGTTCAGTAGTAATACGGATATACGCAAGTAGTACTGCGTGTTGTCATCCGGACACCATAGAACTAGACAGAATCAATATTACCGCTGCATAGTGGTAATCTGTATCCATTTGGGAGGAATTACATGGAACGTCGTAAGTTTTTAACCGGTGCAGCAGTTGCTGGTGCCGCTACAACGCTGGCCGCACCTTCGGTTGCGCAAGGCAAAAAAGAAATGGTTATCGTGTCCACATGGCCACGCGATTTCCCGGGTCTGGG
>JAJFHY010000050.1 GCA_021775375.1 Amylibacter sp. | reverse complement strand
TACCGCTTGATGCTGCTGGAAACTCTGTCTAAAAGCCGCGTCAGTGGGTGATTAGCTCAGTTGGTAGAGCGCTTCGTTTACACCGAAGATGTCGGGAGTTCGAGCCTCTCATCACCCACCATTCAAATGATAATCATGGATAAATAAGCTCTTTCAAAGATTGTAAGGGCGTTAGATATCGTTCGTAATCTTAGCGGACTATTCAGTATGTTATAATACAGTATTTGGGCGGGCAGCTTGACTGCCACGCCTAATATTATCCATTATCTTTGCATAAGAAAGGTTTCATTTCCGGTGGTACTATTGCGTATTGTGTTTCCTGAAAACGTATACGCAGTATTCTTTTGAGCTGATGCAGGCTCTTGCGTGGAAGAGCGTGTTATCAAATTTGTAGTATTTGGCTCTCTGTCCGATCCCTTTGCATACACAGTCGATACTTGTGCAGTCAGGGCTGTTGTACCCAGTAATGCGATTATAAAGGCTTTCAACGTATAAGTCATATTAGATACTCCTCTTTTGGTTTATGTGGTCACTCGGTTGAGTTCATAAGAGAAGACTAGCAAATAGAATTGTTCACGCGCTACACACGTTGAAGTGCATAACACGTTTGTTTTTTGTACGTGATGTGTGTGAATTTTTATTAATACTTAACCGACGAAAGCTTTTTCAACCACATATTCAGCCGGTGAACTATTTGACCCTTCGGTCAAACCGGCTGCTTCGCAGATTGCTTTCATATCATTGTTAAGCCCAATTGAGCCACAGATCATCACGCGATCTGTTTCAAGGTTAAGCGGTGGCAACCCCAAATCAGCGGCCAAAGTCCCGTTTTCCATCAAAGTTGTCATACGGCCCATTTTAGGGCTTTCTTCACGGGTTGTGGTTGGGTAGTAGCGCAGCTTATCGCCGATAAACTCGCCGATCAATGGATCGTCGGCAAGCGAGGCTACTAGATCTGCCCCATATTTTAGTTCTGCCACGTCACGGCATGTGTGACACATGATTACTTCGTCGTAACGCTCGTAAAGTTCAGGATCGCGCATCAGTGATGCAAAAGGTGCAATGCCCGTGCCGGTGGCAATGAAATACATACGTTTGGCAGGTAAAAGAGCATCTAAAACTAAGGTTCCCACGGGTTTTGGACGCAGGATTACCTGATCGCCGACTTTTATATTTTGTAATCTCGATGTCAACGGACCGTCTTGAACTTTGATAGAATAAAACTCCAGTTCTTCATCCCAAGAGGGTGATGCAATCGAATAGGCGCGCAATAAGGGTTTCCCATTGTCACCCATCAAACCAATCATCACAAACTCACCTGATCGGAACCGCAGGGATTGCGGGCGTGTCAGGCGGAATGCGAACAAACGGTCTGTGTAATGTGTAACGGATGTTACTGTTTGCGCGTCGGGCAGCACAGGTTTGGCTTTAGTTGTGGTCACTGGGGATTGCTCTGTCATCGGTTTATCTTTCGAAGGCTGTCTATAGGGAGAATATAGGGGGTGCAAGTATCATGCGTTTTGGCGTAGGCGTGACTGGTAATTGAACTCTTTCCAGTTAGCACGATAAAGCCATTGTTCTTCTGGTTGGCGGGCTGCCAGCGTATCATTGATTTCAACCTCATCAAACCCACAACGGCGCGCCATCGCGTATTGATCTGCCAGAATAGAACCGCGTGCACGGATGCGGCCGGTATAACCTAGCAAGCGCAAATGCCGTGCGATGCTAAAGCCGCGGCCGTCATGTGAAGATGGAAAATCAATGCGGATCATTGCAGCTTGATTGAAGTAAGGTATGATTTGCTCTGCGCCCGCAGTATTAGGTACATCCAACCCATAACCTGCTTCAGAGGCATAAGAGGAGGTTGTTACACCTTCCCAGTCACGAAATCCCATAGTCCAGTCATCTTCAACAAAGCCAGTATCATTAATCAATTGTGTCATCTTACTGCACTGCGCCTTCACGCATTTGGGCACCGTTTATCAAATGAATGCCACATTCAACTTTATTTACGCCCCGCCAACGGCCGGCGCGTTCATCTTCACCTTCTTTGACTGCACTTGTACAAGGTGCGCAACCGATAGAAGGAAAACCTTTTGCAACAAGCGGGTGGCGTGGCAGGTTATTGTTGATGATATAATCCTGCAAATCCGGTTTACGCCAATGGGCCAGTGGATTGATTTTTATTCTTTTATTATCCTCATTTTCAAACAGATCCAAGGCCTGACGCGTTCCTGCCTGAAAGCGTTTCCGCCCTGTGATCCACGCATCAAACTCGGAAAGTGCGCCCTCCAGTGGTTCAAGTTTTCGTAAAGAACAACATGCGTCAGGATCCGCGATGTGTAGACGCCCGAACGGGTCGCGTTCCTTAAGCGCTGCTTCGTTGGTCTTGATGACACGTACGTTTGTAAGATTAAGCTTATGCGCAACCTCTTGCTGATAATCCAGCGTTTCGGGAAACAGCATTTCGGTGTCAATAAAGATCACCGGGGTTTCAGGTTTGATCACCGAGACCATGTGTAACAGAACAACTGATTCCGCACCAAAAGAAGACACCAACGCCACATTGCCCACGATGGGGTCGTTCAATGCTTGGCGCAAAACCGGGATCGCCGCATGATGACGATAAAATCCGTTCAGCATTTCCACGCGTTCATTGACAGTAATATTCGCTATTTCAAAGGGCATTATACTTACTCCGCTGCTATGCGCGTTTCGGGGTATAAGGCCGCTTTAAATGGTGCGGCCCCCAAACGGCGGTATGTTTCAAGAAAAGTCTCAACTGCCGCTTCACGCAAATCGAGATAGGCGTAAATCAGACGTTCAATGGCCGGAATAATCTCATCGTAGGAAAACCCCGGACCGGCACGTTCACCAATGGTTGCGTTTTCAGTGCCGTCTCCGCCAAGTGTGATCTGGTAATTTTCCACACCCGCACGATCAAGGCCCAAAATACCGATATGGCCCACATGATGATGCCCACAGGCATTTATGCAGCCAGAAATTTTGATCTTCAACTGACCTATGTCATGTTCAAGCTTCAGCTCTTCAAAGCGTGTGGCAATTTGTTGGGCAATTGGAATAGAACGTGCTGTGGCCAATGCACAATAATCCATGCCGGGGCATGCGATTATATCCGAGATTAGACCGATGTTTGCTGTGGCCAAGCCCACTTTGCGCAGTTCTGCGTAAACCGTAGGGATATGCGATTTGTGGACATGGGGCAGAATAACATTTTGCTCGTGGCTGATGCGCAACTCATCATGGGCATATTTTTCAGCCAAATCCGCCATAACCCGCATCTGATCAGATGATGCATCTCCCGGAGTGTCGCCATGCTTTTTCAGTGATATTGAAACTATCGCGTACTCAGGGTTTTTATGCTGTGCTACATTGGTGTCGACAAAAGACCTGAATACAGGATCTGATTTCAGGCTGGCTTCATAACCATCGATATTGATATGATCATAATCGGGTGCGGCAAACGCTTGCTTTATATCAGCAAACAAAACCTGATCATAACCACCAAAGGCAGCGCGTTGAATGATAAAGCGCTCTTCAACCAGATCCCTGATTTTTTCAATCCCGTTTTCATGTACGGTAATTTTGATACGTGCTTTGTATTTATTATCGCGACGTCCAAGGCTGTTATAGACCTGCATAATCGCTTCACAATAGGGCAATAGATCTTCACGTGGTAGAAACTCACGCAAAACCTTTCCAATCATGGGTGTGCGGCCCAAGCCACCGCCGATCAGTACTTCATAGCCGATTTCACCTGCGTCATTCTGCAATACGCGCAGGCCAACATCATGGGCTTTAATCACTGCGCGGTCATTTTCAGAGCCGGTAACGGCAAACTTGAATTTACGACCCAGAAAAGCGAACTCGGGATGATCCGTAGACCATTGGCGCAGCAATTCAGCCGTGGGGCGGGGGTCTTCTACTTCGTCAGCAGCTGCCCCGGCAAAGTGGTCGGCTGTAACATTACGGATGCAATTACCCGATGTTTGAATACTGTGCATGTCCACATCTGCCAAAGCTTGCAACATGTCAGGCACATCTGACAGTTTGGGCCAATTATATTGGATGTTCTGGCGCGTGGTGAAATGGCCATAGCCCTTATCCCAAGTATCGGCAATGTAAGCAAGTTGGTGCATTTTTGCGGAATTTAATGTGCCATAGGGGATCGCCACGCGCAGCATATATGCGTGCAGTTGCAAATAAAGCCCGTTCATTAGACGCAATGGTTTGAATTCATCTTCCGTCAGGCTGCCGTCCACACGTCGTTCCACCTGGGCGCGAAACTGGTGTACGCGGTTTTGCACAAAATCTTTGTCAAATTCATTATAGCTGTACATAGATTTATACCTCTGCCTGTTTGCCGTGTTCATAATTCGACGGGCCACGGGTGCGAAATTCTTCGCGAAAATGGGTGGGGACGGGTTTGCCGCCTTTTAAAATAGCATCAGCCAGATAGGCCCCGACCAATAGATCCGCTTGCTTATGGGCTTTGGTCAGAAGTTCATTGGCTTGCGTTTCATCGTCCAGAAACAATGCATCATCATGGGATAAAACCCAATCACCGTTGTTTCCATAATAAACCACATCGCCTTCGATCAGGCGGTTTGCAGTCAATACTTTGGGTGTAAATGCGCGAGCCATTATAACCGCTCCGCTTTGTGGTAAACTGTGGAGATTTCAATGCCGGGGATTACATCAAAAGCGATACCTGCTTGTGTAAGGGTGGCGATTTCAACGCTGGTCTCGGGGTTGCCGGTTTGCAATCGTACGACATGATGTCCACGGTTTGCGTGTTTAACCAACAGTGCATTTATCTGGCTTGCTTTCCATGCCGAACCGAACTGTTTTTGACCGGTTTCGATCACAATTGCCTCGCGTCTTGCTAACTCTAAAACCGGTTTGGGAACTTTGTGATCATATATTACCACATCAGCCCTATGCAGCAGGTTGCGTGCCTTCAAGGTTAGCATTTCTGGGTCGCCGGGGCCTGCTCCGACTAGTGAAACGTGGCCTGTGTTGGATGTTAGCGAAAGTGTTTCGGCCAATAATGTATCTAGCTCTTCGACAACGGCTGTTTCACCACCTTTTGAAAGCGCAAGAGGACCACGGCTAAAATAGAAATTTGACCAAAAATCACGCCGCAAATGACCCATCGGTATTGTGTTGGCTACTTTGCGGAAGCTTTGTCCAATGCGGGCAAGTGTACCTAACTCTGCTGGCAGAAGCTCTTCCATTTGTTGCTTGATTTTGCGGGCCAATACCGGCGCGGCCCCTTCGGTGCCTATGGCAACTGTTACGGGCGCGCGATCAACAATAGCGGGGGTGATGAACTGACTATCTTCAAGATTATCGACAATATTCACCAATGCACCGACTTTGCGGCCAAGCACCGAGACGCGTTCATCTTCATTTGCATTCTCGGTGGCACCGTAAACCAATGCAGCCTCTTTAAAATCAGCCTCAATAACAGGCCGATTTATATGTGTCACAAGACCAACTTGTGCCCATTGTAATATCTGCGGTTTGGGATGGGCGCCAAAAACGACAATTCGCGCATTTGTTTTTAACAACAGGCGCAGTTTAGCAATGGCGCAAGCGCCTACACCCGATACAATCACAAGGCGGTCATCGAGATTTATAAATATGGGAAAGTGGCGCATCGTGCAGCTTCCTTATCTGTTTACGGTTATATACGCTATTTGGAATAATATTCCATAATATGGCTGTACACACGTGAAATATAGGGATAATGTTCCGTTAATTGTTGAATTGACAAGATTAATTTTTATATTCAAGGAAAATGAAGAATGGTTGACCAACTGGACGCAATTGATCGCAAAATACTACGGGAATTACAGGCGGATGCATCACAAAGTCTGGACGATATTGCCAAGAAGGTAGGGGCCTCTAAAACCCCGGTTTGGAATCGTATACGCAAGCATCGTGCATCAGGGCTGATAACTGCGAATACAGCGATTTTAGACCCGCAAAAATTGGGACTTGAAGCCTGTTTTTTCGTGCTTGTACGTACATCAGAGCATGACAAGGATTGGCAGGCAAAGTTTGTGAATACACTTTTGATCCGCCCCGAGGTTCTGGAAGCCCACCGTCTTGCAGGTGACATTGATTATATTTTGAAAGTTAGGGTGGAAAATGCCAAGGCTTATGATGCGTTTTATCAGGCATTGATCTCGGAAGTGAAGATTTTTAACGTCACAGCACTGCTGTCGATGGAAGAGATTAAATCGACGACTATCTTACCAGTTTAGGCAACATCCAAAAGCAGGCTGGTCTGTGAGTTTCGCACGCCCGATATATCGCGGATTTTTCGCAAAACCCGGTCAACACCTTGTAGGTTATCGGCACTAATTTCTGCAACCAAATCCCACGCGCCATTGGTCGAATGTAGCGAAGAAAGCTCTGGTATTTGGCGTAAAGCACGAATAACGGTGCGGGACATGGAACCTTGTAATTCCACCAGCATAATAGCGCGCACCCCATCGCTGTCTTCAAGATTGGTTTCAATGGTAAAGCGGCGAATAACGCCGCTATCTATCAGGCGCGACAGGTGGGATTTCACGGTAGCACGCGACACTTTCGTAGCTGCTGCCAATTCGGTCAACGAGGCACGGGAGTTGGTTTTCAGGGCGGCCAATAGGCGGCGATCAGTTTGGGTGATTTCGGTCATGTTGATCCATTTGTACAATTAGATATTCAATTTGTATAATTTACATTCTAATTTGTACATGATTTTGGGTTAAAAGTCACATTATATTCAAATAATTTATGCGCGAAACATAAACAGGATCAGTAAAATGACTCGTAAAAGCTGCCATATTTTAGGGGCACCAGTACAAACAGGTGCCAGTCAACCGGGATGCCTGATGGGGCCTGCGGCATTGCGCACAGCGGGTTTGCCGGAAGTGTTAAAGGGGTTGGGATGGAATGTCACCGATCTGGGTGATTTCGAAGCCAAATCAGTAAGTGTTGCAGAACATCCCAATGATGCTGTTCACAATTTGGCCGAAACGGTCGGCTGGACACAAACCTTAAGCGACGCGGCTTTCAAAGCGGCACAAGCTTGTGATTTTCCAATTTTTATGGGCGGCGATCATAGCCTGTCAGCGGGAACCGTTTCAGGTGTGGCCCGAAGTGCTGCAAAAGAAAATCGCCCGCTTTTCGTATTGTGGCTTGATGCACATCCCGACCTGCACACGCCAGGCAGTACCGAAAGTGGTAATCTTCACGGTACACCTGTTGCATATTTCACCGGAAAGCCCGGCTTCGAAACATTCCCGAAACTTACAAACCCTGTTGATCCGCGCAATATTTGCATGATGGGTATACGTTCTGTAGATCCTGCAGAAGAGAAAAACATCGAAAAGCTGGGAATTACAGTTCACGATATGCGTGCCATTGACGAACGTGGAGTAGCTGCGCCTTTGCGAGAGTTTTTGGAAAAAGTGGTTGCAGCCAACGGACTTTTGCATGTCAGCCTTGATGTTGATTTTCTTGACCCCAGCATTGCACCTGCTGTTGGAACGACTGTACCGGGTGGGGCGACGTTCCGCGAGGCACATCTAATTATGGAAATGTTACATGACAGCGGGCGTGTCAGCTCGCTTGATCTGGTCGAACTCAATCCGTTTCTGGATGAAAAGGGACGTACAGCGCGGTTGTTAACTGATCTTACTGCCAGCCTGTTTGGTCGTCGTGTATTAGATCGCAAAACCAGGAGCCACTAATGCCACACCCGATAGCATCCCCGCTGGCCTTTGTGCCATTCGTTTCAGTTGATGATATGATGAAGTTGGTTAACAAAACCGGCATTGAAAAGGTATTGACCGAGTTGGCGGCCTATATTGAGGCAGATTTCAAACGTTGGCCCGAGTTTGATAAAACCCCACGCGTTGCGTCCCATTCCGATGAAGGCGTGATTGAACTGATGCCAACAGCTGACGCCGAAAACTACGGTTTTAAATATGTGAATGGACACCCGAAGAATATGAAAGAGGGTTATCAGACCGTCACTGCCTTTGGTGTGCTTTCCAGTGTCAGCAACGGCTATCCGATACTGTTAAGTGAGATGACAATACTGACGGCTTTACGTACTGCTGCAACATCTGCCTTGGTTGCAAAATACCTTGCACCCACAGGGGCAACAACGATGGCTTTGATCGGCAACGGGGCACAATGTGAATTTCAAGCTTTGGCCTTCAAAGCTATTTGTGGTGTTGATACAGTTCGGCTTTACGATGTAGACCCTGCTGCCACAGAAAAAGCTGTCAAAAACTTGTCCTCCACGGGCTTGAATATTGTTGCCTGTTCAACAGGTCAAGACGCCATAGAAGGGGCAGGGATCATCACCACGTGTACGGCAGACAAACTGTGCGCGACCATCCTGACCGACAATATGGTGGGCGCGGGTGTTCACATCAATGCCATTGGCGGCGATTGCCCGGGTAAAACCGAGCTGCACCGCGACATCCTAACACGCTCAGATATTTTCGTGGAATACCCGCCGCAAACCCGTATAGAGGGTGAAATCCAGCAATTAGCCGAAGATTATCCCGTCACGGAGCTGTGGCAAGTGATGTTAGGGCAAGCTGAAGGGCGCAAAGATGCGCGCCAAATTACCCTGTTTGACAGTGTAGGCTTTGCTATTGAAGATTTTTCCGCTTTGCGTTTCATCAGCGATAAAATCAAAGATCATCCGTTCTATGAACCGCTGGATATGTTAGCTGACCCTGATGATCCGCGTGATCTGTTCGGTATGGTGACGCGGCGCAAGTAGCTAAATACTATTCTCTTGCATAGATATTAGAACTTTAGCGCAGTCATTCTAAATAATCTGGCTGCGCTACCTGTTGAAATTGATAATCTTTAGTACAGTGTGATGCGTTGTCACATTTCTCAAATTTAATTCGTGAAAATTTACAGATTACTTGACAAGCATCAATCATAGGAGTCTTAGTATTATTAGGGGAAGTAAAATAACTGGAGAGATGAAATGAATTTATTCATTCGAAACCTGCCCTCAATCGTAACTATCGGTTCCTTTGCATTGGCAGCACTAACACCATTATCTGCAAGCGCAGGCGAACAAGGCTCTATTGTCCGCGGCGCAAAACTTTATGATAAATGGTTTGCGGTAACAAAAGCTGAAACACCTACAGAGACACATTCCGCATGGCCAGCTTCCAATGAGAAGAAAGGCAATGCCACATGGCGTTGCAAATCCTGCCATGGTTGGGATTATAAAGGTGCTGATGGGGCTTATGGTTCCGGGTCTTATAAGACAGGCATCAAGGGCGTCAACGGCATGGCCGGGGCTGATTTAGCCAGCATCGTTGCTGTTATGAAGGACGACACCCACAAGTTGTCCGGATTGATGGAAGATGCCGACTTTCAGGATTTGGCGATGTTCGTGTCCAAAGGTCAGGTAGATATGAGCACGCTCATCGACTATGACACCAAAACAGTGAAAGCGGGTAACGCTGCTGCTGGCCAGGACCACTTTGAAACCATGTGTGTTCAATGCCACGGTGCGAACGGTGATCTTCCCAAAGATATGAAGAAAACCCTAGGCAAGCAATTAGGTAACCCGCAAGAGGTTATGCACAAAATCCTGAATGGTCAGCCTGCTGAACAGATGCCCGCATTGCGGACAATGGACAGACAGGTCGTGGTTGATCTAATGGCCCATATTGCGACACTACCAACTGAAAAATAGCGTGTTATCAACTATGCTACGCCGCCCTGAATGGGCGGCGTGATGTAATTTTCAGTAGGGAAGCGTTATGATTAAAAAGATTTGGTGTTGGTTCTGGCAACCCACACAACGGTTTGCATGGGGAACCATATTCATCGTCGGCGGTTTTGCAGGTATAATATTCTGGGGTGGATTGAACACCGGAATGGAACAAACCAATACAATGGGATTTTGTATTTCGTGC
Organism: Amylibacter sp.; assembly: GCA_021775375.1. Taxonomy (GTDB): domain Bacteria; phylum Pseudomonadota; class Alphaproteobacteria; order Rhodobacterales; family Rhodobacteraceae; genus Amylibacter. The sequence continues at coordinate 2,636 of JAJFHY010000050.1, read as the reverse complement.
CACGAAATGCGTGATACCGTTTATGAAGAATATAAGGTATCCGTACATTATAAAAACGCATCCGGCGTGCGGGCTATTTGTTCCGATTGCCATGTTCCCAAGGAATGGACGCCGAAGGTTATTCGTAAGATCAAAGCCTCGAATGAGGTTTATCACAAGCTTTTGGGTACCATTTCGACGCCCGAAAAGTTTGAAGCAAAACGCTGGGAACTTGCCAATCATGTCTGGGCTACAATGAAAGCCAATGATTCACATGAATGCCGAAATTGCCACAGCTATGAAGCGATGGATTTCCACAAGCAAAGCCGTCGGGCATCTGAAAAAATGCAAGCTGGCCTTGAAGAAGGCAAAACATGTATCGATTGTCATAAAGGCATTGCGCATAAAATGCCTGTTGATCCGAATGAAGATGATGAAGATTGATCAAGAACAGGTTTTACATAAAGGCTTGGTATATTAGAATAAATCTAATCCGTAGCGCTTAACAAAAGGTTCAATGCCACCTCTGTTGACTTCAAACGCACATTCGCGCGCCCAATTGCGCCAAACTCAATGGTTTGACAGCTTGGTGTTTTACCAATTTGCGCAAGCGCAAAACAGACGCGCCCCTCTGGTTTATGTTCGGATGGCCCGGGACCTGCAATCCCCGTGATTGAGACGGTTATATCAACACCGGCATGTTCAAGTGCACCTTGTGCCATTTCTTTTGCAACCTGTTCCGATACGGCGCCAAATGCGGCTAGGGTTTCCTCTTTTACACCCAACATATCCATTTTTGCAGAATTAGAATAAGTAACAAACCCGCGCTCTACGACATCAGATGAGCCGGCAATATCGGTTAGTGCAGCAATAACCATACCACCTGTGCAGCTTTCTGCGGTGGCGAGTGTCCAACCACGTGCGTGGTATGCTGCTAAAATCTGTGTTGCTAAGCCACGCATTAGAAAAAACTGTGGGCAATGCTGCCCAAAATGGCTATCACTATTGCGGCCATGATACCTGCTAGGACATCATCAAACATCACGCCAAAGGCGGTTTCCTTGCGGTCTGCCCAGCTGACGGGCCAGGGTTTGAAAATATCGAAAAGGCGGAACAGGATGAAACCTGCAATCAGTCCGGGCCAAGGTAGAATTAAAATGGGAATTTCATGATACCACAGCATTGACGATATTGGAAAAAAGGTTATCCATTGTCCTACAACCTCATCAATAACAATTTCGCCTGGATCATGGTTTTCCGAGCCTTTGGTTTCTTGTTCCGTGGCCCACCAGCCGATAAAAAATATGATTAGTGTAGCAGCAAGAAGTGCCGGAAAGCCGCCCAAAGCATGTAAAACAACGGCGAATGGTAACGCTGCTAGCGACCCCCATGTTCCCGGAGCTTTTGGTAGTAATCCGACGTAGAAAAAGGTTGCGATCAGTTTGCTCATATTTTCACCAATGTGGCTGTGGCTTGGGCGGCAATTCCTTCGCCACGCCCTGTAAAGCCCAGTTTTTCGGATGTGGTTGCTTTGACGCTGATGCGGTCAATATCCACATTCGTAATAGCAGCCAATGTTTTACGCATAGCATTCGAATGAGGGCCTATTTTCGGTTGCTCGCAAATTAATGTGCAATCAATGTTGGATATAGAAAAGCCATTATTAACAGCTATTTCCACAGCTTTCTTCAAGAATATATCGGATGCGGCACTTTTCCACTGCTTATCTGATGGTGGAAACCATTGACCAATATCACCCTTACTGATTGCGCCAAATATTGCGTCTGTAATGGCGTGCATTCCAACATCCGCATCAGAATGGCCGATTAAGCCGTGATCAAAAGGGATCTTTACACCGCACAGGACCACATGATCGCCATCACCCAGCTTATGGACATCAAACCCGTTGCCTACCCGTATATCCATAGTATTCCTCAGTAATCTGGCAGCCAGAGCAAAATCCTCTGGCCGGGTGATTTTCATATTCAGCTCTGAACCAAGAACTGTCACAACGTCAAGGCCAGCTGCGCGCGCAAGTGCCACATCATCGTCAGCCGCAGTCTCTGCGGCTTCATGCGCTGCAAGTATATCGTGCAAATAGAAAGCCTGCGGTGTTTGAGCGCGCCACAGCGTGTCGCGGGGTTGTGCTTTATCTGCCTTACCGTTTGTCATCTGCCAAAGTGCGTCGGTAACGGGCAAAGCTAAAAATGCGGCGCGATTATCATCCATAGAGGCAATAATACGGTTCAATGCATCTAACGGCAGCATAGGGCGGGCGCCGTCGTGGATGAAAACCAAATCACTGTTACATGCCCGCAACCCGTTCAAAACTGATGCACTGCGCGTATCCCCGCCAAAGACCGGAGGTTGTAATCTTGTATCGGTAAGCCCGTTAATGCACTGATTATACGCGATTTTATCATCAGGATGAATAACGACGCGCACAACTTCTATACGTTCACTTGCAAGCATTGCGCGAATGGTATGACGTAAAATAGGCTCACCCGCCAGCATTTGATATTGTTTAGGCATGCCACCACCCGCGCGTGTTCCGCGGCCTGCAGCAATAATTAATCCGGTACGTTTCATCGTCATTTCATGCATTATTACCAAATTATTCAAGAAAACAAACCTATGGATTGCCGCCCCGATTAAAC
>JAJFHY010000049.1 GCA_021775375.1 Amylibacter sp. | reverse complement strand
CAGGAAACTGCTACTTCCGCATGTTTGTCACGTACGGCATCGATACAACTCCACATACTGGTATTTTTGCCGTGGCGCATCACATGACTGGGCTTATCCTCCATCCCAACCACTTCTTTGCTATGGCGTATTTCACAGCGTTTAAACAGTGCAGGACGTTTGGAAAGAAGCTGCTTCAATTGCGCTTCATCACCATGAACAATAAAGTTAACAGCTTGATTTTTCTTATAAAAAACGTTCATGCCATCAACAATAACGGATGGGCCCAGATCACCGCCCATTGCGTCTATTGATATAACTTTAGATTCAGTAGTAGTAAGGCTGACTGGTTTTTTGTCTACTGACATTGGCAATCAGCCCAATTACATATCTATGCTGCGTCGTCATCTAGATCGATATCGTCGACCACAGAGACAACCTGGCGGTCATCATAATGACCACATGCAGAGCACACATGGTGCGGACGTTTCAGTTCGCCACAGTTTGCACATTCGTTTGGATTTCCTGCAACCAGGGAATCATGTGAACGGCGGTTGCCGCGACGTGAACGGGTGATTTTACTTTTTGGGACAGCCATGTCTCAACCTCAAATATATGCGGGGCCTTGCCCCAATTTCAGCGTTTTCGAGTGGCTATATTCAAACATAGCCAGACCCCAAAAATCGCCCTTGTCTAAGAGCCGCGAAAATACAATTAAATTCGAACTCTGCAAGGCTTTTTTTCACCTTAATCATCTTCTTTGGATAACTTATCCTTTAAACTGGCCAAGGACGCAAATGGTTTTGTGTCTTCGTCACGCATTGGTGTAATATCTGGTGCACTAAAAACGCTTGTTTCAAGCTCTGCATCTTGTGATCTTGGGTAGTCTGGCAAGGCTAAAGCCACGGCCTCAATGGCGATTGTTGTCAGGTCGATTTCATCCACCAGTGGTTCAATTGTTTCGTCTATGGTCATTTCTGTGACGGTGTCGTCTGCAATTGACGGATAGTCTGCGACATATGTGCGTATAACAGGGATATCAATACGTGTCTGAACAGGATTAAGTGTGACAACACAAGCCTGTGTAACTGTTGCCCCCACAGTTGCAGATAATACCCAGTCTTTTGCATTTGATGGGCTGATTTTACCCATGATACGCATCTTTTTTACTGTTATTGCAGATAATTTGCCGGCAATAGCGACCATTTCGCTGTCTGAAAAACTTATTTCAAAAGGCATGCTTTTTGACTTTGGAATGTCACTAAGGCGTATGATGTGAGTGTTATCCGGTGTTTGCATCTGTAATTCTGATTTTAGAGTTGCGATTTGTAACAAGGTGTTTGATTGTAGAGCATGCTCAGGTTATGTGAACAAGAGTGAATAGATTATAAAGGCGCCATGATGAGCAGTTTTTCGGCAAAAACGAAGAATACATTAAAAGTAACCGCTTGTGTGCTTGCCCTTGTAGCATGTTCTCCTACGTATCAATTTCATGGTTATGCCCCGTCTGAAGAGGAATTGGCGAATGTTATTGTCGGTTCTGATACCCGTGAAACCGTAGAAGAGGTCATAGGCAGGCCATCCGGTTCAGGTGTTTTGGAAGATGGTAGCTGGTATTATGTGTCCACTAAGTTTGAGCACAAAACATATAATGCACCAAAACCCATAGAACGCGAACTTGTCGCCATATCTTTTGACAAAGTGGGCGTTGTGGAAAATATCGAACGTTTTGGCTTAGAGGATGGGCGGGTTGTAACGCTTAACCGTCGTGTTACTGATTTGCCGGTTAAAGGACCAAGTGTCTTGAGCCAGATTCTTGGCAACATCGGCAATCTGGATCTAGGCCAGATAGCTGGAGGCAGTTAAGTCTAAGCCTTTTCCGAAAATTTCAAAGCAACTCCGTTCATGCAATAGCGCAGCCCTGTGGGCTTAGGACCATCAGGAAACACATGGCCTAAATGTGCATCACAACGTGCGCATAATATCTCAGTGCGACGCATGAAAAAGCCATTGTCGGCACGCTCAATTACGGCATTTTCAGAAGCGGGTTGGTAAAATGATGGCCAACCTGTGCCCGAATCAAATTTTGCGGACGCTTCAAAAAGTGGCGCATCACAACAGGTACATGAAAATGAACCATCCTGTTTTGGGAAATTATCATTACTAAACGCACGTTCAGTACCATGCTTACGTGTGACCTTATAAGCCAGATCACTTAGTTGAGTACGCCATTCCTGATCTGTTTTTGTTATTTTATCTGTCATTTGATTTATCCTTAGCTACGTTGAAGTTGCTGTTGTTAAATATATGTAATACTTGGGCAGGAAAAGTCTTGTAAATAATGCGATAGCGGAGCGTGAGTGTGCATCAGACTTGTAAGTATTCATTAAGATTGGCGGAAACCGAATATGATCTGCGACGGGCACAAGCAATGCGTGCCGGACAGTTTGGTGCCAAAGTTGTAAGGCGTATTCTAGACGCCGATGCATTCGATGCAAACTATCAACATGTCTTAATTACGGAACGCGAAACTGATGAAATCTATGCCTGTTTTCGGTTTATGCATTTTAAGGATGGAAGCGACGTTGATCAAAGCTACTCATCGCAATTTTATGATCTGCAACGGTTGATAACATATCGTAAACCGATGTTGGAAGTCGGTCGATTTTGTTTGAAAGGCGGCATTCAGGATCAGGATTTATTACGTATCGCCTGGGCATATCTGACCAGTTATGTTGACCGACACGACATTGCTTTTCTGTTTGGATGCTCATCATTTGATGGGGTTGATAATGCAAAATATGCTGATGCATTCGCGTTGTTAAAGGAGCATTATTTAGCTCCAGAACGGTGGAAGCCGCAAGTAAAGGCAGGCGAGGTGTTTGAATTTGCTAAACAATTAAAGTGCTATAAGCCTGCTTTGAGATCCGCAAACCAAAACATACCGCCTTTGCTGCGGACCTATTTAGGCATGGGTGGATGGGTTTCTGACCATGCGGTCGTCGACCGTGCATTGGGTACACTTCATGTTTTTACAGGGCTAGAGGTAGATGCGATACCAGCATCGCGTGCCAGATTGTTTCGCGCGAGTGCACAAGCGATAACCCTCAAGAGTGCTTAGCCGCCTGTATGGCTCATGTGACGGGTCATTTCACCGGCAACGGTTTTACGGTCATATGAAAAATCGTGGCCTTTGGGCTTTAACGCAATAGCACCGTGGATTGCCTTGATCACAGGGGCATCACTGTCCGGATTATCACGCAGAGATTTGCGCAGGTCGGTTTCCTTTTCCTGTCCCAGACACTGAAACAGCTGCCCTGTACAGGTTAGACGTACGCGGTTGCAGCTTTCGCAGAAATTATGGGTCAGTGGTGTAATGAAACCGATTTTCTGGCCGGTTTTGTCGACACGCACATAACGTGCAGGTCCACCGGTATTTTCGGGAATATCGGTTAGTTCCCATGTTTTTTCGATGCGTTTGCGCAGGTCGGACAGGGCCCAATACTGATCCAGTCGATCTTCTTCGCCCATGTCGCCCATCGGCATGACCTCGATAAAGGTGATGTCCATGTCTTTTTCAGCACACCATCTGATGACGTCTTCCAACTCTTCTTCGTTAGTGCCTTTCAAGGCGACCATGTTGATTTTCACACGTATCCCAGCGGCTTGTGCAGCTTTGATCCCATCAAGGACCTTTTTCAGTTGCCCCCAACGGGTTATGTCTTTGAATTTTTGAGCATCCAATGTATCGAGTGAAATATTCACACGTTTCACACCAATCGCTGCTAGATCGTCAGCAAAACGGGTTAATTGTGATCCGTTGGTTGTCAGCGTCAGCTCATCGAGCTTGTCACCCAGATGTCGTGATATACTTTTGAAAAAATCCATAATCCCACGACGAACAAGCGGTTCACCACCTGTTATCCGCAATTTGCGAATGCCTTGCGATATGAATACAGAGCACAAACGGTCCAATTCTTCTAGTGTCAGTAGTTCTTTCTTTGGCAAGAAAGTCATATTCTCTGACATGCAATATACACAGCGAAAATCGCAGCGATCGGTTACTGAGACGCGCAAATAATTAATTGTGCGATCAAACGGGTCTATAAGTTGTGGTGTATCCATCATGCGGTAAATCTAAGCTTCTAGTAGGTATGCTGCAAGTCAAAAACAAAACAGTTTATTGAATGATCACATAACTGCGATTATTGATAAAAGAAATATGGGTGCGAATATGAATAAAGTGAGCATAAAACCTGTTGGTCTATTGATCGTTGTCGCGGTTCTATTAACTGCTTGCGCTTCAAATACGCAGTTTCAGGATTTAAAACGCAAAATATTGGGTGGACAAGACAGCGATGTGGTTGTTCACGAACTGGAGACGGGCGAACAAGAAAAACCGCAAAATCTTGGGAAAATTACTGTTGCAGACGCGGCAAAAGTCACAGAATCAGAGCGACAAAAAGCCGTTGCAAAGCCGGTAGGGCGCCCTGATAGGGATTTGGGTACAACTATAGCTTCGTTGGGATTGCTGGATAAAACGGGTTTCTGGCTGGAAACGCCGTTGGTGGAAGCAGAAGCAGACGGTCGGGTTGTCTATCTGCAAAGCGGCACCGCGATCAACCTGAGGCTTATCCCAAATGGCGGTGCTGCGGGAAGTGGCTCGCAAATCTCGGTGGCTGCGATGCAAATATTGGGCATCCCGATTGTCGATTTGGCTGAACTAAGGGTTTTTAAACGCTAATCTATAGCCAGATGTACGGATGCCTCTTTCAAAGCCGACGCATTCATCTGACTGCCATGAGCATCCAGAAAACCCAGTACAGACTGTTTGTCGTGTTTGGATAGTGTACGTAACCATAATGCTATAGCTTTTTGTATGACCGGATCATGATCTGATGCGTATATTGCAGCCCAACCCAGCACACGATCACGCGCAATTAAATCTACTGCTGTCGGGTGGTTTAACTTAGCCCAAGGCAGTGCCATTGTCAGTGTCGCACGGCGCACCCACATGCTGCTATGCGTTGTCCAATGCTCTAATGTGTCCAGCCGCTCTAAATCTGCGGGCAAGCGACGTGCACCAGCCGCACACACGTGGTCCGATATCTCTGATGTATCGCAATCAGGCACCCAACGTGTAATTTCATCCCAGACAATTTTATCCGGGTTGATCCGTGCCTGGGTTAAGAGTTTGGCCGCCGCTATGCGGGCCTCGTGGATATTGCTGTCCCAAAGATATGCC
>JAJFHY010000048.1 GCA_021775375.1 Amylibacter sp. | reverse complement strand
CCCCCCGTCAAATTGACCACAATTGTCGCCTTGCCGGGCATTTGGCGCAACCCGCACCGTGTTATCATGCCAACAGATGCCGCGTTATCGGCTTTGGCTTGTTCAAGCGCAGTGATCCATCCGAATGCTTTGTGACTGTCGTAAAGCATCTTTGCGTTAACCGTAACGCCCAAACCTTTTCGGCGGTGGTCAGGATTGACCGAAACTGCCCCTGCAAACAACCAACCCGAAAGAGGCCCGTCAGGATGATAGCGCATCGTGGCAGAGGCACAGGCAACCAACGTGTATTTCGCGTCTCGCAGGCATGTTAGAACGGATGGAAAATACTCACCGCGCAGATAATAGGCAGGTGTCGGTGCTACACCTGTTGCTTGGTTTAGATGTTGAGACTGATCAATAGTCTCTTCATCCGGATGGGTCAGGCTGCTCAGTGTCCATCCATCGGGTAAGGTGTAAGCGCTAACGATTTTCTCGCAAGTCGGGACAACATCTTGCGGCGAACCAGTAAAGGCTTCCCAGTATGTGAAATCCATATCTGCGCCGTATTCTTTTGCCAATCGCGCAAGCGTTTTATCCCGATCAACCATGGTGAGGCTAATAAATCCGTCGCGTTCTGCATCACTGCGCACATTGTCCCAACCGTAAGCATCAGGATCAAGAACGTTCAGAATTCTGCCGCCATTGGACAAAAGCGGTTGCGCGGCAATAATATCGCTGCGTGCCCGTATGGCTTTTTGTAACGCGACGATATGGTCGTCTCCAAAATATTCTGCCATGCTGTCCCCACAAAGCATCAACCCTAACAATAATCACGGAAGACATACAGATAAATATATTTTTGCAAATTTTAGCAGGTCGAGAAATATAATCTCTTCTTGCTGGCAAATCTTCATTGATTTCAGTAATCAAGATTAAATTACTACATTCGGAGAAACCTAATATGCCCGTAGACGAACATAACCGAAAAGAAACGGCATCACGCTGGTTCGAAGATCTGCGCAATAGTATTTGTGACGCCTTCGAGAAACTGGAAGATGAACAGGTTTCAGGCCCGCATGCGGATAAACCCGCAGGGCGGTTTGAGTTGCGCGAAACCAAACGCGGCACCGATGGTGATGGCGGTGGCGGTTTGATGTCGGTGATGCGCGGCGGGCGGTTATTTGAAAAAGTCGGGGTTAATATCTCGACCGTTCACGGCACGCTGTCACCGATGATGATAAAAGCAATGGCTGCACGCAAAGATATCCCGGGATTAGCAGACAATCCGGTTTTCTGGGCTTCCGGCGTGTCGCTTGTGGCCCATATGAACAGCCCTAAAACGCCGGCGGTACATATGAATACACGCATGTTCTGGACACCGGCCGCCAGTTGGTTTGGCGGCGGGGCAGACCTGACACCAATGGTGGAAGTGGCCGAAGACACCGCGTTTTTCCACGATGTATTGCGCAAGGCCTGTGATCAACATGACCCGGCTTACTATCCAAAATTCAAAGATTGGGCGGATGAATATTTCATGATCAAACACTGGAATGAACCGCGCGGAGTGGGTGGCATATTCTTTGACGACCATGATACCGGCGATTGGGACGCGGATTTTGCCTTTACGCAGGACGTGGGGCGTGCGTTTCTGGATGCGTTTTTACCGATTACCCGAAAACGCCGCGATGAGGCTTGGACTGATGCCGACCGCGATGTGCAGCTTATCAAGCGTGGCCGCTATGCAGAGTTCAATCTGGTCTATGATCGCGGCACACATTTCGGCCTGCAATCAGGCCATGATCCCTCAGCAGTCCTGATGTCTATGCCACCCGTGGCAAAATGGCCCTAAGCCTTATCCAGTGAATAGCCAAAACCGCGCACCGTGCGGATATATTCCACGTCCGAGACTGCATTCAACTGTTTGCGCAGGCGCCCGATATGAACGTCCACGGTACGGGTTTCAACCTCCAGCGCGTTACTCCAGACCCGTTCCAGCAACTGGTCACGCGAAAACACACGGGCGGGGGTCTCGATTAATATACGCAGCAGCTTATATTCAAGCGGGCCAAGGTGAATATCACTGCCATTAACGCTAACGATGTGGCGTATCAGATCCATGGTTATCTGTTCATAGGTTAAAAGATTAACACTATGATCCCCATTTGTGCTGCGCAGCCCGGCACGCACACGGGCTAACAATTCTTTAACTGAATAGGGTTTGACGATGTAGTCATCCGCGCCGGTATCCAGCCCCCGGACTTTGTCATCTTCCTCACCGCGTGCGGTCAGCATGATAACGGGAATGCTTTTTGTCAGCTTGTTTCGCTTTATCTGGCGGCAAATTTCCAAGCCGGAGGTGTGCGGTAGCATCCAGTCCAATAAAATCAGATCAATCTCGGTCTCTTGCAAGATTAACTGGCCTTCTTCACCGGTATCGGCCTTGTAAACGTCATAACCTTCTACATTAAGATTGTAACTAAGCAGTTCCAATTGCGATGGTTCATCTTCTACAATTAGAATTTTAGGGCCTTTTATGGGCATTGTGCTCGTTCCGCCAATATTTAGATTTCAATATATTATCCATCTATGAATTGTTTGTAACGGTTTTATGACAATCCATTTAATATAAACCTATTTGCCGTTGCATTTCTGTTGATATTAATTGTCAATAAAGAAAAGTTAATGCGCATTTTATTCAGAAAGATTTCCTGTGGCAAAAGACATAAAAATTGGCATCCTAGAGGCAAGCTCCAACGACTCTGACTCTACACAAAGCGGCATATATGTCAGCTGGTTTGAACGCATGTTATCAACCACATCCGGTTCGTTTTCCTATCAGGCGTATCAGGCCTATAACGGTGAAACTCCGTCTGCGCCAGATGCATGTGATGCTTATATTATCAGTGGCAGTGCATCCAGCGTATTGGATATTGATCCGTGGATTAAAGCACTGTCAGGCTTTTTGGTCGAAACGATCCCCGAACGACCTATTGTCGGGGTCTGCTTCGGGCATCAGTTATTACATCAAATCTTTGGTGGAAAGGTCGAGAAATCGGCCAAGGGCTGGGGTATTGGGGTGCATGAATATGATGTGGATGGATGTATGGACTGGATGAAGCCCTGTGTTGATAAGGTAGGATTATTGGTTTCGCATATGGATCAGGTGGTGCAGACTGCCCCAAACACCACGATCATTGCCAGCTCTGATTTCTGCCCCAATGCTATCACCATGATTGGTAGTAACATACTGACGTTGCAATCCCATCCTGAGCATACAAAAGCGTTTGCCCAAGATCTTTATAATTCAAGGCGCGAACGTATCGGAAATAGACATGTCGATGACGCGATAAACTCATTACAGCAACCGACCAGTGAAGGGCAGGTTGCTGAATGGATTGCCCGGTTTATAACCTCAAAGGTTTAACTCTCTGCTGCCAAAAGTGCAGCGTTACCACCTGCTGCAGTTGTATCAATACAAATATGGCGTTCCAAAATGCAACGGTTAACAACATCGTTGGCATCAATAAGCGGCAACAAAGCCCCCCCGCGATTTGCCAGTGCGAAACGCGCTTTGCGTAATGCATCTTCAGCCGCCCATAAAACAACCGCGTCAAACCCCTTTAGTGTTTCCAAAAACGTCAATGGCATTGTGCCGGACAAACCTTCTGATGTTTGTGCGCCCGGCGCTATAATCAATGGCGAACACCCCACTTTTCGGGCTTCTTTTGCCTGATCACGCGCTTGTTCAAGTGTCGGGCCAAGGCACAAGACAACACCGCGCCCATAGGTGGACAATTGGTTCAACTCGCCTGTTGGTCCCGGCAATATGGTGCTATGCAAGGAAATGCGATCCGGGCGTTTGGTGTTATCCAACCGGCCTTGTACACCTGCGAAATCGACTGGCGTTTCTACATAAGGCTGTCCATCAGCCAAATCTGGCATAACAAACCGTGTCAGATATTCCGGCCCACCCGCTTTGGGCCCTGTGCCGGACAATCCTTCGCCGCCAAACGGCTGCGAGCCGACAACGGCACCGATCTGATTGCGGTTCACATATATATTGCCCACGTTCAGACGGTTGCAAAGCGTATTCACAAACGCATCAATCCGTGAATGCACACCGAATGTCAGGCCGTATTGGCTGGCATTGATCGCATCAACGACCTTGTCCAAATCTTTTGCCTTGTAGGTCGCGATATGCAGGACGGGGCCGAAAATCTCTTCTTCCAGATCGGCAATGCCTTTGACTTTAATTGCAGTCGGTACGGCAAAGGTGCCCGATTTTGGCACGTTTACTTGATGCAGCACACGGCCTTCGGTTGCAGCCTTGGCAATATGTGATTCAATCCCGTTCAATGCTGTTTGTGTAATCACTGGGCCAATATCTGTTTTGATATCCCATGGGTAACCTGCGATTTGCGTGTCCATCGCACCATAAAGCATTTCAAGGAACTTTGGCGCAATATCCTCTTGCAAATAAAGCATGCGTAGGGCCGAACAACGTTGGCCTGCGGATTGAAAGCTGGAGTCGACAATATCGCGCACGGCTTGCTCGGGCAGGGCGGTACTGTCAACGATCATCGCATTCAGCCCACCGGTTTCCGCGATTAACGGGGCTGAGGCCTTGCCGGTTTCAGCCACGGATCTATTGATATGTTGGGCTGTGGCGGTCGAGCCTGTAAAACAAACACCACCGATGTTTGGGTCGGCCACGATCAATGCGCCTACCTCGCGGCCCGAGCCGATCATCAGTTGCAATGCACTGCGTGGAACACCTGCCTGATACAGCAGTTCTATGGCGCGGGTGGCAATGATCGGTGTGGGTTCAGCAGGCTTGGCAAGCACTGCATTGCCGGCTGACAAGGCGGCCGCGATTTGGCCCGAAAAAATTGCCAAGGGAAAATTCCATGGGGAAATACAGGCTATTATACCGCGTGGATCGCGAGATGCATGATTGGCGGATTGTGCTGCATAATAACGCATAAAATCAACCGCTTCGCGCAATTCCGCAATCGCATCCTTTAGTGTTTTACCGGCTTCACGGGCCAAAATAGCAAACAGTTCGGCGAAATTGTCCTCATACAAGTCAGCTGCGCGATTTAGGACGGCTGCACGCTCGGATTGTGACGCATTCCAAGGTTTCGCCGCTTTTATGGCGGCTTTCGTATCCTGCGCACTGGCCAGTGTAACGCGGCCAACAATGTCATTGTGATTTGCCGGATTGATAACGTCATGCGCCATACCTGTTGGCTTACCTTTGGCAAGCTGTGCCGCAACCGTCCATTCGGTTTTGGCAAAGCTTTCACGTGCATCAAGCATGCGTGCAAGATCAGTGACGCTTGTGATATCAAAGCCCAGAGAATTGTCGCGTTCAGGTTGGTAGAGATTTGCCGGTTTCAGCACTGAAGCACTGGCCTGATCCTTAACATCAATCCACGCATCAAATGGGTCATTGACGACCTCTTGTGCGGGTATGTCGTGATCAACAATCTGGTTAACGAATGAAGAGTTTGCGCCATTTTCCAATAAACGACGCACCAGATAAGCCAATAAATCATCATGTACACCTACAGGGGCATAGATGCGGCATTGGATATCGTTTTTACCCATAATCTGATCATACAGACCACCGCCCATACCGTGTAAGCGTTGGAATTCATAGAAATTATCCGTTGTTGCCATATCCATAATAGTTTGCACGGAATGCGCGTTATGGGTGGCGAATTGCGGGTAAATCCGCGCATTGAAATCCAGCAATTTCCGCGCACAGCCGATATATGAAATATCCGTGGCGGTTTTCTTGGTAAACACGGGGAAACCCGGTAACCCGTCAATTTGCGCGCGTTTAATCTCAGTGTCCCAATAGGCACCCTTGACCAGACGCACCATAATCCTGCGGTCCAGTTTTTCTGCCAGTGTGTTTAACCAATCCAGAACAAATGGTGCGCGTTTTGAATAGGCTTGTACAACAACCCCAAACCCGTCCCAGCCGGCCAGACGCGTGTCGGACAGCACCGCTTCGATCACATCCAGGGATAAATCCAGCCGATCGGCCTCTTCCGCGTCGATATTCAGCCCCATATTGGCGTTACGTGCCTGTAATGTCAGTTCAAGCGTGCGTTTGACCAACACATCCATAACCTGATCCTTTTGCGCCAGTTCATAACGTGGGTGCAGTGCGGATAGCTTAATCGAAATACCCGGATTTTTGCGCACATCATCACTTGTGGATTGCGTCGCCAGATATCCAATCGCATCGGCATAAGATTTCACAAAACCTTGCGCGTCACGGTCTGTCAGGGCCGCTTCACCCAACATGTCATACGAATGGGTGTAACCCTGCGTTTGCCGTTTGGCCCCGCGCTTTACGGCCTCTTGAATGGTTTGCCCCAGAACAAACTGGTTGCCCATTTCCTTCATCGCGGCCTTTACCGCACGGCGGATAACAGGCTCGCCCACCCGTTTAACAAGGCGGCCCATTGAATATGTAACGCCTGCTTCTTCTTTTGTATTCAATACTTTGCCGGTTAACATTAATGCCCAGGTTGACGCATTCACCAAAGAGCTATCCGAATGCCCGATGTGGCTGTTCCAACTTTTTGTCGACAATTTATCTTCGATCAGGTCATCCATTGTTTTAGCGTCAGGCACCCGCAATAATGCCTCGGCCAAACACATCAAGGCCACACCTTCTGTGGTAGATAGCCCGTATTCAGCCAGAAACACTTCCATTAGCCCCGGGCTTTTCTCGGCACGAATATCTTTAACGATATTAGCAGCCCGCAACACAGTTTGAATGCGCGCATCAGCAGTCAGATTGGCGGTTTCTATCAATGCATGAACGCAATCGTTTTCATTGCATAGGTGATGGGTGCGCATTGATTTGCGAAGCGTAGAGAGCGAAGCCATTGGAAATCTCCTGATCGGTGGTATCGAGAAAGTATAATATAAATTGTTAAGTTTTATTCACTTAAAATATATCATAAACAGAGAATATCACTTATATTACGTATATAATTACGGTAAAGAATACATAACCGCGTTACAGGTAGTGAAAATGGATAAATTTGATTTACAGATAATTGAAATGCTTGAAAAAAATGGCAGGATGACAATTTCAGAACTGTCGGATCGGGTTGGTCTGTCTAAAACCCCTTGTCAGGCGCGTTTGAAAAAGATGATTGATAACAAGACAATTCTTGGTTTCAGGGCTGTGCTGAATCATGAAGTTCTCGACCGTAGCCACATTGCATTTACTGAAGTGCGTTTGAACGACACCCGTGAAGCGGCGCTGAACGCATTCAATGCGGGGGTTATGCAAATCCCGGAAATCGAACAATGCCACTTGATTGCGGGACAGTTTGATTATTTACTGAAAGTGCGAACAAAAAGCATCACCGCTTATCGCAAAGCACTGGGTGAAAAAATATCGGCATTACCCTGTGTTTCAAATACGTCAACGCATGTCGTTATGGAAGCAGTGAAAGAGTAAAGTTGCGATAGTGTAAGTACAGAAAAAGGTATTTCACGATGCATACAGATAATAAAACCCAATTACCGCTTGTTATATACGACTGTTTCACCAACCAACGATTTGGTGGTAATATCGGGGGTATCGTGCTGGACGCCGGAGCGTTGCAGACCGATCAAATGCAAAGCATCGCACGAGAGATCAATGCACCTGTCACCGGTTTTGTCATGGATCAAAATGGCTCGGAAATTTCTGTCAGTTTTTTCATGCCGGGCGCCGAGATTGCGATGTGTGGCCATGTTGCAGTTGGTTTGTTTACGCATTTATATGCCCAAGATCAAAAGATTACAGATTATATAATGAAAGCCGGCGCAGGGGACATCAAACTGCGCATCAACGCAAGTGACGGGGGATTACCCAATGTGATGATGCAGCTTTCCACCCCAACGGCACCTGATGGTGCGGTTGATTTAAACGCTTTATCTGCCGCTCTTGGCATTCCACCATCTTCTATCGGTATACGTGCACCTGTCGGTATTGCCGAGTCAGGTTTGAAACATATATGTGTCCATCTTGCGGGCTTGTCGGATGTGCAAGGTTTAACACCTGACTTTCAAAAGCTTGGGGATGTTTGCCGTGCAAGTGATGTTCACACGGTCGCCTGTTTTTCCATGGAAACCGAAAATGCGGAAAATACCCTGCATGTCCGTGATTTCTGCCCCGCACTGGGCGTTGATGAAGTGCCCGCATCCGGGACCACAAATGCAGCGTTAACCGGCTATTTGCTTCAACATGGGTTTATCGCGGCTAAATCTCAGAAAATTCTGGCGGAACAGGGCAGTGAAATTGGCCGACCCAGTCTTATTTGCAGTGAAATCATGGTTCAGGATGGAAAAATAGACGAACTATGGGTTGGCGGGCAAGCTGTCGCAAGCATCAAAGGGGTTTTGATTAGGTAAAGCCAGATGAAATTGGAATTGCCGGACACATATCTGACAAATCCACTGGATACATGGTGTCGGTTGGTCGGATTGAATAAGTAATATCCGCATCGTGCTGTATTTCATTGCGGAATAAACACATCCGCGTCTTTCAAGCACCGTAATGCGAAACTTGATCTTGTTTGCCTGATGCCAGGAATTTTACTAAGCTTATTCGTTAGAAATCGCTCATAGCCACGGGTGCCGGTTACCGCGACCTTTAGCAGGTAATCATGCTCGCCGGATGTAAGAAACACCTCAAGCACCTCTTCCAGTTTTATGATAATCTGGCCAAACGCCTCTAACGCATCTTGATTGTGCCGTTCCAATGATACTTCGACAAACACAATTTCTGTGGCCCCAAGTTTATATTGATCCAGTTTTGCGGTGTAGCCTTTGATGTAACCATCAGCCTCAAGTCGTTTTACACGTTGCCAGCAAGGGCTGGTCGACAAGCCAACGGATTGCGCCAGTTCAGCAGTGGATATTTTTGCATTAGCCACAAGATTCTTTAGAATTTTTGCATCAATTGCATCAAGTGATTTTTCTTTTATACTTTCCATGTGTAGCAATATAATTCTAAAAAATCAAATATAAAGCAAAATATACTTTACTAATTAATAATAAAAGAAATAACAAAAAAATCTGCATAGTGCTTTATGGTAAGATGCCTATACAAGCTTATACGATAGGAGCGCACCGCTATGCACAAAGATCCCCAACCATTATCGCTACATGTGCCGGAGCCGGGGTGCAGGCCGGGGGATGCGCCTGATTTTTCAGATTTTATTATTCCAAAGGCTGGAGAGGCGCGAAAACCGGCGCTCGATGCCAGCGCCCAGTCGATGCGCGATATGGCTTTTTCAATTGTGCGGGTGCTGAACAAAGACGGCAAAGCGGTTGGTCCATGGGTTGAAAACCTGTCAGTTGATCAGCTGAAATCGGGCTTGCGTCACATGATGCTATTGCGCGCCTTTGATGCACGCATGCTGATTGCTCAACGACAAGGAAAAACCAGTTTTTACATGCAGTCACTGGGTGAGGAAGCCGTATCATGTGCTTTTCGGATGACCTTGAAAGACGGTGATATGAATTTCCCGACCTACCGGCAAAGCGGCTTGCTGATTGCGGGTGGCTATCCGATGCAAATGATGATGAACCAGATATATTCCAACGCAGAAGATCCGCTTAAAGGTCGCCAGATGCCGATCCTTTATTCTGCAAAGGACTATGGTTATTTCTCGATTTCAGGCAATCTGGGAACACAATATATTCAGGCTGTTGGTTGGGCGATGGGATCTGCGATTGCAGGTGACACTAAAATTGCTGCGGCCTGGATCGGTGATGGTTCAACTTCGGCCAGTGATTTTCACGCGTCAATGGTTTTTGCATCGGCATATCACGCGCCTGTTGTTTTAAATGTTGTTAATAATCAATGGGCTATATCGACCTTTCAAGGTATGGCACGGGGCGAGGTCGCGACATTTGCCGCCCGGGGCCACGGCTTTGGCATCCCGTCTTTGCGGGTGGATGGCAATGATTATCTGGCGGTTCACGCAGTGGCGAAATGGGCCGCAGATCGCGCCCGCGCCGGCCTTGGGCCAACCCTGATCGAGCATGTTACCTACCGCGCAGGTGGTCATTCAACCAGTGATGACCCATCCAGTTACCGCGCCAAGGGCGAAGGCCATGCATGGCCTTTGGGCGATCCGATTGAACGGTTGAAAACCCACCTGATCATGCTTGGCGCGTGGTCGGAAGAACGTCAAACGCAAGCTGAAACTGAAATTATGGATGAAGTGCGCGAAGCACAAAAAGCGGCCGAGGCAATCGGGACCTTAACGTCCGGTAAAAGCTCGTCTTCGCGCGATATATTTGAAGAGGTTTACGCGGTTATGCCGCCCCACCTTGTAAAACAACGTAAAGAAGCGGGGTATTAAACCCATGCGTATGACAATAATAGAAGCCATCCAAAACGCCCATGATCTGGCGATGGCACGGGATGATAAAGTCGTGGTTTTTGGCGAAGATGTGGGTTTTTTCGGCGGTGTATTCCGTTGCACAGCGGGTTTACAGGAAAAATACGGGCCTAGCCGCTGTTTTGATACGCCGATCAGTGAGCTGGGCATTGTAGGTTCCGCTATAGGCATGGCGGCATACGGGCTAAAGCCCGTGGTCGAAATCCAGTTCGCTGACTATGTGTACCCCGCATATGACCAGATCGTCAGCGAAGCCGCCCGTCTGCGGCACCGATCAGGTGGTGATTTCACCTGTCCCTTGGTTATCCGCATGCCGTCAGGGGGCGGTATTTACGGTGGTCAAACCCATAGTCAAAGCCCCGAGTCGCTGTTTACCCATGTCGCAGGTTTAAAAACCGTGATGCCGTCCAACCCGCGCGATGCAAAAGGCCTGTTGCTGGCTGCAATAGAAGACCCCGATCCGGTGATTTTTCTGGAACCAAAGCGGCTTTATAACGGCCCGTTTGACGGCCATCACGACCGGCCCATTGTACCGTGGAAGAAGCATGATCTGGGTGATGTGGCTAAAAATTATTACACCACCCCTCTGGGTAAGGCCGAAATTGTGCGCGCAGGGAGTAAGGTTACGATACTAACATATGGAACCATGGTTCATGTAGCGCAAGCCGGGGCAAATGAAGCGGGTATTGACGCGGAAATCATTGATTTGCGTACGTTGATCCCGCTGGATACCGAAACCATCGAGGCCTCGGTTAAAAAAACCGGCCGCTGTGTTATCGTTCACGAAGCCACAAAAACCTGCGGTTTCGGGGCCGAACTCAGTGCTTTGGTGCAATCATCGTGTTTCTTCTATCTGGAAGCCCCCGTAACCCGCGTAACAGGTTGGGACACACCTTACCCCCATGCGCAGGAATGGGATTATTTCCCGGGCCCTGCACGTGTCGCACAGAATTTAAAGAAAGTGATGGAGGTTTAACATGGGCGTTTCCACAATCATTCTGCCCGATGTCGGCGAAGGCATTGCCGAAGCGGAACTGACCGAATGGCAGGTTAAAATCGGTGATATCGTCAAAGAGGATGATATTCTGGCCGTGGTGATGACCGATAAAGCCGCTATCGAGGTTCCATCATCGACCGAAGGAACCGTGACGTGGTTGGCAGGCGAGGTGGGCGATACAATCGCCATCGGTGCGCCGCTTGTGAAGCTCGATGTCCAAGGTCAGGGCGATACGGGTGAGGTTGTGCAAGATGTTCCCCCCAAAGTTATCGCTGAACCTGTGAAACCTGTGGTCCCCGCAATTGAAAAACCGCAAGCCGGCCCTTCAGTGCGTAAACGCGCAAAAGAGGCGGGTGTAAGTTTACCGGACATCACCGGTACAGGCCCCGGTGGGCGGATAATGCATGAAGATATAGATCAGTTTCTATCCCCTGTGGTTTCGGAAAAATCACATTCAACCGAAGTGAAACAGATAAAAGTCACAGGGATGCGGCGCAAAATCGCGGAAAAAATGGCTCTATCAAAATCGCATATCCCTCATATCACCATCGTTGAAGAGGTTGATATGACCGCGCTTGAAGACCTGCGCGGCAAGCTGAATAAAAAACACAAAGACAGCCGCGCCAAGCTGACGATTCTGCCCTTTATGATGCGTGCCATAGTGGAAGCGGTACACGAGCAACCTGAAATCAATGCGAATTACGATGATGCGGCCAGCATCATTTCACAATACGGGCAGGTTCACATCGGTATTGCCACGCAAACCCCTGCAGGCCTCAGCGTGCCTGTGGTCAAGAACGCGCAATCCCGGAACCTCTGGGACAGTGCGCAAAATATATCGCGTCTTTCGGAACGCGCGCGCAGCGGCAAAGCAACCCGTGATGATCTGACAGGATCAACCATCACAATTACATCGTTGGGGACACTAGGTGCCATCGCCTCGACCCCGATTATCAACCACCCCGAAGTGGCTATCGTGGGTATCAACAAAATGGCGATGCGACCGATGTGGGACGGTCATGCGTTTCAGCCGCGTAAGATGATGAATATTTCCTGCTCGTTCGATCACCGCGTTATTGACGGCTATGATGCGGCATTATTCGTGCAAGCATTGAAAAACCTGCTGGAAAGCCCTGCATTGTTGTTTATAGAAGGCTAGGTAACTTGATATTGAGGGCAGGTCTAAATGACTTTGAAAGATTTAAGGGTAGAAGCAAAATGCGCTTTTTTGGCGGGGGTTGCAGCCGCTGTCCCAGATAGGACACTAGGTCAAGCCTTTGAAAAACAACCATTAACCGAAATAAAAGACGGTAAGTATATTATCATTTCGGTGGGTAAAGCGGCCTGCAATATGGCGCAATCTGCGATGGATGCTTTGCCCAAAGGGGCGGCTGTGGAAGCGATTGCTGTTACAAACTACGAAAATGTTGTGGATATTGCGGGCTGCCGTGTTTTTGGCGCGGCGCATCCCGTGCCGGATGCCAACGGGCAGGCGGCAGCAAGTGAAGTGATAGCTTTGCTGGAAACGGCCACAAAAAATGATGTGGTGCTGGCTTTGGTCAGCGGGGGCAGCTCTGCATTGCTACCTTCCCCCGTTACGGGCGTCAGTCTTGAAGACAAGGCACAGGTCAATGAGGTGCTTTTGGCCAGCGGCTTTGACATCACAAATATGAACCTGATCCGCCAATCCCTGTCTAACCTGAAAGGCGGTGGATTTTTACGCTATGCGAAACCCGCTAAAGTCAGATCATATATATTATCAGACGTGCTGGGTGATGATCTGCGGGTTGTTGGCAGCGGGCCAAGTATCGGGCCGATCGGTACAATCAAAGAGGCACGTAATTTACTGATCGAAAAAGGCATTTTTGATAAAATGCCCGCATCGGTGCGCAAATACCTTGAAACGGCAAAAGATCGCCCGGCCTTACCTAGTCCAGACGCCACCTTGATCTGTTCCAATACCCAAAGCTTGATCGCAATGGCTGCAAAAGCGGATGCTATTATGATTGAAGAACCACTTATCGGTGATGTGCATGATGCAGCGGATCGCATTTTGGCCGATGTGAAAAAGCACAAAGCACCGTTCGTATTGGCCTATGGTGGCGAAACCACAGTTAACCTGACCGGCAACGGCAGAGGTGGGCGTAATCAGGAACTGGCACTTCTGGTGGCCGAAAAAGCCACACATGCAGGGCTGACAGGCACATGGGCGTTCTTAAGCGGTGGCACAGACGGGCGCGATGGGCCTACGGATGCGGCGGGTGGTTTGGTGGATGGTCATACGCTTGATCGCATAGCGGACGCGGGTGGTAATATAACCGATCTGCTGGCCAATAACGACAGCTATGCCGCTCTGAAACTGTCGGATGACCTGCTGATGACAGGTGCTACGGGGACGAATGTTGCTGACTTACAGTTGTTTATGATGGGTTAATCTATCAGATCGGTTAGGCCTTGGATTGCACTGACACTGCGCTCTAATGTGGCCAATGGTGCACGGGAACGCGCCAATATGCGCAGGCCTACATATTGTGCGGTTAACATATCGGCAAAAGCGCGGCGTTGTTGTGCATTCAGTTCATTATGTTGACGTGATGCGCCAAGTGCGGTTTCAAAACCTTTGCGCATTTTATCCAATGCCAACCCGACGGCCTTGGCAATATCCACGTCATTGGCAGCCGGACCAGCGGCGGCAGTACACACAAGACAGCCGCGATGGTCGCCGGATGCGACAACGGCAACAACCTGATTGAAAAGCAGCATGATACGTTTCCAGCCATCAACATCCTCTGGGCCTGATAAAAGGGTCACTGCAGGCCAAATAGCTTCTTGATCATATAAATCCAGCACAGACATGAATAACGGCTTTTTACCATCAAAGGCTTTGTAAAAACTCCCGCGTGCAATCCCCATGCCCTTTAAAAGTTCGGGAAGAGACGCACCTTCATAGCCGTGCGCCCAAAATACATTCATCGCATTTTGGGTTGCTGTTTCTATACTGAATTCACGTGGTCGCGCCATAAGTTTTATATCCTTCATCTTATTAGTATTGGTTAGGAACCAAAAGGTCAATAACTCACGATTTTGTGATTTGTACCGATTGGTTCCTAATTGTATATGTGACTAGGAAGTAAAGAGTTGACTAAAAAAACTCTTCAATGAACAATCTGCGGGAGGCCGCTTATGAAAAGGAAAACCTATCATGTATAAAACTCTCATTCGACTTGCGGCAGTAGCAATTCTTGCATTTGGTGCAAATGTAGCTTTTGCAGGAGCAAAAACAGGCAGCTTTCACGGCGCCAGCAATCACGTCACACAAGGGGATTATACAATCTCTAAACAATCAGATGGCAGCTATGTCATCACGTTGGAAGATAATTTCAGCCTTGATGGCGCGCCGGATCCAAGTGTGGGTTTTGGGAAAGACGGTAAATATTCAAAAGCGACTTACCTTGGCAACCTGAAAAACCTGAAAGGCAAACAAAGCTTTGCAATCCCGGCCAGCGTTGATTTGTCAGACTTCAATGAAGTCTACATATGGTGCGCAAAATTCACAGTGCCATTGGGTGTCGCACCACTAAACTAAACACCCCGATTATTTGAAAAGCCTCACGTTTACGTGGGGCTTTTCATTTTAAACCCCGTCAACGATAATCAAGGTACAGTCCGCATTGGCATGCCAAGTGGTCTTTAACCAGGAGTAGTAGTTGTGACTTTTAAAAACAAAAAGGCCGAGTTTTGGGTTGGGGTTGGATTTGCTATTATTATTGGTGTCGTTCTAGTAAATTTTCTAATGTCATTTTTGATAGAAGATAAACGATTTGGCCCAAGCATACAAAAGTTTTCAACGCAGGCATTTGGTGTCGAATATCATATCATGGATTATAAAAGAACTTCTGATTTAGGCCCATTAACAGACTCGTCTGCAATCTGGCACTTGAATTTCAATTCAAATATAACGAACCTATCTTTCAACCCTTCCTATCTTAAAAAAGGGAAATATGATGATGATAAAGAATGGTTTATCGATGTCGTTCGCGACTCATTTTCTCAATTCAGCAAAGCTAATCTCAGAAAGCTCGATTTTTATAGGGAGGATGTAGTTTTAGGTAAAGATACAATCTGCCCAACACAACAAAACCCATGCAACACTTATGTTTTAAAAGACACCGAGCATGCATTCGTTTCGCTTTTTATAAATTGATAAAACTTTTGAATGTATCGTTCAGGTCGTTAATGGCCGGAAATAGTTAAAATATATTTGGATTTTTTTTGCTAACGAAGATTGATGCACATTTTAGTCTTGCTGTTGCGGGCTTATTGGATGGCTTGTTTGGGGCCAAACTAGACGTTAATGTTGGTTTAAATTGTATGTTCGAGAGCTAAATGAATATTAATCAACCTACTGTATTTTTTGAACGCTTGAAAGATTGGTATAAGAAAAAGAGCTATTCTAAAGTTTCACTTACAATTAACGAACTTGATGTGAAAGCACAGGAACAAGATGATTATACCGTTCTATATGAGTTAATTTTCGAATCTAAATCACTGGAACAGGGGCTTGTTGAAATTTGGATTACAGTTGATGGATATATAGGAATAGGTTTTGAAAGAGATTGTCGAATTTCTAAAAGATTGGGGTTGCGAAAAAATAGTTACAGTAATGTGTTTGCTGGTGGCATTGAACCTATTTGCATCAATATTGAAACGGTTATTATATTTCTAGAGCTTATCTCTGATGGAAAGGTCTTTATATCAGTGTTCAAAAATCATTTTTTTTGTTTTTTTGATAAAGGATGTCAAATCGTTCTTCCAAATGAGATTGAAAATGCAGAACGACTAAAAGTTGAGCTTCCTTTCATCAAGTTGAAATCACCTGAGGCGCCAAGTCATCTGAGAAAACACCTTACATACAAGCCTTGGACGTAGTTTCTAGAAGGCCAAAATGGCAAACAGTTTTGGCGGAAGCCATGCGCCCCATGGGGATGTAAAGGGTAGCATGACCAATATATCCATTAAAGGAGTGAGTGTTTGAAAATTGGTAACAAAGTAAAATTGAATACTTTCATAGGAAAGAATATTTCTGATGAAAAGATCAATGAACATGAAGACTATTGGAAAAGCCTCATGTTAACGTGGGGCTTTTCTTTTTAAACCCCGTCCACAATAATCAAGGTACAGTCTGCATTTGCATGACGTATGTCCTTTACGGGCGCGTATTCATCGCTGTTCGCAAAATCCCGCGCCGCTTGCATATCAGGAAACTCAACAACCACGATGCGGGTCGGTGTCCATAGAT
>JAJFHY010000047.1 GCA_021775375.1 Amylibacter sp. | reverse complement strand
ATTATCAACATCGAAATTGTATAAGTTACGGGCAGAGCCATAACGTGTGAATTCTTCCGGTTTTGCATCACATTGCGCTTCGGCCAAGAGCTCTTTCAGTAATTCAATATGCTCTGGACGCATTTCTTTTTTCACACAGTCGGCACCAAGGCTTTTAACTGATCCGCGAACAAACATCAGGGCTTCGTAGCAGCTATCGCCCAGTGCATCCCCGGCATCACCACACACGACAAGACATCCCGATTGTGCCATAAACGCCGACATATGGCCGATGTTGCCGTGTACGACGATGTTGATACCTTTCATCGATATACCGCAGCGCGACGATGCATTGCCCTTGATCACCAGTAAACCGCCATGCCCTGTGGCACCGGCATATTGGCTGGCATCACCATCAACGATCACTTTGCCGGACATCATGTTTTCGGCCGCACCCGGACCAACCGAACCTTTGACATGTACGGTTGCTTGTTGGTTCATACCTGCGCAGTAGTAGCCTGTGGACCCGTTCACCGTAACCTCGATAGGTGCATCCAGCCCAACTGCAATGGCGTGGCTGCCTTTTGGGTTTATGATTTCCCAAGCTGTTTTGTTCGTTGCGTCCGCTTGCGTTTGCAGGGTTTCGTTTAACGCACGTAATCCCTGTGCTTCTAGATCAAAACTTTGCATTTCAGTGCTTCCAAAAATAAACTGTTGCGGGTTCCGGTTCCCATATGCGGGCGTCTTCGATGCCGGGTAAATTAACCAATGCCCGATATTCAGAACCAAAGGCTACATACTGATCGGTTTCAGCCATAACGGCAGGTTTGCAAGCGATCGGATCACGCACAACACCAAAACCGTCTTTGGTGCCGACAACAAATGTAAAGAAGCCGTCTAAATCATCCAGACTGCTTTCCAGCGCTTCACCAAGTGAACTGCCTTGTTGCATTTTCCATGTCAGGTAAGCCGCGCCTACTTCAGTATCGTTTTCGGTTTCAATGTGAATACCCTCGCGGCGCAGTTTGCGGCGCAGACTATTGTGGTTCGACAGAGACCCGTTGTGTACAAGGCATTGATCTAACCCTGTAGAAAAGGGGTGAGCCCCCATTGTCGTTACTTCGGATTCCGTGGCCATGCGTGTATGGCCAATGCCATGTGTCCCTGACATTTTGCTGATTTCGAAACGCGCGGCTACATCTTTTGGAAGGCCGACTTCTTTGTAAATCTCAATAGTTTCGCCCGCACTCATAATACGTATTGAAGGGCGTATATCGCTTAATACAGTGCGTATGTTCGCGATGTGATTTTCAGGCATTTCCAAAATTGCGTGTGTGTCTTTGACGCGTATGGAAACAGAGATGCCGGTTGCTTCTTTTATTGCGTCTGTAAGCCTGTCAAAATCTGTATTGGGTGTGTCAGATTGAACTGTCAGTTTGTCTATATTGTCCGTGTCAGCACCATAAATCGCAATGCCGGCACTATCAGGACCACGGTCTGTCATTGTGACCAACATATCAGTCAACATATGGCCCAGTTCCGGCTCCAGTTTTTTATCTTTTAGAAATAATCCTACGATGCCACACATGTGCCCCGCTCCTTTAAATCAGTGATTCATATGCTAGCACTAATAAAGTAACGCCTCAACTCTAAAGAAACAATTTTTCATTTCAGGCAAAATAAAAAGGCGCTAGAAAACTCCGGTGCCTTCTTTTTTACGATCGCCCTGATAAACTGAACAAGTGGATTGATCTCCCGTGTAGTCTACATTTTGAATAAGGAAATTCTGCTTATTGCGGGTATGAAATAATCGACAGGTAACGTGCAGGCAGTTTAACCAGATTTTCCGGACCATGCGGAGCATCGGCATCAAAAAATAATGTATCACCCGGCTTTAACGGGTATACGTCATCACCGTGACGATAATCCACTTCGCCTTCCAGCATGTAGATTGTTTCGATACCCTCATGTTGGAAAGTAGGGAAAACATCTGCCTTGGTCGACAGTGTGATCAGATATGGTTCAACGGTAACGCCACTGGCATTGGAACCAATATGACCAAGTAAATTATACTGGTGACCTGCGCGCGTTCCTGCACGTTCCAACTCGACCCCTTCGTCGGCTTTTGTGTGTACGGCCAGACGGCTTTCTTCAAAGCTTCGAAACAAGGATGTGATGGGTATGCTTAATGCATTTGCCAGCAGTTGAATCGTTGTCAGAGAAGGTGATGTATTGCCATTTTCAATCTTGGATAACATACCGATAGACAATCCGGTGCGTTCCGCAAGATCTGCCACGGTCATTGAATGTTGCCGGCGATGTGCGCGCACTTCACGGCCTATGGCGATTTCCAAAACCTTTTCGCGCTCTTCACGCAAGTGATGTGGATTTTGGCTTAGGCTCACAGTATTAGCCTTAGTTGTGGGTTTACGCATTGCCATATTATACTTTCCATCTACTTAACATAATCGCGTTTTATACCTACCAAAAATAATCGTTCAATTAAACCATACCCCATGTAATTATTATCATCCCATTAATAAAACTTAATTGTTAGGAAGAATAGAGAAGCATGAACAAGCTAATCCTATCAACCACTGCATAGGCTGTGCTGAATTTTATTCAGACGCCCAATCGGCTGATTGCATTTCGCGCAAGCGGCTGGCGGTGCGCTCGAATTCAAACGCGCCTGCACCGTCGGTATATAGTTTTTCAGGTGCAGCAGCAGCGCTTGCGATCAGTTTTACTTTTGCTTCATAAAGCGCATCAATCAGGGTGACGAAGCGTTTAGCTTCGTTATTGTTGGCTTTGGACAGTTTTGGAATATTCGTAATGATCAAAACCCGCAGGGCCTTTGCAATGGCAATGTAATCACCCGGACCCAAAGGCTTTGCGCAGAGGTCATCAAAATTTGCCTTTCCAACGCCACTGCTAAATTCAGGTATAATAATATCCCGACCTTTGCGTTTGATCACAAGAGGCTCGGATTTACCCACGGAGAGTTGGTGCCAAACGTGGCTGATCGCAAATGTCGTGGCTTCGTCCAAAGGATGGAAATACAATTGCTGACCGGTCAGGCGATTTTGGCGGTGATCGGTTTGGCTATCCAGACAGTGGACTGTAAGGCGGCTTTTGATCATCTCAATGAAGGGCAGAAACATAGATCTGTTCAGTCCGTCTTTATACAGATCATCAGGCGGACGGTTTGATGTCGTTACAATGACCACACCCGCTTCAAACAGATACTCAAACAACCGTCCGACGATCATAGCGTCAGTAATGTCTGTGATCTGCATTTCATCAAAACACAAAAGATCTGTCGATTGAATAAGCTCTTGCGCAACAGGCTTCAGCGCGTCTTCTACACCGGCTTTGCGCGCTCTATGCATGGCTTCGTGCACATTTTGCATGAACCCGTGAAAATGTACCCGCTTTTTGGCGCGTGTCGGCGCCTGTTCATAGAATAGATCCATCAACATTGATTTTCCGCGACCTACACCACCATAGAGATAAACACCTTTGGGCACACGACGATTGCCTGCAAAGAAAGATTTCAAATAGCCAAGCTTTGAAGGTTTGTAATTGGCAAGATCTTTATCAAGATAATCAAGCAACTTTAATGCATCGCGCTGATTGGGGTCATCGCTTAAAGCACCTGTCGCCACGCGCCGTTCGTATTCTATGATCGGTGACACGTGGAAACCGCCTATGACCCATTTACCCTTTGACGAGACATAGCAATTCCAGCACTGTCCGACAACGGAGAATGCTATGTCGCAGACAAAAGATACTATTTTTACCCCGGTTTTAATCGCGGGATCTTTAATTCTGATGATCGGGTTTGCGATCCGCGCGACATTCGGTGTGTTTCAAATCCCGATTGCCAATGAATTTGGCTGGTTGCGGTCGGAATTTTCACTGGCGATTGCAATTCAGAATTTAGCATGGGGAATTGGTCAGCCGTTATTTGGCGCGTTTGCGGAAAAATTCGGCGACCGCAGGGCGATTATACTGGGCGCGATTATCTATGCATTGGGCTTGATCCTAACAAGCTTTGCAATAACCCCGGGTGCTCACCAACTATACGCAATACTTGTCGGCTTTGGGGTTGCCGGTACGGGTTTTGGCGTAATCCTGGCGATTGTCGGTCGGGCCGCATCGGATGAAAACAGATCAATGGCGCTGGGCATTGCGACCGCATTCGGTTCAGCGGGGCAAATCATAGGGCCGCCAACAGCCGAATTTCTGTTGGGGTATATGAATTGGAGCTGGGTATTTATAATATTTGCGGGGGTAATTTTAGCGTCACTTCTACTTTTGCCATTGATGCGTGGTGAGCAGGTTGCAAGCAAGGCAGAGCTGGATGAAACGCTGAGTGCTATACTGGGTAAAGCGTTCCGCGATCCATCATTTACATTGATATTCCTCGGGTTCTTTTCCTGCGGTTTTCAATTGGGCTTTATAACCGCGCATTTCCCTGCATTCATTACAGAGATGTGTGGGCCTATCGCCCAAGATAGTTTGCTGGCTAGCATCGGGGTTAAAACGACATCATCGTTAGGAGCTTTATCAATTGCTGTGATTGGCGCGGCCAATATTGTGGGAACGATATTGGCGGGGAAGCTGGGGCAAACTTACGCAAAGAAATATTTGTTGGCGATTATTTATACATTGCGCACGATAGTTTCCGCACTGTTTATCATGGTGCCAATGACACCGGTAACCGTATTGCTATTTGCGTCATCTATGGGGTTCTTATGGCTGGCTTCTGTGCCGCTGACCTCTGGTCTTGTCGGGTATATTTACGGGTTACGTTATATGGGCACATTGTACGGGATAGTGTTTTTCAGCCACCAGTTAGGTTCATTCCTGGGTGTTTGGATGGGTGGACGGTTATATGACATATATGGCAGTTATACTGCGGTTTGGTGGGTTGGTGTCGGCGTTGGTGCGTTTTCCGCAATCGTAAACCTGCCTGTTATAGAAAGACCATTAAGAGAACGCAGGGCTGTTGCAGTTCAAACCGGATTATGAATGTAATTGAAGATTTGCTGCGCCTTTAAGGGACATATATTGATGTTGCTATCCAATATGCGTAGTACCGCGCGCCTTAGCCAATTCAACCTGCTTTTGGCGTTCACGAAAACGGTTTTTGCGGTCTTCGCTGTGGGCATCAATACATTGATGGCAGGATACGCCGTGCTCATATTCCGGGCGGTCGAAATCTTCAGGGGCAAGTGGCATACGACAAGCATAGCACAGCTCATATTGACCTTCTTTCAGCCCGTGCTTCACGGATACACGGCTGTCAAATACAAAACATTCGCCATCCCACGTACTGTTTTCCTCGGAAACGTCTTCCAGATACTTCAAAATGCCACCTTTCAGGTGGTACACATCCTCAACCCCCTTACTCATCAGAAAGTTGGTTGATTTTTCGCAGCGAATACCACCTGTGCAAAACATAGCGACACGTTTGTTGTGGAACCGATCCTTGTTCTTTTCCCACCAATCGGGAAACTCGCCGAATGATTTTGTTTTCGGATCGACGGCGCCTTTGAAAGTTCCGATTTCGACTTCATAATCATTGCGTGTATCGATCAGGACGACATCATCCTGGCTGATAAGATCATTCCAGTCTTCGGGCGTAACATAGTTTCCAACATGCGCTGTCGGATCTACGGATGGCTGACCCAATGTGACGATTTCTTTTTTAAGCTTCACCTTCATTCGCAAGAACGGCATTTCGCTGGCAAAGCTTTCCTTGTGTTCAAGGGCCTTGCATCCCGGCAAAGCGCGGATGGCGGCAAGAACTGCATCAATACTGGAACGTGATCCGGCAATCGTGCCATTAATGCCTTCGAAGGCAAGTAAAAGCGAGCCCTTTACGCCGTTTGCATCACAAACAGCCTGAAGCGGCGCTTGCAGGGCCTTGTGGTCCTCAAACTTTGTAAAGTGGTATAGGGCGGCAACAATATATTTTGACATGGCCGTCCATATACGCCCCGTTGACGTGATCGTCTAGGGGGGCTAGGCCTTAAAGTTAAGGGGAGCGACATGATGGATATTGCCAGCCGTGTTTACAATCACAATTGGAAAATTGACCCGATTATCAGATCGCTGATTGATACGGATTTTTACAAGCTTTTGATGTGTCAGTCCGTGTATCGGAACATGGCTGATACGCGTGTGGAATTTAGCTTGATTAACCGCACGACAACAATCCCGTTGGCTGATCTAATAGATGAAGCAGAGTTACGTGAACAGCTTGATCATGTGCGTACTCTCAGCCTGTCCCCCGGGGAAAGCACATGGTTACGCGGCAATATGTTTTACGGTAAACGCCAAATGTTTCAGTCGGATTTCATGGAATGGTTCGAACAGATGCGCTTGCCTGCATACTATTTGGAGCGGCGTGGCGGTCAATACGAACTAAGTTTTGAAGGTACTTGGCCTGAAGTGATGTTATGGGAAATTCCGGCACTGGCGATTATCATGGAGTTGCGTTCACGGGCTGTTTTGCGGGATATGGGCAAGTTCGAACTTCAGGTGCTTTACGCCCGTGCCATGACCAAGCTTTGGGAAAAAATAGACCGTTTGAAAAAAATCGATAACTTGGCCTTGGCTGATTTCGGCACCAGAAGACGTCATTCGTTTTTGTGGCAGGATTGGTCAGTTCAGGCAATGATTGAAGGTCTGGGTGACAAGTTTACAGGCACATCGAATTGCCTGATCGCAATGCGCCGTGAAGTCGAAGCCATTGGGACGAACGCACATGAGTTGCCTATGGTTTATGCAGCACTTGCAAAGTCAGACACTGCATTGTCCAATGCGCCTTACCGTGTTTTGCAGGACTGGCAGGCAGATCACGACGGAAATCTGTTAATCATTCTGCCCGATACTTATGGCGCGGAAGGTTTCTTGGAAAACGCACCCGGCTGGTTGGCGAAATGGACAGGTATACGCGTGGATAGCGGTGATCCCGCGAAAGGCGCGGAAATGGCGATAAACTGGTGGAAAGAGCGCGGCGAAGATCCGACCGAAAAGCTTGTGATTTTTTCGGATGGGTTGGATGTGGGCCGGATTGAACAGCTTGCCGCTCAGTTCAATGGGCGTGTGAAAACGGCCTTTGGGTGGGGCACGTTAATGACAAATGATTTTCGCGGGCTTGTTAAAAACCATGCACTTGATCCGTTTTCTTTGGTGTGCAAATCCGTGTCAGCGAACGGTATTCCCACAGTTAAACTGTCTGACA
Organism: Amylibacter sp.; assembly: GCA_021775375.1. Taxonomy (GTDB): domain Bacteria; phylum Pseudomonadota; class Alphaproteobacteria; order Rhodobacterales; family Rhodobacteraceae; genus Amylibacter. Next base: position 10,201 of record JAJFHY010000047.1, on the reverse strand, counting down.
ATCCAAATAAAGCAATGGGCCCAAAGAATGAGGTGGACCGTTACAAACGGGTTTTCAATATAGGCGCGCAAAAACCTTTGGATGTATTTGTCTAGAAAGTCTTATACCAACCACCAAAAATCAATGGACCATATTCAGTTGTACCTAATATCCAACGCCGATCGATCGCATATTTAACACCCAGATTAATCTGGCCACCTTTAATGGGTAGCTGAAATTTAAATCCTACTGCCGGGATGATTTTATTGTTGAAAGAAAGTTTATCGCTATCCTTAGCAAAGGTTAATTCTGCAAATGGAACATATTGCAGCTTAACAGCAGGCCAGACAAAGGCGGTCGCTGCCTCTAAGCCAGTGATGAATGCCAGGTTTTTGTTTCCGGGGTCCAAATTTTCCGGAAATGTAAAAATGCCCCAAGCTCTTGTCCATGACTTTTGTCGAAAAAATCCCTTTTGATCACCAGGCATATTTCGCCACCAGCTTTTGTAGTAAAAGTATGAAAAGTTTGCCCGAATACCGGTCTTTGTTTCACCCGTAAGCGTTCCGAAATCATAATCGTATTTCAATGATGTTTTTACCGTAAATGTTTTGTGCAGCTTTATGTCATAAGTTAACCCAACCGAAACTTTGCTTCGGTTGTTAAAGGTCTGGGCTTCACTGTCTGCACTATAAAAAATACGCGTAAAAATTGATACTTGAGATTTTCCCGCCGCCCAAAAGGGTAATTCCGTATGAGAGAAACTTTCAAAGTAAACATTGTCTTTATCACCGGGCTGTAAAGAGTATGGAAACCTTATTGCACCAGCGGTTATACGGATTGGCATAGAGAGTTTGAAATTGGACGCCATAAGTGGGGAAGTGGACATAAAAAAACAAAGGCATAAACTTATTATTCTGCATAACAGGAGTTTAAACATTCTAAGTGACGACCTTGTGAGCCCTCACAGTGAAAAAATAATGTAAATATGCCGTTAACTTTTAAATAATCTTGTTTATTTTCCAGCATTGAGCAACTTATGGATTTTGTTCAATAATCGCTCTTATTCGTCAGTGACTTTTCCACGCAGCGATTTTGTATGGCCGCGTTGTTTTTTCCCCTCCAAACGACGGCGTTTTGAAGCGAGTGTTGGTCGTGTCTTTACACGATGCTTGGGTCGTTCAGTAGCCTGTTTTATTAACTCAACCAGTTTTTCAACAGCCAACTCACGGTTCATCGCCTGTGAACGGTGCTTTTCGGCGGTGATGATAAGCGCCCCGTCTTTGGTCCATTTGCGTCCTGCAAGCGTGCGCAAACGTGCCTTTACATGAGGTGGCAGATTAGGCGAATTCGCCGCTTCGAACCGCAGCTCAACAGCGGTGGAAACCTTATTCACATTTTGCCCGCCAGGGCCGGATGATCGGTGAAAGCTTTCGGTGATCTCCCAGTCTTCCAATGCGATTGTGTCGTTAATCCTGATCATATCAAAGCGTATCGCCAATTTCTATTTTTGGCGCAAAGGTGACTTTTTCATAGTTACGTTTTTTGCCGGCAGAATGCGCGGCAAGTATCATTTTTGCGGCCTGTTCGCCGGTTTCTTTACGGTAAGCGTAAGTGGTTGCTGTAAGTTTGGGCAGCCCTTCACGCAGTTCCAGACCATTGAAGCCTGCAATACCCAATTGTTTGGGAACCGATATATCATGAGCAATACAATGCATCAAACCACCTGCTGCCAACAGATCGTTTGAATAATATATACAGTCCAGATCCGCGTTGCGTCCAAGTAATTTCTGCGTAACATCTTTGCCTATACGCAAGCTGGAATTGCCCGTATAATATTCATGGTCCACAATAGACAGCCCCGCTTCTGAAAGAGCTTTCTTAAAACCATTTAAGCGTTTTCCGGCTCTGAAATCCGTATCCAGTTTTGTCCCGATAAACCCAATGTTTTTATAACCTTTTTCAACAATCAGCCGACCCATATCATAGCCCGCTTTTTCATGCGAAATACCAATGTTCATATCGATGGGTTGCCCATCCACATCCATAATCTCGGCAATTGGAATACCTGAATTTACCATCATACGCTGGGCTGCATCGGTATGTTCCAATCCAGCAATAATCAACCCGCTGGGTTGCCATGACAGCATTTGCTTGACGACGCTTTCTTCTGTATCCAGATTATAACCCGTGACCCCGAAGACGGGCTGTAGCTGTGTTTCTTTCAAAACATTTATGATACCTGTCAGAACTTCGGAAAATACTGAGCTGCTAACGGATGGAACAATTACGCCGATCAGGTTTACGCGATTTGATGAAAGCGACCCAGCGATTTGGTTTGGAACATATCCCAACACCTTGGCGGCGTCGCGCACGCGGTCACATGTATAGGATGACGCTTCACACTTGCCGCGCAAAACCCGTGACACGGTCATTTCGCTGACCCGAGCCATTTGGGCAATGTCTTTTAATGTTGGGCGACGTTTCATCGATATGTCCTGTTGAATGTTGTTTTAGATATATTGCTAAAACCATACATGTACAAATGAAAGAGCCCGCACCAAGGAATGCGGGCTCTTCTCGAGATTTAGAGGTGGCAAGCAGGATCAAGAAATCCCGGCACCAGGTTTTGAGTAGAGGGGCTGCCCCCTAGGTCTTGACCTCGCACGTATCCTTCACCAGCTGCTCTTTTTTCCCAATAATCATTGGCACCTCCTTTCTGAATGTTTCTTATGATCGGTCTTTGCCGATATGCGAATCATGCAACGACTTTGCAAAAAATCCAAATGTTTTTTTGAAACAGTTTTGTGAGAGCCTGTGTTAGGGGCTTAATCCGGTTTGGTTGAAAGCCTTGAAACCATTAATTTAAAGGGCAAAAGGGCGATTAGCGACAGGGCAAGTTTTACAAGCCAATCAGCCACGGCAAGGCTAAACCATAAAGGTGCAATAGGCCCAAACCCCAAAATTGACAGATTTTCGGCTGCCCATGACACATTATTTGCCGGCTCAATAAAGGTTAAACCTGCCGAAAACGCGATGCTGAAGAACAAAATTGTGTCCAAACTCGACCCGATAAGCGTTGATACAAGCGGCGCGCGCCACCAAACGCCTTTGCGTAATTTATCAAACACCAAAACATCGGCCAATTGTGCCACCAGATAGGCTGTGCCTGAACCTATGGCGATGCGTAATGTTACAAGCGGACCATATGCGCCGATGATTTGTGTGCCGATGAAAGAACAGGCAATACCGACAACAAACCCCGCAAGCACAACTTTACGCGCGGATTTCGCGCCGAAAAGGCGGTTCATCAAATCAGTTACCAGAAAAGCAAATGGGTAAGTGAACGCACCGAACGTTAACCAATTGCCGTAGCGAAATTGTACGAGAATGTTGGAGGCAACAACAATTGCTGCCATGGCAATAACGCCAAAAATAATGCCACGTTTCATTTTAACTCCGTTTTGAAAAGGTAGCGGACACTTTTGCCCTGATAGGGCTGTGCCCGCATACCCGTCAAACCGGTTTTACACAAGAGTTCAGCGAATTACGCTTGCAACAGCTTTGGCGATAATCGGTACATTGGTTTCATTCAGGCCCGCGATATTGATGCGGCTGTCGTCGACCATGTAAATTGCGTGGGTTTCACGCAGTTCCAGCACCTGTTCAAGTGTCAGACCAAGACGTGAAAACATGCCGCGATGTTCGGTAATAAAACCAAAACGGTCCGAGCCGATTTCATCACGCAGTGCATCCGCCAATTTTTGGCGTAATACCAGCATCCCGCTGCGCACATCTTCCAGTTCCGCTTCCCAATCAGCCCGTAAAGCAGGGTCGCTCAGCACCATAGTCACAAGGCGCGCCCCATGGTCGGGTGGAAAGCTGAAGTTCTGCCGGTTCATATGGGCCAGAGTTGCCTGGGTGATTTTGGCGTCATCGGCATTGGCGGAAACGGCCAGAACGATGCCTGTGCGTTCACGATAAACACCAAAGTTTTTGGAACAACTTGCCGCGATCATCATTTCATCGAATTTACCTGCCAACAAGCGAGCACCATATGCGTCCTCATCCAAACCGTCTCCAAAGCCCTGATAGGCAATGTCGATGAAAGGCATTGCGGATTTTTCCTGAATTAGGTTTGCAACTTCGTTCCATTGTGTGCGGTTCAGATTGGCCCCTGTGGGGTTGTGACAACAACCATGCAGCAGCACAACATCACCAGCTTGCACGTTTTGCAGACTGGCCATCATGCCGTCAAAATCAATCGCGCATGTGTCTTCATCGAAATAGTCATAGGTCTGGAATGGTATGCCGAGGTGTTTCATGATCGACAAATGATTGCCCCATGTGGGGTTGCTGACCCAGATTGTAGCATTGGGATTTGCCATTTTAATGGTTTCACAAACGTTGTGAATGGCCCCTGTGCCGCCAGGTGTCGCGCAACATGAAAGTCGTGCGCGATCAACGCTGTCACCCAGCACCAGATCGGCCATGGCATTGTGGAAACCCGCATCCCCCGGCAGACTGGTATAGGTCTTGGTATCTTCGGTTTCCCACAGTTGTTTTTCAGCCGCTTTAACTGCGCGCATGATCGGCGTGTGGCCGTTTGCGTCTTTGTATACACCGACACCGAGGTCGATTTTAGTGGTGCGTTCATCCGCGCGAAATAAACCGGTTAGCATCAGGATTTTATCAGCGGGTAGGGGTTTGAGGTGGTCGAGCATGAAGTTTCCTTTCAGGGTCATTTACCCTGTTCAACAGGGGTGTCGGGAAGTGCGCCCCATTCCGACCAAGAGCCGTCATAAAGCGCGTGTTGGGTGTGGCCGATTTTATGCAAAGCCAGTGATAGGACAGATGCCGTAACACCGGAACCGCAAGAGGTGATGATTGGTTTTTTCAGGTCAACACCTTGCGCCTGAAAGACGGCGGCAAGCTCGGTGTCGGACTTCAGCGTTCCGTCCGCATTTAACAAAGACATAAAAAACACGTTCTTTGCACCCGGCATGTGGCCTGCACGCAATCCTGCACGCGGTTCAGGAACCTCGCCTCTGAAACGTGCAGGCGCACGAGCGTCGATAATTTGCTCACCTGCGGTTTTGCTGGCATCAAGAACTTGTGCGGCATTGCGTAGAAGTTTTGTATGAGGGACAGCGTTTAACGTTCCAACCGTTGGGTCGTTTGCGCCGCTTACAGTTGGGTGTCCTTCGGCTTGCCATTTAGGCAGGCCGCCGTCCAGAACGGCGATATTCGTTAGGCCGAAATAGCGCAACAACCACCAGACACGGGCGGCTGAGAATAAGCCTTTAGTGTCATAAACAACGATCTGATTGTCGTTCGATATGCCCAAATTAGCAATCTGTGTTTCAAACTGCGCAACGGGTGGGATCATATGTGGCAGGTCGGTTTCTTGATCACTGATCGCGTCAATATCGAAAAATTGTGCCCCCGGAATATGCGCGGCTAGGAACTCGGCCTGCACATCACGATTGTCGGCAGGCATATACCAGGAACCATCCAATATGCGCAGGTTCGGGTTTGACAGGTTCTCTGCCAACCAGTTGGTCGAGACTAAAATTTCTGGATCGTCTTGCCCCATGATTTACGCCTTTTTGAAGGTTCATCTTCAATTAAACCTGTAGGGTGGGGGATGCAAGCAGGCAAAGAAAAACGCGCGTATAAATCGCTACGCGCGTTTAACAAGTTATGTATCAGTCGCCTCTGTTAAACATATTTTGAAGGGCACCGCCAACGGCCATCAGAAGAACACCGCCAACACCGCCACCTGCAATTTGACCAACAATGCCGTCAAGCCCGCCAGCACCTAAATTACTTAATATGCTACCGCCAATACCGCCGCCTATAATGCCCGCTATGGAGTTTCGCAAAACGCCCATATCAAAAGTTTTCAGCAGTTTACCTGCAACATTACCGCCAATAGCACCCGATACAAGTTGTACAATTAATGCTTCCATAAGATTTCCCTGTCTATTTCACCCACTTCAATGTGGATTGTAAGCTCATCATAGGGGCATATAGATATATATCAAGATTTCTGTCTATATGTAGTATTCAGCCGTAATCGCGCATCACGCGCGCTTTTTGTCTTTGCCAATCGCGTTGCTTTTCGGTTTCGCGTTTGTCAGCCTTTTTCTTACCCTTGGCGATACCCAACAGTAGTTTCACGCGGCCTTTGTCGTTGAAGTACATCTTTAAGGGAACAAGCGTCATGCCTTGACGACCGATGGCCTGCCAAAGTCTGGATATTTCACGCTTTGAGGCCAGCAATTTACGGCGGCGACGTTCTTCATGACCGAAATTCCGCGCCTGCGGATATAGGGCGATATAGCTGTTGATCAGCATCAACTCGCCGTTTTCAACATCCGCATAGCTTTCGGTCAAATGCGCACCACCACTGCGTAGTGATTTTACCTCGGACCCCATCAACACGACGCCGCATTCAAGCGTGTCCTCAATAGCATAATCATACCGCGCCCGCCGGTTTTCGGCGATCAGTTTATTGTTGTCAGTTGGTTTTTGCTTAACGGCCATAGCCTAGTTAATCAGCCCTGCATGACGCATGGCTGATTCCATTTTTGCTTTTGTGCCGTCGGTCAGGCCCGTCAAAGGCAAGCGTACTTCGTCGCTGCATTTGCCCAGTTTTGAAACGCCGTATTTGGCGCCAACCAAGCCCGGCTCGGTGAAAATCGCATTGTGAAGCGGCATCAGGCGGTCCTGAATTTCCAATGCGGTGGCGTAATCGCCTGCAAGGGTTGCGGCCTGCAATTGTGAGCATAGTTTCGGAGCCACGTTTGCTGTGACGGAAATACAACCAACACCGCCTTGGGCGTTGAACCCATGTGCCGTTGCATCTTCGCCTGACAGTTGGATGAAATCGGTACCGCAATGAATACGTTGCTGACAAACGCGCGCCAGATCACCGGTTGCATCTTTCACGCCGATGATATTTTCCAGCTTTGCCAGTGCACCCATCGTTTCAGGCACCATATCGACGACTGAGCGAGGCGGGATGTTGTAGATGAAAATCGGCAAGCCAACTTCATTCAACGCCGTGTAATGCGCGACTAATCCGTCCTGTGTGGGTTTGTTGTAATACGGTGTCACAACAAGGCCCGCGTTTGCGCCTACATCTTTTGCGAATTGCAGAAACTCCATGGCTTCGGCTGTGTTATTTGATCCTGCTCCGGCAATCACTGGGATACGCCCGGCAGCAGTTTCAACCACCAGTTTGATCACATGCATATGTTCCGCATGTGACAAGGTCGGGCTTTCGCCTGTGGTACCCACGGGAGCAAAACCGTTAGAGCCTTCGGCGATATGCCAATTTACCAACGCCTTAAGTGCATCATCATCCACTTTGCCGTTCTTGAACGGGGTGATCAGAGCTGGGAATGAACCTTTGAACATGGGTGTAACCTCCGAATTAATGATGTACATTACGTTGCTTTAGCGTGATTTCGCCTATTTGACACGGTCAAAGTGACCTTTGCCAAGAACATCCTAGGAAAACAAGGGAAACTTGGCTAGTTTTAGGTTCGGAAAACCAATGAAAGCAATTTGATGCGCGTTTGGATCAAAATAGTAACACTGTGCATGGCTTTTTTTGCACCCGTTATGGTGCACGCCAATAGCGAAGAAGAAAACGCTGAACTGTTGTCCATGACCTATGATGCGATCGAAAACGGCGATTGGGTGACGGCGGATCATTATGCGTCGCAGATCAGTGATCCGGTCGGGGTTACACTTGTGACGTGGGAACGGCTGCGTATTGGCGATGGTGATTGGTCCGAGTATCGGGACTTTTTGATGGTTCATAGCGACTGGCCGGGATTAAAGAGATTGCGCCGCCAAGGGGAAAGAGCGATCCCGAAATCTGCCGATCCTGCGCATGTGCGGGCTTATTTTGAAACTCAATTACCACAAACCGGTGCAGGATCATTACGTTTGGCAGAAGCTTATGCCGCGGTTGGCCGCGAGGGGCAGGCACGCACGGAAGTGATCCGTGCATGGACTGAAATGTCTCTGAGGGGGCAAGATGAAATCGCTTTATATAAAAAATACAAAGGGGTTTTGCAGCAGCATAACATGGAACGTCTGGACAATCTTTTATGGCGCGGGTTGACCCGTGAAGCGGAACGGATGTTGGGTAAAGTTTCTGATGGGAATGTTAAACTGGCGCGGGCACGCATCGGTTTGCAGCGGGCCAGCAAAAATATTGATGCAAAGATTTCGGCTGTTCCCAAAAATCTGCAATCTGATCCCGGCCTTGCCTATGACCGTTTCAAGTGGCGGGTAAAAAAGGGCCGTTGGGACGATGCACAAGAATTGCTGGCCGGACAAACCGGCTCGGCAAAGAAACTGGGCCAACCAGAGGCATGGGCCAGCCGACGACGCGGCTTTGCGCGCCGTGCGATGCGGGCCGGCGATACCGATCTGGCTTACTGGCTGGCCAGCCAACACAGCCTGACTGAAGGATCAAATTTTGCCGATCTTGAATGGTTGTCAGGTTATATTTCTCTGATCAAGATGAAGGCGCCAAAACAGGCTTTAACGCATTTTATGAATTTTAAAGGTGCTGTGAACAGTCCAATAAGTCTGGGGCGTGCAGGGTATTGGTTGGGGCGGACCTATGAAACACTGGAACAATTCGATCAAGCGTCGAAAGCTTATGGCGAAGGGGCCGAATATCAGACCAGTTTTTACGGCCAGTTGGCGGCGGAAAAATTTGGATTAACCCCCGATCAATCACTTAGCGGAACACAAAACATTCCGGATTGGCGGCAAGCGGACTTTATGAATAGCGCTGTTATTCGGGCCGGACTTTTATTTCATTACGCGGAAGATCAGGCGCATATGCGCTGGTTTTTTACCCATGTGGCAGAAACGTTGGATAAAGTAAGCTTAAGTCAACTAGCGGATCTGGCATTGGAGATGGACCGTCCCAATGTGGCTTTGGCCGTGGCCAAAGAGGCGGCAAAGCGCGGAATGACCTTACCGAAATCCTATTTTCCAGTGACTGATCTTGCTGCTTATTCGGTTGATGTTGCACCTGAAATTGCCATGGCGATTGCGCGGCGTGAAAGCGAGCTGAACGAAAGTGCAATCAGTCCTGCCGGGGCGCGTGGATTGATGCAGATTATGCCTGCAACCGCGCGTGCAGTATCGAAAGACATTGGCGTTAAATATTCCAAGCAACGCCTGACAACGGACTGGCGATACAACGCGCAATTGGGAACCGCCTATCTTGGTGGCCTTTTGAAACTGTTTGATGGATCATATATTCTGGCATTTGCAAGTTATAACGCAGGCCCAAGCCGCGCTAGAGCATGGATCACGGAATTTGGCGATCCGCGCGACAGTCTGGTTGACCAGGTCAACTGGATTGAACACATCCCTTACCGCGAAACCCGCAATTATGTGATGCGGGTGATGGAGTCGCTGCATGTGTACCGCGCGCGTCTGAAAGGCAAAACACCACCCCTGCAATTGACGATGGATTTAACGCGCGGATAGGCGTTCGCGCCAAAGAGTAAACAGGCCCGCCCCGATCACGATCAAGGCACCGACCGCAGTGCCCCAACGCAAGGTGTCGTGGAATACCGCCCAGCCCAAAGCCCCGCCGAAAACCAATTGCATGTAAGCAAACGGTTGTACTGTGCTGGCCTCGGTTACAGCATAGCATTTGATCAGTAGGAAATGCCCCAAAGCACCTGTGATAGACAAAAGGGCCATCCAGCCCCAATCGCCGGTTGTCATTGGTTGCCAATAGAACATACCGACGGCTGTCATCCCGATTGCGCCGATAATACCGGTCCAGAAAAAACTGGTTTCCGCACTATCTTTGCGGGCTGCAAAACGCGTCAAAAGCCCGTATAAGGCGAACATCAAGGCCGAAGCCAAAGGCAATAGCGCATAAGGGGAAAAGATACGAAAGCCGGGTTGTAGAATAACCAGAACGCCTGTGAAACCGACGCATATGGCGGCCCAACGGCGCCAACCGACACTTTCGCCGAGTATTATACCCGAAAGGGCAGCGATGATCAGAGGATAGGTAATGAAAATCGCGTAGCTTTCAATCAGGCCAAGATAGACAAACCCCAGAACCATCACGCAGATTTCGGCGATCAGTAATAATGCGCGGAAAATTTGCAGAACGGGTTGCTTGGTCATGGCCACCTTACGTACGGAACCATGCTGCATTTTCGCC
>JAJFHY010000046.1 GCA_021775375.1 Amylibacter sp. | reverse complement strand
ACTGTCCATTCCGCCCAATGCCTGCGCATCAATCAACGGGCCCACAAGGGTACCGTCTTTCAATGGGTTACCAATTTGCAATCCATCATATGCGGCTTTCAGGCGTGGTACTAATTGGTCGTAAATACTTTCGTGTACGATCAAGCGGCGCAATGTTGTGCAACGCTGCCCGGCTGTTCCCACGGCTGAAAATACCACTGCGCGCAGGGCCATTTCCAAGTCGGCCGACGGGGTTACAATCATCGCGTTATTGCCGCCAAGTTCCAGTATGCAACGGCCAAAACGCTCTGCCATTTTTGCGCCAACAGCATGGCCCATACGGGTGGAGCCGGTTGCAGATACAATCGCCACATCACGAGATGCGGTCAAAACCTCGCCGGTGTCGCGTTCACCGATTATTGTCTGGATCAGACCAACAGGTGCTTCGTCAAAATCTGCAGTTACGCGGTCGCATATTTTTTGTACGGCAAGACCGGTTAACGGTGTTTTTTCTGACGGTTTCCAAATTACGGGATCGCCGCAAACCAGTGCAAGGGCTGCATTCCAGCACCAAGGTGCTACAGGGAAGTTAAATGCGGTTATAATCCCGCAAACACCCATCGGGTGCCATGTTTCGCGCATGCTGTGGCCCGGGCGTTCTGATGCTATTGTCAGACCGAACAGTTGGCGTGACAGGCCAACGGCAAGATCGCAGATATCGATCATTTCTTGAACTTCACCCAAACCCTCTTGATAGATTTTACCGCATTCCAGTGTAACCAGACGGCCAAGGTTTTCTTTCTCGGCCCGCAATTCATCGCCTAATCGGCGAACAAGTTCACCACGACGCGGTGCGGGAACCGACTTCCAGGCAGAAAAAGCATTATTGCCCATGTCGATCATTTGCAAGACATCCTGCACACTGTGTGTTTTCAAGCTGGCAATTTCGCTACCGTCTATGGGCGTATGCACAACAAGCGTACCACCGGTTAATTCTGATGCGCTAAAGCCTGCGGCTTTTAAGATTTCTGTACTGTTCATGGCGAATATATTCCCTAATTCTTGTTGGCGCGAAACTAGCCGACTTAGCACTCTGTCGGCAATTGGCTATATTGTTTTTTTTAATTATTATATTTAGCAAAATAACTATAAGAGTAGTTAAATTAACTAGGATGAATATCGCATGGACCTTACGGATAAAGACCAGCAGCTTATCGCGTTGCTGCAACAAAACGGACGGCTTTCAGTTTCTGAAATGGCGCGCAAATTATCTGCATCCCGAACAGCCGTTCAGATGCGATTGCAAAAGCTGGAGCGAAATGGCGTTATAAACGGCTACACGGTTAAATTATCACCGGCTTACCTGGAGAAAAGAGTGCAGGCTCTGGTGATGATAAAATTATCAGCAGGCAGTCGGGAAAAAATTGAGGCTGAGCTTTCAGCTATCAAACAACTGACATCGCTTTATTCGATCAGTGGTACATTTGATATGTCCGGTGTTATTTCTGCCCGTTCAATGGTGGAACTGGATATGATAATTGATAAGATCGGTTGTTTGGCAGGGATCGATGAGACCATGTCATCGATCATTCTTTCAACAAAATTCGACAGATAAAAAAGATATTCAAATCAACGCATAAAACCCTTCAAACGCGCTTGCGCGGGTTGATGGAAATAATGTAATTCATAACAAAACGTAGACCCGATCAGATCCGACAAGCAAAATAGGAACACCAAATGAAACGTAGCGAAATTACAGGCCCGGATATTGTTGAAACTGTACGTGCGGCCCTTCAATTCATTTCATTCTATCATCAAAAAGACTACCTGACGCATCTGTCAGAAGCCTATGAACGCGAAGAAAGCGCACCTGCGCGCGCCGCAATGGGGCAAATACTTGAAAGCTCGCGACTAGCCGCGATCGGACAACGTCCTATGTGCCAAGATACCGGAATGGTTACAGTGTTCGCGAAGCTGGGCCAAGATGCACATATCCAATCTGAAAAGACATTGTCCGAGCTGATTAACGACGGTGTTCGGCTTGCATATCTGGACGCAAAAAATCCGCTTCGCGCCTCAATGGTTGATGACCCGCTGTTTGACAGGAAAAACACGAAAGATAACACCCCAGCCGTTACACATCTGGAATTGGTCGCAGGGCACACGCTTGAACTTATGATTGCGGCAAAAGGTGGCGGGTCGGAAAACAAAGCCCGTTTTACGGTGCTCAATCCATCTGCATCGGTAAGCGACTGGGTTATCGATACGATGAAGACGCTTGGTGCGGGTTGGTGCCCACCGGGTGTAATCGGTATTGGGGTTGGCGGTAGCGCCGAAAAAGCCATGCTATTGGCAAAACGCGCGGTTATGGAACCCATTGATATGTCTGATCTTCTGCGACGCGGCCCGAATACAAAAGCGGAAGAATTCAGAATTGACCTCTATAATCGTATCAACGCTTTAGGAATAGGTGCACAAGGTCTTGGTGGTTTGACAACCGTTGTGGATGTCAAGTTGGCAACCTATCCAACACATGCCGCGTCAAAGCCGGTTGCACTTATGCCGCAATGCGCTGCTAACAGGCACGCACATGTAACACTTGATGGCACTGGGCCTGCTTATATGACACCTCCGAACCTGTCGGACTGGCCTGAAGTTGCGGATGAAAAATCAGCCGGTATTGCTCGCCGTGTGAACTTGGACACATTGACACGCGAAGCTATGGCTGATTGGAAAACAGGTGAAACGCTGCTTCTTAGCGGCAAGATGCTGACAGGAAGAGATGCAGCACACAAGCGTCTGGCCGATATGAAAGCCGCCGGTCAAGACCTTCCTATAAGTCTTAAGGGTCGTGTGATTTACTATGTTGGTCCTGTTGATCCCGTTGAGGGAGAGGCAGTAGGGCCCGCCGGTCCCACAACGTCCACGCGCATGGACGGCTTCACTGATATGATACTTAACGAAGGGCTGCTTTCCATGGTTGGCAAGGCAGAGCGTGGCCAGGATACAATAGATAAAATTGCCGCCAAAAAGGCCACGTATCTTATTGCTGTCGGGGGTGCCGCTGTTTTGGTTTCCAAAGCCATACGAGACGCAAAAGTGGTGGCGTTCAAGGATTTAGGCATGGAAGCGATACATGAATTTACGGTTGTTGACATGCCGGTGACTGTTGCGGTCGACGCCAATGGCAACTCTATACATACATCCGGCCCAAAACGCTGGCGTCGAGAGCTGGCACCGCAACTTACGTAGTTTTAAGAAAGCAAAAGGCACCTGATTTTCCAGATGTCTTGGTTATTCATTTATAATTCATGAATATATTAGCCGCATTTAGGCGGCCGACATAGTTTACATCGCTCAAAAACTATAAGTTGCACCGAATATCGGGCCTGATTGTGAGAAAGAGAAATCGGTACCGTTTATCGTGTGATCAACTGATATATATCTGTAGCCTGCGCGTGCGACCCAGTTTTCGTTGATATTGTAGCCGAGTGTCAGCAGAGTTTGCCACGATTCACTGCCACTTCTGAACCCCCCATAATCGGCAAAGACAGTTCCGGACAATTTTTCCGTCAAAGCAAAGCGCGCCCGTATACCTATCACAGGGTCAACCCAATCCTCATCAACGCTACTTGTTCTACCAGGTAAAACGCCAGGTAATAAAGTGATATCAGTTGCGGTGTTGAACCAGCGGATACCTGCGGCAAGGTCCAAAGTTACCATTGGATTTTGATACGCGCGATAAGTCGCATAGCCATTGAAAATCTGTGTCTTGAGTGACGTATTTACGCCAGAGAATGCTGGTCCGGTTGTTGAATTTCCGAAAGACAGATCTGTTAGCATATAATCTGCAATTAGCCCCCAGCGCCCGTTGTTGGCTTCAAAAGCTCCCATGAAAGCAAAGTCAAGATTGTCCAGCGCATCACTAAAACTTAAGGTTGTCTCAACTGGGCCTATAGCCGTGGTTGATTCAGGCGTATAAAGATAAATGGACGCTGCATATTTCCAATCACCGGCATAGGCCGTGCAAGGTAAGGCCATTACGGTCAAAGTAGCCAAGTTTAATATTTGTTTTCTTAAATTCATCATGGCAAATTCCTCATTATGTAGCCGATAAAATCAATGTACAATTTAATGCTATTTTATCTATATTGGTAATTGCCAGAATTCCCAACTTAAGTCTTTGATTTAAATCAAAGGCAATTATATCTATAGTGGTAATTCCCATAGTTATAAAACCTAAGTCTTTGTTTTAAATGGTGCCCGAGGGTGGCATTGGATCCTTTATGCAACTTGTGTCGCTGTGTAACAAAATATGTTATATCAATAAGGTATTAACATACACCTGTTTCATACTATTGCTATATGTCCCATAGCATACCACATATAGGGGTGGATAATAAGGTGGACAGAATGGCACACGCATTGAACAAACTTACGGCTGCTTTTGTTAAATCTGCACCATTAGGTAAATTCTCTGATGGCGGGGGTTTGTGGCTACATAAGCGTGCTGATGGAGGTGCGCAGTGGTTTCTCCGTATCACGGTACATGGTAGGTGACGTGAGATGGGGTTGGGCTCATTACCTATCACCACATTAAAGGATGCACGCAATCAAGCAGATAAATGGCGCGCCGTAGCACGTAAAGGCAATGACCCTATTAAGGTAAGGGAATGCGAACGTCGTGATGCACAACGCAATATGCATTTGCTTCAGGACATTGCTGTTGATTGTTATGAGGCACGAAAGGCTGAACTAAAAGGCGATGGTCAAGCTGGTCGCTGGTTTTCACCTATTGAGTTACATATTCTACCTAAGCTTGGCCGCATTCCGATTGCCGAAATTGATCAAAGAGATATCCGCGACACTCTTGCGCCAATTTGGCATAGCAAGGCAGCAACAGCAAAGAAAGCAATGAACCGTTTGGCGATTTGCATAAGACATGGCGCGGCATTGGGGCTTGATGTAGATATGCAAGCTACTGAAAAAGCTAAGGCGCTATTGGGAGCACAGCGTCACAAGGTTAAACACACTGCCTTTGTGCCATGGGAAGAGGTCCCGGACTTCTATGCTTCTTTGAATGAGGGGACGACAACCCATCTGGCTTTACGGTTCCTAATATTGACAGTTGGCACACGTTCGCGACCTCTTCGGTTCTTATGTGAAGATGATATAGAAAACCACGTTTGGACTATTACAGGTGATAAAATGAAGGGCCGTAAAGATAAAACACCTGATTTCAGAGTACCGTTATCCCGCCAAGCGATGGAGATAATCGAACAAGCTAAACCTACAGCGCGAAACGGGTTTCTTTTCCCAAGCTACCGTAAAGGCGTGATTTCGGATGCGACTATGTCTCGCCTAATGGAAAGGCGTGGTATGGATGCCCGGCCACACGGATTTAGATCAAGCTTTCGTACTTGGTGCGCAGAAGCCACAGACACCCCACGAGAGATTGCTGAGGCATGTTTGGCACATATTACTGGTGGCGCCGTTGAGCGTGCCTATCGGAGAACAGATTATCTGGAACAAAGACGTGCGCTGATGCAGCGTTGGGCTGATTTTGTGGATGGTTAAACGTATCGAAAAATCCGGCCCCCGAGGGAGGTTTGCCCCAGGATCTGACCCATGTGGACCTGCACCGTTGAATCAGGCAAAAGATCGGATCAGCATTGAGGCGATGTTTGATGCCGACATATCTGACGATAGTTATAGACGCTTAAGAGATGCTGTGTGGAATGGCCAAATCGAATTATATAATCGCATTAGTTTAAAGGACTGGAAGCAACGGAATAGTAAACTAAAGAAGCGACTAAATGATGGCCTACCCTGCAATGATCCCGAGATATTCTCGCTAGCTACCGCACATCACGGTACCCCTGAGCGAAGCGAATTGGAAATCGTGCATCTTATGCAAAAGGAAATTTTGGCCGACGAAAGGCGATACAGAGAAGTTAAAAAAGCTGGTACACTATACGCAATGGATGAAAATGGGGAGTGGATGCATGATTTCTGCTGGATCGAACACGCTCATCGTCGAACTGCGGCTATTTTATCTTGTGGGTATATTCTTCATGATGCTGACTTCGACGTCTCATTAACGGACTTGAGGCATCCGGACAGAAACAGCGATGACCACATTGTCCCAAAACCATTCGAGGAATTTTGCTTTCGCTATATTTTCAAATTGCAAAACCGTGAAATATTCCAGGAAGAAGATAGGACCCAAGGATACTATCAGTGTATTCGTGACGCAGGACGCGCAAGGGGTAAGTTGTTTCCAGAAAGATGAATAGTCTGCTTTGTGCAGGAACGTTTCTGTTTTGACACACTCCATACTGTAACACCCAGTAAGGAGAAAACACATGCGTTACCTAACAGCCGCCGATGTCCAAGCACGTTTTCAGATAAGCCGATCAACGCTCTACCGTTGGCAGGAAGACGAAAACGTACGCTTCCCTACCCCTGTGAAAATCGGGCATAGAATTCTCTGGCGTGAAGTTGAACTAGATACGTTTGATCAGATGATTTCTGATAACCGTAAAACGAACCCAAATCACATAAATGCCGCATAAATAAACGGCCCAAAACCTGATCTGTTTGAAAAGAGGGTCATGGGCCATTGTGTTTATGTTCCGGAAAGGAACTGAAATGACTATATTACAATATGCATCAGAAAGCCAGAAAAGCTTCTTCGAGAAACTGCCCAATAATCAATTTATTCTATGTAAACTGGTTAATGATGGCACAAATCCCAAGCCAAAAAAATTACCGTGTGACCGACAAGGTAATCCAATCAATGCGCATGACAAAAACAATCACTTGCCACTTGAGACCGCTAGAGAATACGTAAGTTTATCTAAAGGCAACCTGCTGCTTGGGTTTGTTTTGACCGAAGATGATCCCTTTTGCGTTGTGGATATTGACGGGCAACGCGATGCGAGTACTGGCATTAGCACAGATTTGGCAAACGAACTTTGCAAAAATTTCCAAGGTGCTGGAATGGAAATTTCGATCAGTGGAACAGGCTATCATATTTTTTGTACATACAAGAAAGAACTGTTTGGTGACCGGGTGAACAAATTCAACAATGGTGCATGTGAGTTTTATTGTGACAAACGCTTCATTGTTATGGGGTTTGAGCAAATGGGCGACCCATCACTGGATTGTACGGAGGCTTTGATGCAGCTCGTTCCATTTCGCAACAACCAGACGGATGATATTCAATTACTTGAAAGCGGCCCCTGCGAGGAATGGAATGGGCCAGTAGATGATGAGGAGCTGGTAAATAAATTAATTAATAGCAATGGAAGTGCCGCTGCTAAATTTGGCTGTAAATCAACGCCTGCTCAAATTTGGAATGCCGATTTACAAAGCCTCGCTAAGCACTTTCCATCCAATGGTGATGCCCGGCCTTGTGATTGGTCTGCTGT
>JAJFHY010000045.1 GCA_021775375.1 Amylibacter sp. | reverse complement strand
ATAACTGCTTTGGTCAGAACATAAGAAATAAACCACATCCGCCACCTCACTTGGCTGCCCCAAACGACGTAAGGGTAGTTTTTCCACAATCTTATCAGTACCTTCGCTTAAGATACTGGTTTCCACCTCACCGGGTGCAATTGCATTGACACGCACCCCCAAAGGCCCGAAATCATGCGCCATTTCACGGGTTAAAGCCGCCAGCGCCGCTTTTGACGTGGAATAGGCAGCACCAGCAAAGGGATGCACCCGTGCACCAGCAATAGAAGTCACATTCACAACCGAACCTTTGGCCGCAGCCAGTTCATCTTTCAGGCCGCGTGCCAGAATGACAGATGCAAAAAAGTTCACATGAAACACATGGCCCCAAGTGCGTAAATCCGTGTCCAGCGTGCTAAGACGCGCACCATTTTCACCTTTGGGCGAAATGCCGGCGTTATTCACAAGCGCATCCAACCGCCCCCCGATCAGTCGTTTTTTAATCCGCTCAATCGCTTCCACTGTTTTATTCGGATCACTTAAATCAACTTGAATGTGATTTTCTTCGCCGCCCCAAGGACATTCCTCGGAAAATGACTGGCGAGAACAGGTAATCACCCGCCAGCCTTCTTTTGCGAATTTTATAACAGTAGCATGGCCGATCCCGCGGCTTGCGCCTGTCAGTAATAGGGTTTTACTTGTGGTGCCTACGGCCATTTTATTATCCTGAATATATGCTGAATTACGACACTCATTAGTGAAGTATTTCTATCAAGTTGCAAGCCCCTTGGCGCAAGCGTAACAAAGCGTTATGCAAACATAAGATATGTAATAAGATGGCCCCTATGGAAAAGTCCAAAGCAATGAAACGAGACTCACTGGCAACAGCCCGCCTGTTAAGCGAAGCCCTACCGCTGATGCAACGTTACGACGGGGCAATTGTGGTGATTAAACTTGGCGGCAATGCGATGAGCAGCGCATCGGCGATGGATTTATTCGCCCGCGATGTGGTGATGCTGCGCCAGTGCAATGTAAACCCCGTGATCGTGCATGGCGGCGGGCCGATGATCAATGCAATGCTGGACAAGCTCGCGATAGAAACCGAATTTGTGGATGGCAAACGTGTCAGCACACCCGAAACCGTTGAAGTTGTGGAAATGGTGCTGTCAGGCAAGGTGAATAAAAATATTGTACAGGCGATCAATCGTCAGGGCGGCAAAGCTGTTGGACTGTCCGGCAAGGACGGTGACCTGATTGTTTGCAAAAAAGCGGATGGTGATTTGGGCATGGTCGGCGAACCGACCCATGTGAATGCAAATGTGATCGATTCTCTAAATGAAGGCGGTTTTATCCCCGTGATCGCACCGATTGGCACCGGTAAAAACGGTGAAACCTTCAACATCAACGGCGATACTGCCGCAGGCGCCATTGCGGCAGGCCTGAACGCTGACCGATTGTTGCTTTTAACCGATGTGGAAGGCGTAAAAGACGCAGACGGCGATATTTTGACCAACCTTTCGGCCAAGCAGGTTATCGCATTGACCAAAGATGGCGTGATAGCAGGCGGCATGATCCCAAAGACACAAACCGCACTTGATGCGATAAATGGTGGCGTTCGCGCAGTTGTGATTATGGATGGGCGTGCACCTCATGCATGTTTGTTGGAACTGTTCACGGATTACGGCGCGGGCAGTATGATCCGCGCCTGAAATAAGAGGCATATATATGGAAAATGAAGTCACCATTCGACTGGCCGTCTTTCTGGGGGTGTTTGCAATTTTGGCTTTGGTCGAAGTGCTGCTACCGCGGCGCAAACGCACGATAAAACGCAGTGCGCGCTGGTTCACCAATATCACGCTGATCGTCATTGACAGTCTTACTATACGCTTAATGGCCGTCATTATGCCCGTTATGGCCGTTGCTGCCGCAGCTGACGCACACGCACACGGTTGGGGGCTGTTGGCAATGGTAAGCTGGCCCGATTGGTTTGAGGTCATCGTAGCCATGTTGATCCTTGATTTCGTGATTTGGGCGCAACATCTGGTTACCCATAAAATCCCGCTGTTATGGCGGCTGCATCAGGTACACCATGCGGATACCGATATGGATATAACCACCGCCAT
This sequence comes from Amylibacter sp., assembly GCA_021775375.1. Lineage (GTDB taxonomy): Bacteria > Pseudomonadota > Alphaproteobacteria > Rhodobacterales > Rhodobacteraceae > Amylibacter. The sequence continues at coordinate 5,882 of JAJFHY010000045.1, read as the reverse complement.
TCGGTTTCATCCCATCGAGATTGCCCTGTCGATGCTGCTGAAAATCGGCATCGTCTATGCTCTTGGTCCAACCGCCTTTGCGGTCATTCTATTTGAAATCTTGCTGAACGGGTCTGCCATGTTCAACCACGCCAATATTCGCCTGCCGCAGAAACTGGATCGGATTGTGCGCCTATTGATCGTGACCCCCGACATGCACCGCGTACATCATTCGGACATCCGCGCGGAACATGACAGCAACTACGGGTTTTCCCTGTCGATCTGGGATCGTCTGTTCGGCACATATGTCGCCCAACCTTCAAAAGGCCATGATGCCATGACAGTTGGGTTACGCTGGCAGGACGCGCGGCCTCTAAGCTTGGGCTGGAACCTGTTACTGCCGTTTCGCAACAAATGAGACTGAAGCAAATCCGCGCCGCCGCATTGGACAATGGGCTGGATGTTTACGGTGCATTTCACCCAGATACAGATGATTTTTCCCAAGCGGCCAGCTTGGTTCTGTTGGGGCCTGCGGCTGATTTCTGGTCTGTCTTTACCGCCTCGGATATCTACAACGATGATCAGCCCGACCCGGTAGATCGCTGGTCGGCGGATGTTATACCAAGAATAGCACAATCATTGGGCGCACGCCCAATATTCCCCTTTGGCGGCCCGCCCTATGCGCCGTTTCTAAGTTGGGCCAAGACCTCGGGGCGCGCATGGGACGCGCCTGTTGGTATGCTGGTGCATGACCTGACAGGTTTGATGGTGTCTTATCGCGGTGCACTTGCGTTTGACACTAAACTTACCTTGCCCGAACAAACGTTCCAAAATCCGTGCGAGACCTGCACAACAAAGCCTTGCCTGACCGCTTGCCCTGTCGGGGCTTTGAGCAGTGAGCGTAGCTATGATGTACCTGCCTGTTATGATTATATAGATACAGACGCAGGCAATACATGTCTTACGCAAGGTTGTCTTGTGCGCAGGGCTTGCCCTGCCAGTACAGGCGCGGGTAGACTGACCGAACAATCCGCATTGCATATGCGGGCTTTTCGGGGGAAGTAGATGAAACGTGTCATTCTAATGCGTCATGCCAAATCAAGCTGGGCCAACATGGGGCAAAACGACCATGACCGCCCGCTGAATGATCGCGGCCAGCAAGCCGCTACAAAGCTAGGGCGCTGGCTGAACGATAACAGGTACATCCCCGATCAGGTTATTTCATCAACAGCAAAGCGCTGCGTTGAAACATGGGGCCAGCTGGAACAAGTTTTAGATCTGGGGATTAAACCCGAATATGACCGCCGCTTATATCATTCGAATGTCGGCAATATGCAGGAAAAGCTACAAGGCGCTACGGGCCATGTTGTGCTGATGCTGGGTCATAACCCCGGGATTGCGGGGTTTGCCGAGGAGTTGCTGGAAGTCGTCCCCAAAAGCGAGAATTTCTTGAGATACCCGACGGCTGCGACCACAATCATTGATTTTGATATTGAGGATTGGTCACAACTGACACTGCGATCAGGCAAGTTACATTCTTTTGTTATGCCGCGCGAGTTGGGGTAGGCGGATGGACGCCCGACGGAATTCGATATAAACATTCCGATGGCTTGATTTTAAAGGAGATGCAGCATGGACCAATTCACTGGCGGTTGCCTTTGTGGCAACGTTCGCATTGTTGCATCGGGACTTCCATACCGGGTTGGCATTTGTCATTGTCTCGACTGCCGCAAGCATCATGGGGCCCTATTTTACGCTTCTGCAGTGTTCCCTCAGGATGCGGTGACAATCGATGGCGAAACACGCGACTACGCCGGGCGGTTTTTCTGCCCCCGCTGCGGTTCGTCCATTTTCGCACGCAGCGGGGACGAAATCGAAGTTCACCTCGGATCTCTGGATGATCCTGACCAGCTGATACCAACCTACGAAAGTTGGATCGTTCGTCGCGTTGCCTGGTTGCCGCCGTTTCCGAAATTGAAACGATACGAACGTGATCGTGACGACACGGATCGCTTTGAGGAGTAGGTTACCGCCAGTCCTAAACGCAAAAAGCCCCTCACGGATGGAGGGGCTTTTTGTTAACTCTGACAGGTTTGTTCTTAGTGGCCCAAAATCTGGCTCAGGAACAACTGTGTGCGTTCCGATTGTGGATTGTTAAAGAACTGTTCCGGTTCGTTTTGTTCAACGATTTGACCGGCATCCATAAAGATCACGCGGTTGGCCACTTGGCGGGCAAAGCCCATCTCGTGGGTCACACAGATCATTGTCATGCCTTCTTCGGCAAGCTCGATCATTGTATCCAGAACCTCTTTGATCATCTCTGGGTCAAGCGCCGATGTCGGCTCATCGAACAGCATGATACGCGGTTGCATGCACAAGGAACGCGCAATCGCCACACGTTGTTGCTGACCACCGGACAACTGGCCCGGGTACTTATCAGCCTGCTCCGGGATTTTCACTTTTTCAAGAAAATGCATCGCGGTTTCTTCGGCTTCTTTCTTGGGTATCTTGCGAACCCAGATAGGTGCCAAAGTACAGTTCTCCAGGATCGACAAATGCGGGAACAGGTTGAAGTGTTGGAAACACATTCCCACCTCTGACCGGATTGCATCAATGTTTTTCAAATCAGACGACAGGTGTGTCCCGTCAACCGTGATTTTCCCCTCCTGATGTTCTTCCAGCGCATTAACGCAACGGATCAAGGTTGATTTACCGGAACCCGAAGGCCCACAAACCACAATCCGTTCACCCCGATAAACCGTCAGATTGATATCTTTCAGAACATGGAACGAACCATACCATTTATTCATATTTTCGATTTGAATTGCAACTTCGTCAGAAACAATCAACTTCTTTTTAGCATTAGCCATGAGAATAACTCCTTAGTGGCCTGTCTGAAGCTTGCGCTCCAGATACATTGAGTAACGAGACATTGAGAAACAGAAAAGCCAGAACACTAGGGCGATAAAGCCATATAGTTCCCAGATAACACCGTTCCATTCCTGGTTCGCACGAATATTTGTGGACAATCCGATCGGATCCAAAAGACCGATAATCGACACAAGAGTTGTATCCTTGAACAACCCGATGAATGACGACACGATATTGGGGATCGAGATCTTCAAGGCCTGCGGCATGATAATCAACCGTGTGGACTGCCAAAAATCCAGTCCCAGACTGTCAGCACCTTCATATTGGCCTTTTGGCAAAGCTGCCAAACCACCCCTGATAACTTCCGCCATATAGGCCGATGCAAACAGGGTTACCATAATGATAACGCGCAAGATCAGATCAAAGTTAGTTCCCGGCGGCATAAAGTAGTTCAGCAGAGTGGACGCCACGAACAACAAAGTGATCAAAGGCACACCGCGAATGAACTCGATAAAACCGACACAAATAACTTTGACAATCATCAGATCAGATTGTCGTCCAAGCGCCAGAACAATACCGATTGGCAATGACAGGGCTATACCGATCACACCAATGGTTATCGACAACATAAAGCCGCCGAAATTGGATGACGACACAGCCTCGATTGACAGAGGAATAATGGATTGCAGCATAGTTGCAACATCCCCTGATAAGAACAGCCACCATATAATAGGCACCAGAACAGCTGCGATCATCCCCACCAGTGAGCTTGCCATTTTGCTGACAACACCATAGGCCAGATAACCCAAGACAAAGCCGGCAATGATCATCAGGGGAAACCATAAGGATCCACCCCACAGCAACCAGAATGCCAAGAACGGATAAATCATTGTAAACCGGAGCATCTTTTTGGGAAGGCCGTCGAACAATACCGGGGCAATTGCCACGAACATCAGAAGAAAGGCCACAATAGGACGCCAGTACAATGCTTTCGGATAGAACCCGAAGACTAACTGCAAGAACCGATCATGAATAACCGACCAACAGGCACCATCTGTACCTTCGCCGTATGTTGCCGCAATAGCACTGCGACATTCATCCAACGAATTCGCATTCCAAGACGATTTGAAAGTCCAGGGCAAAACATCGCTTAGAACATAGTAAATTGCCCAAAGTGCTGCGATTGACAGAATGCTGTTCGGAATGTTCGAAAACATATTATCGCGCAGCCATTTGATAATACCGGCTTGTGATACCGGTGGCGCTTTTTCTTCCAGCATTTCCGTGCGGACGTATGAAACATCAGTCATATCAACGCTCCCTCAGCTTAACACGTTCATTGTATACATTCATGACCGTTGAAATGGTTAAAGATATGGTTAGATAGATCGCCATCAGTATCATCAGGCTTTCCATTTCACGACCCGTCTGGTTCAACGTAACGCCGCCCAAAGTACCCGTGATATCCATGTACCCCACCGCAATCGCCAGTGACGAGTTTTTGGTCAGGTTCATATATTGCGAAATCATCGGTGGAATGATCACCCGCAAGGCTTGTGGTAAAACCACCAGACTTGTGATCCTGCCGGGACGCAACCCAAGAGCCGCTGCCGCTTCCGTTTGACCTTTGGAAACCGCTTGAATGCCGGAACGTACCGTTTCCGCGATAAAGGCCGCAGTATAAAGCGATAATGCAAACCACAAAGCAATCAGCGAATTCCGCATCAAGGCACCATCTGTAAAGTTGAAACCAGAGAGGTAAGGCTTTTCCAACTCAATTGGTCGGCCAGAATATACTGAAACACCCTCTGAAACCAAAAGCCCTTCTGGAACAGCTGTCCCAGCCGGCACAGTAGCAATATCACAACCAGTTCTTGTATCGCCGCTACTTATACGAGAAAGCGAGTCAGCCAGATCATTTGACGCTATAGACTTGAACTTAATCCCATTCGCCCGCATCAGGTTTTTCGCATTTACGTTACCAGCTCCTCCAGTGTCACAAAAGCGTACGACACTATCTGCTGAAATCGTATTGTCAGCGTTCATAGTAAGAACCTTTGAACCGAAGATTACATGCTCTTTATTCAGGTTAACCATCGTAGCCGCAAAAAAGACCAACAGTGTTGGAACAAAGAAAATACCAAATGAGATAAGTCCTGACGGCAAGATTTTGCCAGTCTGTTCTTGAAGTTTTTTTGCGTAGCGACGAAAGAATACAATCCCGATAAGTGAAGCAACGAAAGTTAGCAAAACTAAAACGATACCAGGACCATAGGCCAGAGCGGGAATAAGAATCCCTCGATTTGTTATTGCAACGCTATCAAATAGTTTCATCGAAGCTGTTGCAGCGTCCCCCCGAAATTCCTTTGGTTGCGGGAAAAACTCAATAAAGATCGCCATTGTCATGATGATCCAAAGAAGCACAGGAACGTTCCTGAAAGTTTCAATGTAAATCGTCATTAATTTGGAAATGATCCAGTTTTTAGACAGGCGCATAACGCCAATCAGGACACCAATAACCGTGGCTGTTATACAACCTAGAACGGCAACAAGTAGAGTGTTCAATAGTCCTACAATTGCTGCGCGCCCGTGGGTCATCTGCGAGTTATATTCAACCAAACGCTGATTTATATCGTAGCCTGATGTATCACCTAAGAAACTAAAGTTAAGCGGTTTACCTAAAGCGGCAAGGTTTTGCGCGGCGTTTCCGATTAACCACCCAAGTGCCAGAAGGAACCCGATCAGGGCAATGATTTGAATAGTAATTGAACGATACCGGGTATCGTATAGCAACATGCTAATTCGGAAGCCGCCCTGTTCTGGATCGGTTATGGTAGACATATGCCTACACCCCCTTTTTGTTGGTTGGGCGGCAATTTCTACACTGACATGAAGAACACGTTCAGACGATTGCGCCTCAGGTTATATTTTCGTTTTATTAGATATGAAAAGGGCGCGATCTATGTCGCGCCCTTGACTTTAAACTATTAACGGAAAGGTGGAGAGTAGATCAGACCACCGTTTGTCCACTG
>JAJFHY010000044.1 GCA_021775375.1 Amylibacter sp. | reverse complement strand
TCCAGACATTATGGCCGTATATCGCACCAACCAGACCAAATGGAATGATCGACATCACAACGAAAGGGCGCGACCAGCTTGCGAATATCCATGTCAAAGACAGATAGATGCCCAGCAAGCACAATAAAAACCCGGTAAACGCATCTGTTAAAAAATCCTGCTCTTGCTCCGCCAAACCGGACAATCTCCATTCAACCCCCATTCCAGAGGCAATGTTCGGTAAAATTTCCGTACGCAACGTATCGACAATTTCCTGCGCACGTGTCGGGTTCTCTTCGGATATATCCCCTGTGACAGTCACTAAACGAATACCGTTTTCACGTCTGACTGTGGAAAACCCGTTTTTGGTGGTTACTGACACGATATCAGACAGGTTCACATATTCCCCGGCCAGACTGCGTATTTTGGTTTTATCCAGAAAATCCGCTGTTAATTCGCTATCACGCAAACGCACCGTCACATCGGATGTTCGCCCACCAACAGGAAACGTTGCAGCCGTAATCCCGTTCAACCGGTTACGTAATTCGCGGCCAATTGCATCAATTGTAAATCCCAAAGCCTGACCTTGTGGCGTCAATTCAAGGATTAACTCCTCTTTGTCATACGCCAATGTATCCTCTAGGGATGACACTTCCGGATATTTCGACATTTCTGTCTTCAATGCTTCAGCTGCCGCTTTCAGAATTTCAGTATCGGCCCCGAAAAACTGTACATCCAATGCATCACCACCCGGGCCTGAACGCCAACGGCGAAAACTGATCGTTTCCAGTTTCGCGTGATTTTGCACAGCCTTTTTGACGCTGCCCAAGAAGACATATGATGTATAAGGGCGGAAATCCATATCGATCAGATCCACTGCAATCGAACCAAGCAAATCTTTGTCTTTTGTGTCTGTGCCAGACAGACCGCGTCCCGTATTGCCGCCGACCTCGGCGATTGCAAATGTCACCGGGTTCACACCATATTTGTCTTCATATTCTTGCGCAGTTGCTTCGACACTCTTTTGCAACTCGTGCACCATTGCCAATGTGTCACTACGGTCAGCGCCCGGCATCATTGCAACATTTGCCGATATGGAACCCCGTTCCGGTGCATCAAAAAACCGCCATGTCACATCACCATTAAAGAAAGATGCAAGCTGAATTGACAGAATTAATGTGGCAAGTGCCAACACCGGATAGCGAAACACCAAAACCCAATGCATGAAAGGTTTGAAAACAAAATTACGGAATTTTTTAAATCCACGGTTGAACCATATACTTGGGAGATCGTACCATTTATCAGCTTTTTTCCCAATAGAATGGCTCATGTGATTGGGTAGAATAACGAAACATTCAACCAATGACGCCAATAAAACAATGATAACAGTCAGCGGGATATCGATAATTAAAGTACCGAAATGTCCACTTACAAAAGTCAGGCTCCAAAACGCCAACACAGTTGTTACTGTCGCTGCAAACACAGGTGGTGCCATGCGGCGCGCAGCATTTTCGGATGCCGTCACAGGATCTTCACCCAGCGTGCGGGCGCGAAAATCAGCATGCTCACCAACAACGATTGCATCATCCACAACTATGCCAAGGCAGATTATCAACCCAAATAACGAGACCATATTAATGGTCAGGCCAAACAGAAACATGATCGCAATTGCTGCAAACATTGATGCGGGAATACCTGCGGCCACCCAGATAGCAGTGCGGGCATTCAAAAATAGAAACAACAGCATCAAAACCAACGCCAGCCCCATGATGCCATTGTCCAACAGAATACCCAGACGATCGGATATTGCTTGCGAACGTGTCCGGATAAGTTCAATTTTAACCCCTTCCGGCAAGGTTAATTGCATATCATCCGCGACCCGCTGCACGATTGCCTGCATCAAAATAGCATCGCCCTGATCTGCGCGGTCAACGCGGATTGAAATAGCGGGATTATCACCGACAAAATAGGCGCGATCACTGTCACTACCCAAAACCTCCACCGCAGCCACATCAGATATATGCAGTTTCGAGCCGTCCGGGTTTGACTTTACCACAAGAGACAGGATGTCTGCGGCAGTGCGCTTCTCCACACCGGTTTTAACACGCGCGGCACCCCCCGCCATATCACCTGCAGGGTCTGTGTTCGCCTCACCTGCGATCACATCAGCAATCTGGCGCAATGAGACATCATGCTGGATCAATGATAATTCAGGCACTGAAACTTCAATTTCGGGGGCAGATACGCCGCGAATAGTTGTCCGCGTTACACCTTCTCGAAATAACCGCGCCGTAAACTCATCTGCGAACCTGCCCAATTGCGCTGGTTGCACAGGCCCCGTAATTACCACATCCGTCACCCGGTCACGCCATGATCCACGTCGCACAACCGGATCATCAATGCCATCAGGCAGGTCCGTTACGCTATCCACAGCCGCATTCACATCGTCATCAGCACGCCCCATATCCCAATTCGGTTCAAACTCCAGAAATATCGTTGCAAGCCCTTGGCTGGCTTTCGACGAGCTGCTTTCAACACCTTCAACAGCCAAAAGCACCGGCTCCAGTAACGCAACAACTCCGTCGTCAATTTCAACAGGCCCCGCACCATCCCATTCTACAACCACCGAAACATTGTTCACGACGACATCGGGGAAAAACTGTGACCGGATTTGCGTAGAGGCGGCAAGGCCAAGCACGATCATAATCACCAATAGCAAATTGGCAGCTGTGCCGTGTCTGGTAAAATATGAAAGGATACCGCCTGCAGAGTCTGGAAGTTGTCGCATCGCCATACTCTACTCGCTGGTGGTTTGTTCTTTTGACAAACCCTTGTTCGACCTGCGCGGCTCTACCTTGATACCGGCACCAAGTTGGGGCGCGCGTTCCAATATAATCTCGCGTCCCGCCAGATTTCCGATTGCCACGATGATTTCATTGCCCCGTTTGCGTAAGATTTCGACATTTAGCACTTCCAGACGATCGCTTTTGCCTAAAACCAGCACATCACCTGTTGCAGATGCAGCAGTTGCAGGCAAAACAGCTACATTATCAAGGGCAGGCTCTTCCAGACGGACTGTTACAAAATCACCGGGACGCACTGTTGCGATTTCAACGGGATCCAGCGAGGCATATAGTTCGCGCCCGGTCTGACCTTCTCCGACCGCTGCACTGACACGGTCAACTGAAGCAGGTATCGCCTTATCGCTACCATCTATGCTGACAAAAACCTTAGCCGCACTTAAATTCAATCCATCCCGTGTCATATGATTGAATTCGGAATTTGAAACTCTAAACGACACTTCCAGAGCATTGGGGTCAATGAGTAATGCCATGCGCTCACCTGAATTCACCAATGCCCCTAAATCACCTGTAACTTCACTTAAAACACCATCAAACTCTGCAATTACAGAGGTTTCCGCAAGAATGCGGGCGGCTTCGTTGAAATTGATATTACTGCGTGACAGGGATATTTTAGCGCGGTTAATACGCGCCTTTGCATTGGCCAATGCCTGACGTTTTGCCAATACAGCCTGCTTTGCGGCAGATGCGGCAAGAGCTGCAGTTTCCAATGCGGTTTCCGTTCCAATACCGCGAACCCGTAGCGATGTCTGGCGCTTTAATACCTGCTGGCGTAACTCATGCTGATGTTCCGCTGCCAGCAATTCATCTTTTGCCAATACTACAGCTTCAATTGCTTCATTTAATTCGACCTCGGCTTCATCCAGTGACGCTTGCGCAAGCTGTGCATTTGCAGAAGCCGTTGCGGGATCGGTCTGGAACAGCAACGTACCCTTATACACAACACCACCTTCTTTAAAGTTGCCCGCCATTTGCACCAATGCACCACCCGAAGCTGCACGCAACTCTAAGGTACGCCCGCTAATGACTTCACCAAAGGTTTCGATAACAGGAATTGCACGGATTGGCTGAACTGTGGCGACACTAACTGTAAAGATACGTTCTTGTGCTTGCCTGCTGTGCCCACCATCAGACTGGCTTTCTTTGATTGCCGACAACAAAACCGTTACCGCCGCCAAAATAAGTGCCGCAGTCATGCCGACAAGAAACAGGCCGAAAAAGCCTCGTATGATAAATCTCATTTTTTCCTCAACCCGGATTAAACAAAGTTATGCGGGTATTATATTTATGTAACCTATCACTCTGTTGATATTGGATAAATGATTTTTTCGTTATCCACCATTCTTGGTAAAATAATATGATAAAACACGATTTGCGGCGGGGATCAGGTTAAACTGATCAAGCTGCCCATGATGGATATAAGCAAAACCAGCCCCCTCTTGCAAAGACAGCTCTGACGCATCAACAATTCGGTTGCAAAGATAGACGTAAAGCTGCCCGTTTCCACTGGTTTCAGACAGGGTTTTGACGAATGGGGTCACGTCGTTCTGATCCACAACAATACCGGTTTCCTCTGACAATTCGCGAACAGCGGCTTGCCGCGCGGTTTCACCGTCTTCAATCTCACCGCCGAATAAGCCCCAAAGGCCACCCAGCGCCACACCTTCAAAGTCATCGCGAAATTGGATTGATACACGCCCCAACTTATCTGTCAGCAGTATAATCGCAGCTTTATAGCTGTCAGGATTATCCCAACCACCTAACGTGTAAAATTCATCAGCCATTATTTTTAACGCAAATGTTCATCAAGGCGGGGCATGATCTCAACGAAATTACACGGCATATGACGGTAATCCAACTGATGTTGCAGGATTTCATCCCAACCGTCTTTACATGCTCCGGGACTGCCCGGCAGAGCAAACAGATAGGTGCCAAGTGCAACACCGGCACAGGCCCGGGACTGTACTGCAGAAGTACCTATCTTCTTAATTGAGACCATTGTGAATAAGGTGGAAAACGCATCGATCTGTTTTTCATAAACATCACGGTGGGCCTCTACAGTGACATCGCGGCCGGTTAGACCTGTACCGCCAGTCGAGATAATCACATCAACGGATGCATCTTTACACCAAACGCGTAATTGATCGGCAATCAGATCACGTTCATCGCGAATGATCTTACGGTCCGCCAAAATATGCCCGGCAGTTTCAATGCGCCCGACCAAGACATCGCCTGATCGATCTTCTTCAAGTTTACGTGTGTCCGATACGGTCAACACAGCAATACGTATCGGGACAAATTCGCGTGGACTACTCATAAATTATTCCTTTAAACGCGCTTGAATTGACAAAAGATCAGCCCAGGCACCTGCCTTTTTTGACCCATCCCGCAGCAAAGCTGCTGGGTGATACATTGGCATCACAGGACATTCAAAGGCAGATGTCCAATTGCCGCGCAGGCGCGTAATTCCCTTGCGCCCCAAAACAGCCTGACAGGCAGCGTTGCCCATCGGCACGATCAAGTCAGGGTTTATAAGCGCGATATGACGTTTCAAAAACGGTAACATCATCTGTATTTCCGCTAATTCTGGGTCCCGGTTCTGTGGCGGGCGCCACGGCATGACATTGGTGATGTAAAGCGCATCTTGCGGGGTTTGCCCTGTGCGCGTCATCCCAATGGCTGCAAACATTTTATCCAGCAACTGACCTGCGGCACCGACAAAGGGCACACCTTGCGCATCCTCATCCCGCCCGGGGGCCTCACCGATCACCATTACACGCGCATTAGGGTTACCATCCGCAAACACCAGATTCTTGGCACCCTTTTTCAAAGCACATTGATCAAACACCGCCATCGCATCGCGCAATGCTGAAAGATTGGTGCATTTTCCCGCCATTATAGCGGCAATACCAGCGGCACTTTCCTGAATTGGCACTGATGGCATAGTACTGATCGGCGCAAGATTTGATGTCGGCCCCAGTTTTAGTTTTGGTGGTTTCACATCGTAGCGATTGATCGGAACCTCGCCGATACACTCGTCCACACCTAACTCGATTTGCCATTCAAGTGCTGCTTTGGCAGCCATATAGTCAAAGTCAGGGGTCATATGTGTATTCCAGATTCCCTGACAGAATAGAAACTCTGCCGCACCGCGTAAATCCCTTGTTTCTGCGTCTCGCACATCTTATAAGCGGCAAAATCATATATGAGGGCCTTCATGGGAATTTCGGTGCGCCATCTTTTGGGAATAGAACAGCTTACCCCTACCGATATTACTACCATTCTTGATCTGGCCGAAAGTTACGTTGATCTAAACCGCCAAGCCAATAAGCATTCCAATATTTTGGCAGGCCTTACACAAATCAACATGTTTTTTGAAAACTCCACCCGTACCCAAGCCAGTTTCGAGCTGGCCGGCAAACGGATGGGTGCGGATGTGATGAACATGGCCTTGGGGGCATCGTCCATTAAAAAGGGCGAAACCCTGATTGATACGGCCCTGACACTGAACGCAATGAACCCCGACCTTTTGGTCGTGCGCCACCCGCAATCGGGCGCGGTTGATCTACTGTCGGAAAAAGTGAACTGCGCTGTACTGAACGCAGGCGACGGTCGCCATGAACACCCGACCCAAGCCTTGCTGGACGCGTTGACTATTCGCCGCGCCAAAGGCCGTCTACACCGCCTGTCTGTTGCGATTTGCGGCGATATTGCCCACAGCCGTGTTGCACGCTCTAACATCTTCCTTTTGAACAAAATGGAAAGCCGTATCCGCCTGATCGCCCCCCAAACCCTGCTGCCTGTCGGTATCGACAAGTTCGGGGTCGAGGTGTTTCACGATATGAACGAAGGCTTAGAAGGCGTCGATGTGGTGATGATGCTACGCCTGCAACGCGAACGTATGGACGGTGCGTTTATCCCGTCAGAGCGCGAATATTACCACCGTTGGGGGCTGGACGCGAAAAAACTCGCCAACGCCAAGCCCGACGCCATCATTATGCACCCCGGACCAATGAACAGAGGCGTTGAAATAGATGGCGACATCGCCGACGATGTGACCCGCTCGGTCATTCAGGAACAGGTCGAGATGGGGGTCGCCGTACGCATGGCCGCGATGCATTTGCTGGCGGATGGGTTGCGTGCGACTAAACAAGAGGACGCAACATGTTGATCCTTAAAAACGCCCGCCTGATCGATCCTGAAAACGGAACAGACAAGCTAGGCTCCATCATCATAAAAAACGGTAAAATCGCCGACGTTATCTATGGCGATGCGCCCAAAGGCGAGGCCATCGACTGCGCCGGTAAATGTCTGGCGCCGGGCATTATCGACATCGGTGTGAAAGTCTGCGAGCCAGGCGAGCGGCACAAGGAAAGCTTTGCCTCTGCAGGTCGCGCAGCGGCTGCTGGTGGTGTCACAACAATGGCCATTCGCCCCGATACCGAACCTGCAATCGACAGCCCTGAAACCCTGCAATTCGCGCATCGCCGCGCGCTGGAAGATGCCGCAGTTCATGTCCTGCCCATGGCAGCCCTTACCAAAGGGCGGCAAGGCCGCGAGATGGCCGAGATCGGTTTTATGCGCGATGCGGGTGCGGTTGCTTTTTCGGATGCCGACAGCGTTATTGCCGATAATAAAGTATTCGGCCGTTGCCTGACTTACGCCAAGGGTCTGAATGCTTTGGTGATGGGCCATATTCAAGAACCGTCACTTAGCAAAGACACGGCTGCCACCTCTGGTCCGTTTGCCAGTAAACTGGGCTTGCCGGGCGCATCCCCCATGGCAGAGCGTATTCAGCTGGAACGCGATATGGCTTTGGTGGAAATGACAGGCGTGCGCTATCATGTCGATCAAATCTCTACCGCCGTTGCACTGCCCGTTCTGGAACGCGCCAAAGCGGCGGGATTGCAAGTGACGGCAGGGGCATCTATCCATCACTTAACGCTGAATGAGCTGGACATCGAAGGCTACCGCACTTTCTTTAAAGTCAAACCGCCCTTGCGCCATGAAACTGACCGCGTTGCAACGGTTGAAGCGGTGGCAAGCGGGCTGATCGACATCATCTGCTCGATGCACACACCGCAAGACGAAGAAAGCAAACGCCTGCCGTTTGAAGAATCCGCATCAGGGGCCGTGGGTTTGGAAACCTTACTGCCCGCCGCAATGCAACTTGTGCATGGCGGTTACATGGATATGCCAACCCTGTGGCGTGCACTATCACTGAACCCGGCGAAACTTCTGGGGCTAGCAAGCGGACGCCTGACCAAAGGCGCACCTGCCGATCTGGTACTGTTCGACCCTGACAAACCGTTTATTCTGGATCGTACAACGTTAAATTCAAAATCCAAAAACACACCGTTTGACGGGCGACGGATGCAAGGTGTTGTGCTCGGCACATACTTAGGCGGGCAGGAAATTTATGTTAAATCTTGATATAACTATGACCGCCGCCATAGCGGTTGCAAGCTGCGCCTATATCTTGGGATCGATCCCTTTTGGTATGATAATCGCCAAAATCATGGGGTTGGGTAATCTACGCGAGATCGGTTCCGGCAATATCGGGGCCACCAATGTTTTGCGCACAGGCAACAAATTCGCAGCCTTTCTGACACTGGTGTTCGATATGGGTAAAGGCGCGGCTGCTGTGCTTCTGGCCTGCTATTTCTTCGGGCAAACCGCGGCACAAATCGCAGGCGTTTTTGCGTTCTTGGGCCACCTCTACCCCGTCTGGTTAAAGTTTAAAGGCGGCAAAGGTGTTGCGGTTTTTCTGGGCATTTTGCTGGCGTTCAATTTCTGGGCGGGCTTGGCAACCTGCCTGACATGGCTCGTCACGGCATTAGTCGTACGTATCTCATCAGCCTCGGCATTGGTTGCATCCCTACTAGCCCCTGTATGGTTATACTTGATCGACACCAAATCTGGTGTATTGTTCGTCATCATCATGACCCTGTTGATCTGGATTAAACACAGGGACAACATTAAACGCATATTACAGGGCACCGAGCCCAAAATCGGTAAAAGGGGATAACCATGGATTTCATGACAGCAGTCAAATTCTGTTTTAACAACTATTTTTCCATTGAAGGACGCGCGCAAAGATCACAGTATTGGTGGTTCTCGCTTTTCGCAGTAATTATCTACATCATCGGGGGTGCATTGGATGTGGTCACGCAGCTCCCGATTTTCTATATGATTGCAGCATTGGCATTGTTGGCACCATCCATTTGCGTGGCAATCCGCCGTTTGCACGACAAAGACAAAAGCGGCTGGTGGTTGCTTATTGCATTCATCCCGCTTGTGGGGCCACTTTACCTTTTGTACTTGTTCGTAACACGCGGAACCGAGGGCGAGAACCGTTTCGGTCCTGATCCGCTGGCTTAATCTGAAACGTATAAATTAATAAAAGGCCGCATGAAGCGGCCTTTTAAATGTTTAATGGAAATCACCACAAAACCATTGTGGTTTTTCGCATTACTCAAGTGATATCAATTAGTTAAGTAGTCGTCCCAACTGGGACATTCGGATTTTACGACGGTCCTAGTAGCTATAATCCTCATAAATCCGCTTCAAATCCCCACCCCATTCACCATGATATTTTTGCGTCAGTTCACAAGACGGCGACATGCCCGTTTCAATGACCTCTTCCACAGCATTCAAAAAATGCGTTTCATCCGGAATCATCCCACCGGCACCCGGCCGCGCGCGCGCGGCCAGACCGGCTTTTGAAATCGCCACGGTTTCACGCGCCAGATCCAGCATCGATATATTACCAACCTTGGCACCGATACCGTCTTTGGATGCAGCCACTCGCAGAGCTTCGCGCGTTTCAGCGTCCCAATCCTTGCAAAGGTCCCACGCCGCATCGAGCGCTGTTTGATCATAAATCAACCCGACCCAATAAGCTGGCAACGCACAAATACGCCGCCACGGGCCGCCGTCGGCCCCGCGCATCTCAATAAATTTTTTCAAACGCGCTTCAGGAAAACAGGTCGTCAGATGATCAGCCCAATCGGACATAGTCGGCGTTTCCCCCGGCAGAGCAGGCAGCTTGCCATCCAGAAAATCACGAAACGACTGGCCGAGCGCATTAATATATTTACCATCGCGGTAGACAAAATACATCGGCACATCGAGCATATATTCGACCCAACGCTCAAACCCCATGCCGTCTTCGAACACGAACGGCAACATACCGGTACGGGCCGCATCCAGATCGCGCCAAACACGAGAACGCCAGCTTTTATATCCGGTTTCCTTGCCTTCAAAAAACGGTGAGTTGGCAAAGAGTGCCGTAGCCACGGGCTGTAACGCCAAAGCCACGCGCATTTTTTGTACCATGTCAGCCTCGGATCCAAAATCCAAGTTCACCTGAACCGTACAGGTACGGTACATCATTTGCGTACCATGTGTGCCAACTTTGCCCATATAATCGGTCATCAAACGGTAACGGCCCTTGGGCATCATCGGCACTTGTTCATGCAACCAATCTGGTGATGCTCCAAGCCCAATGTAGCCCACTCCAATACGGTCGGCGATTGTTTGTACTTCTTTCAGATGCACATTCACTTCGTCGCAGGTTTCATGGATGGTTTCCAATGGGGCGCCCGAAAGTTCCAATTGCCCACCCGGCTCCAATGACACGTTTGCACCGTT
The DNA here is from genome assembly GCA_021775375.1 of Amylibacter sp. Taxonomy (GTDB): domain Bacteria; phylum Pseudomonadota; class Alphaproteobacteria; order Rhodobacterales; family Rhodobacteraceae; genus Amylibacter. Next base: position 6,275 of record JAJFHY010000044.1, on the reverse strand, counting down.
TTTTTCCAAGCCTATAATATTGCCCGCTTCCAGTACGGGTGCCCAGTTAAACTCATCGCGCAAGCCTTCCAACATTGCTTTGACAGAACGCGGGCCTTCGTAAGGCAAGGGTAACAACGTATCTTTGTCATAACCGAATTTTTCATGTTCGGTGCCTATGCGCCAGTCTTCTTTGGGTTTGCAGCCTTCGGCCAAATACTGGGCCAGTTGATCCTGATGTTCAATCGGGCCGCCGCCTGTTTGTGGTATGGACATGTCTTATATTCCTAATATCTGTTTGTCATAACAGGTGCAGTTTCACACCAGAGTGTCAAGCGTATATGAGCGCTAACTGCGTTCCCAAATCACTTGGCTACGCACAGGTACCTGATTGATTGCGGCCACCAATGTATCCATTTTTACACCGGACAATCCGGTAAATGCATCGAACAACCTATCCGAGCCTTGAGCCGAAATTGGGACAATCATCGGGTCGCCACCCGCATGATGAAGCACCCATATAGCGGCATAAGCCTCGCTTTCGCGTAGTTCTATTTTATGCAAGCTTTCCAAAGAGACGGTTTTGCCATGCATAGGCCCAAAGTAACTGATCTCGCGTTCGGTTACATCCACCATACCGGGTGCCTTTTGCGTTCGTTTGAACCGAATACGCTGGATGGTTGTGCGTAAAAGCACAATGCCCGCCAATGATACAATCAGTCCCAAAGCCTGCAATATTAGGTTTAATGTTGTAAAGCCGCGTACGAACAACCAAAAACCCAGCAATAAAACACCTGTAACAAAATATGCTTCACGCCATTTAGTCAGATGTATCAAAACCTGTGGCCTGATAAAACTCATCGCCAGTCCCCCAATGTGTTTTGCCATAATGTAAGTGCCGCAACCGCTGCCGTGTCGGCCCGCAGAACACGCGGGCCAAGGCTGATGGAACGGGTTTCATCCATTTTCCGCAGATGTGTAATTTCAGCGTTAGAAAACCCGCCTTCCGGTCCGATCAGTATCGCCCATTTTTCACCTTTTGCCCCGTCCAACCCTTGTGTTGTCTCACCCACCAGAGTTTCATCGCAAAACAAAAGTCTGCGATCACTCGGCCAATGCGCCAAGACAGCATCCAGCTTTTGCAAAGCCTGAACTGGTGGGACGAAAGTGCCGCCGCACTGCTCGGCCGCCTCGACCGCGTGGGCTTGTAACCGATCCTGCCTGATCCGTTCCGAATTGGTGAAATCGGTTTGTACGGGGCAAATCATTGCCACACCAAGTTCGGCAGCTTTTTCAACGATAAAATCTGTGCGCACCTTCTTTATCGGGGCAAAATACAACCAAACATCGGGCGGGTTCTGTTGTGGCTTTGTTTGTTCTTTACAAATTAAAACAGCCCGGCGTTTACCTGCTTCTACCATTTCGGACAGCCACTCACCATCACGCCCGTTGAACAGGGCTATATTGGCGCCGATTTTCTGACGCATAACACCCGTTATATAATGCGCCTGCTCTTTAGACAGGGATAGGGATTGCCCTTTACCCATAGGCGCGTCTACATAGAGTCTGATTTTAGCTTTAACTGTCATGGCCTGAACTTATGCATGAACACGAAAAGAAACCAGCCCAAGTTGAAGGTCGCGTGGCCGATGCTACGGACAAAAACTGGGTTGACCGGTTTTGCCCGGCATGGTCACGCCCCTATCTGCGCCTGTCGCGTGCTGATCGGCCTGCAGGTACATGGTTGTTGCTGATCCCATGCTGGTGGGGGTTATTTCTGGCGGCCTTGGGTGATCCGAACGGGTTCACGCGGGTTGATGCATGGTACTTCGTTGCCTGCGCAATCGGTGCCTTTTTAATGCGCGGGGCCGGATGTACATGGAATGATATATCTGATCGCAATATTGACGGTCTGGTTGAACGCACCAAATCCCGCCCTATCCCATCGGGACAAGTAAGTACAAAACAGGCCGCCGTTTGGATGATCATTCAAGCGGGGCTTGCTTTTTGCATCCTTCTTACATTCAATAACTTTGCTGTTTTGCTGGGCATTTTGGCTCTTGCTCCCGTTGCGGTCTATCCTTTTGCAAAGCGGTTTACATGGTGGCCGCAGGTATTTTTAGGAATAGCATTTAACTGGGGCGCATTACTGGGCTGGGCTGCACATACGGGAAGTCTGGGATGGCCCCCGGTACTATTATATTTAGCAGGCATCAGTTGGACACTTTTCTACGATACTATTTACGCGCATCAGGACAAAGAGGACGATGCATTAATCGGGGTGAAATCCACCGCAAGGCTATTTAACAATCGCACACATGCATGGTTGTCCAAATTCCAGATTGCAACGATGACCTTGATGACTTTCGCCGTTCTGTACGCAATTCTTGATAACGCGGGGCCCGTCACTCTTATCGTTTCTCTAAGTGGAATTTGGGCGTTTGGATTACATATGATGTGGCAACTTCGCCGTCTGGATATCGATGACACGTCAATTTGTTTGAAATTGTTTCGCGAAAATCGTGATGCAGGGTTAATTCCCGTGGTTTTTTGGGGAATTTTGCTGATTTTAAAAGCATCCGGGATTGCGCCTTGAATGCGCGACCCGCATGGATTAAACATTCATTTCGCACATACCCACAAAGGCTAACACATGCGGCGCACCGCTTTTCTTACAGCAGCAATCAGTATCGTACTGTCATGTGCATTGGCCATATTCAGCGCAGGTAAGCTGGTTGATCATATAGAACGTCATACTGTACGAAATTTAACCACATTGTTGAATGAGGTAGGGGAAAGCTGGGCAACGGTCCGTGCTGATGGCTATCAGGTTATTGTAGGTGGTTTGGCTGAAAATGAAGCAACACGGTACAGAACACTTCAGTTGATCAACCAGAATATCAATCAAAGTCGTGTACACGATATAACCAAAGTTTCACAGCCGGACGGATTGCAACCGCCAAAGTTTTCATTGGAGATTTTGCGCAATGTGGAGCGTGTTTCTCTGATAGGTCTGATCCCGTCGTCTATGGGCCGTGAATATATTTTGGAACAGGTTCGCAATCTTAATCCAGATACGCATGTTACGGACATGCTGGAACAAACGGATTATCCAGCACCAGATGGGTGGAAGGATACGGTTGATTATGCATTGTCGCGCTTAAAGCAAGTTCCGCGTTCAAAAATAAGCTTAACGCCTGAACTGATCAAAATTATTGCAGTTTCTGACACGCCTGAGGAGCAAATGAAATTGCAACAGTCTTTGGCAGAAAACAAACCTGCGCCTATAAAACTGATCCTTGATATCTCTGCACCGCGTCCAGTAATCACGCCATTCCTATTCAGGCTCAAAGTCGTTGATGGTCGAGGCATGCTGGATGCCTGTTCGGTTGATACTAAATTTGAAGGAACCAAGATTACCCAAGCACTTTCCCGTGTAAAGTTAACTGGCAATATTCCGTGCAAAGTGGGCCTAGGCGTACCAACCACCGATTGGAGCAAAGCCGTAATACTTTCGATTGAGGCGATGAGAGATATCGGCAATGGCACGATTACGTTGTCGGATTCAGATGTCTCACTTATCGCATCGGAAAATGTTGAACAGGTTACGTTTGATAGAGTAGTTGCAAAACTTGAAAATGCTTTACCAAGTCTGTTTTCCTTGCATGCGATTTTAACGCCGAAGCCGCTTATTGATGGTCAAACCGGAGAAGTAATTTTACCGGACTTTACTGCCACAAAAAGCCCGGAAGGGTTGGTGCAAATGCGCGGGCGTGTACCTGATAAACTACGCAAAAACGCTATCTCTGCATATGCAGCATCATTGTTTGGTACGGAAAACATCTACAATCAAACGCGAATTGTTGACAGCTTACCAGATGGCTGGACGGTGCGTTCCATGGCAGGTCTGGAAGCTTTATTCTATATGCGCAACGGCAGTGCTATTGTGCTGCCAGATGAGGTCATTATTAGGGGAAAAAGCGACAAAAAAGATATTTCATCAATTGTTTCGCATATTTTTGCAACCCGTGTCGGGACATCAGCAAACTATACCATTGATGTGAAATTCGATGAGAACCTAGTCGTAAAACCGGTTGAAATCGGTATCGACAATGAGGCTTGTGAAAAGTTAATCACGGCTGTTTTGGGTGTCAATAAAATCAATTTTGCACCCTCTTCTTCCAATATAGAGGACGCAAGTTTAGGCGTGGTTGACAGCATTGTGGAAATTTTGGCCGAATGCCCCGATGCAGAGTTCGAAATCAGAGGCCACACAGATAGCCAGGGTGGTGAAGAATCCAATTTGGCCTTAAGCCAGGGACGCGCTGATGCAGTATTGAGCGCGTTACTGGATCGCCGGATACACACTGCAAAGATGATATCAAAAGGCTATGGCGAAACACAGCCTATCGCCGATAATGCAACAGAAGCGGGCCGCGCCAAAAATCGCCGCATCGAGTTTAAGTTGATCAAGAAGGAAACAGACGATGGACAAGAATGAATTGATCACAGCAATATCAACTGCCTTCATGGTCTTCTTTATTTTGGGCTGGTTTGCAAGAATGGGTTATGGACGATTACGTCGTATAAACTCACCCAATGTGGACAAGATTGATGATCTTGCCACACGTTTGCACGATGCCGAAGAGAAACGCGATGAGGCGATGACGCATCTACATCAACGTGAACGTGAATTGATCAACAAAGCGGCGCAGGCAGAAGCTGAACTTGATGCAGCTATGCAAGGCTTGGGATCTGCGCGGCGCGAAGCAGGTGCATTGCGCCGCGAGCTGGATGAACTACAACAGGGATAATTAGGCGATTAGGATGTCCAACGATCTTTGGCGGCGTCATCAATGGCCTTACTGTCAACCCAGTCTGCGCCATCTTTGAAATGTTCTTTCTTCCAAAATGGCGCATCGGTTTTAAGATAATCCATCAGATATTCGGCTGCTTCAAATGCATCCTTGCGGTGTGGTGAGGCCGTTGCAACCATCATAATCTGCTCGCCGGTTTTCAGGTTTCCATACCGATGGATTACCCGACTTGCATTAAGCGACCAACGCTTGGTTGCTGCTTGTTCGATCTCGGCTAAAGCCTGTTCCGTCATCCCCGGATAATGTTCAAGTTCCATTGATATAAGCGTACCGCCGGTTTTGTCGCGTACGAGGCCGACAAATGTAACAACTGCACCAATATCGATGTTGTTCTTTGTCAGCGTGGTAACTTCAAATCCTAAATCAAAGTCGTCTTGTTGAACACTGATGGTCATTTACCCACCTGTCATAGGTGGGAAAAAGGCTACTTCCTTTGCACCTCCAATTGGTGCATCCAACGGTACAAGGATTTGATCAACGGCAACTCTTACAACTGACATATCCTGAAATGCCACGGCATATCGTTCCTCTCGGGCCGATAATTCCTTAACCAGATCTGCCACTGAAACCGCTGTTGTTGATACTTGTTCTTTTGCTACACCAATACGCTCACGCACCCATGCAAAATATAAAACATCCAATTGCATTATTTTTCATCCCGTAAATAAGGGACTGCTTTTCGAAAGTAATCATACCCCGTTACAAACGTTAGTACGCCTGCAATCCACAACAAAACAACACCCAAAGTAAAACTATGGTTCATACCGAAATATGACCAACCAAGACCTAGGATGTCCTCTTCTTCACCACTTAAAATATCCGCCACCATCTGTGGGTCCATTCCGTATGAATGCATAAAAAAGTAGTGCTCAAATACGCCCTGCGCAAACAAGACAGCGATTGCAACCATTTGGGCCGTTGTTTTCCATTTCGCCAGCTTTGTGACCTGAAGCAGTTTTGCTTTATCACCCAGAAACTCTCTCAGGCCCGAAACAAAAACCTCTCGAAACAATATCATTGTTGCCGGCAGAAGTATCCAGGGATTCATACCTGAAACACCTGTAATGACCAGCAACGCAATAACCACCATTGCTTTATCCGCGATCGGATCAAGCATAGCACCAAAACGACTTTCCTGTCCCCATTTGCGGGCCAGATACCCGTCAAAGAAATCTGTTATGGCTGCCAGAATGAATAATGTCATCGCATACCAGTCTGCCCATGGGCGGGCAAAATACAAAAACATTATGGCCACACCAGGTGCGGCAAACAGGCGAATAATCGTCAATATATTTGGTACATTCCAACGCATATAACCCGTCTAGCCGATCATTTAACCTTTGTCATGAAAGAAGTCATAAATCGTTGTTGCTAATGCATCCGACACCCCTTCCACCGCGCATAAATCCTGCAAAGCCG
>JAJFHY010000043.1 GCA_021775375.1 Amylibacter sp. | reverse complement strand
GCCAAGACCTCGCGGCCGATATCCAGTGCATTGCGTGCGGTGATCAGACTGCCGGAACGTGCGGCCCCTTCCATGACGACAACTGCTTTAGCCATGCCCGCAATGATACGGTTGCGCATAGGAAAATGGCGGGCTTGAGGGATCAAGCCGGCAGGTTGTTCAGTTAGTAAAATGCCGTTTTCCGGAATATCCCTGTATAGTTGTTCATTTTCGCGTGGGTAGAACACATCCAACCCGCCTGCAACGACAGCAATAGTCCCTTGTTTCAGCGTGGCTTTATGGGCGGCGGCATCAATGCCGCGCGCGAGCCCGGAAATCACACTAAAGCCTGCTTCCGCCAGACCTTCAGCCATCATATGGGTCATGCGTCGCCCAAGGCTTGAAGCATTGCGTGCCCCAACAAGAGCGATGATTGGTTTGTTCAGACAGGCGGTATTGCCATTTGCCCATAGAAGGGGCGGTGCATCAGAGGTTTCCGCTAAAAGTACGGGGTAATCCGGAGCACCAATGCATATTGGGCGGTAACCTTTGTGTTGTGCTTCAAGAAACTCGGCTTCTGCGGTGTCAAACGGGCAGGGTGCGTAATTTTTTACACCAGCCTGTTTCGCGATATCCGGAAGTGCCGCAATTGCCTCTTCTACAGAGCTATGGCTGCGCATCAACCGGTGGAACGTGGCAGGGCCGACACGGCGCGATCGGATCAGGCGTATCCATTGAATATAATCAGCTTGGGTTTCGGGTAATGGGCTATGAGGTGTGTCAGTTTGTGTCATGTCATGACTTTGACAGAACGTCGTTAACAGATTGTGAATCAGTCTAAAGCTTTTGGGTCATCACCAGACAAGGCAAAGGATAGGGTTCTGCCAAAGTGTCCAGCATGATGGTTTCCACACCTTTACGCTGCCACCCCATTTTTTCATAGAATGCAATGGCGCGTGCGTTTTTCGCGTTCACATCCAGCTTTGCTGATTTATGTCCGGCTAAGCGGATACGCGAGACCCCGTTCATGATCAAGGACGCGGCAGCCCCTGTACCTTTTGCCTCTGGGCAGACATAGAGTTGGTATATTTCTGGGCCTTTGGTGATGCAAAACCCCAAGGGCCTATCAATTTCTCCGATGACGCGGATATTTTCGAAATGGTCGGACAGTCGGATTGCAAAGCTATCAAGCGTGCGGATTGCGGTCAGGGATGCAGGCACGTGTGCTGCATGTGCAACTTGCCAACCGTCATACCAGAGTTGAGCAAGAGCGGGCAGTTCGGTTGGGTTGGGCTTGCGGATGAGGTGGGTCATAATATTTCCTGCCTTTTTGGCTTTGTCTGTCATGATGATCACTATGAAACACTAAACTAGTTTACTGGTTTAGTTGCCAAGAACTATTCCATTTCAACGTGTTATCATGTGGATTAAATCTGCGATCCTCCCACCGTCAACCCGCCAATCAACAACGTTGGCTGCCCAACGCCCACGGGCACCCATTGCCCGGCTTTGCCGCAATTGCCCATGCCGGGATCGAGAGCCATGTCATTGCCAATCGCGCGGATGTGTTTTAGCGCAGTGGCCCCATCGCCAATTAGTGTCGCCCCTTTCACAGGTGCGCCGACTTTTCCATTGATTACCCGATATGCTTCAGTACAGGAAAACACGAACTTGCCGTTGGTGATATCGACCTGTCCACCACCAAACCCGACCGCATAAATACCGTCTTTGATTTGCGCAACTATATCTTCGCGTTCAGCATCTCCACCCAGCATATAGGTATTGGTCATGCGCGGCATCGGGGTGTGGGCATAGCTTTCACGCCGACCGTTGCCTGTGGGTGCGACCCCCATAAGACGCGCGTTTTGACGGTCTTGCATAAGGCCTACCAAAACGCCGTCCTCGATCAAAACATTCTTGCCGGATTGTGTGCCTTCGTCATCAAAACTGATCGAGCCACGGCGATCGGGGATTGTGCCATCATCCAGCACAGTCACGCCTTTGGCGGCCACACGTTGCCCCATCAGCCCGGCAAATGCTGATGTTTTCTTGCGGTTGAAATCACCTTCCAGCCCGTGTCCCACGGCTTCATGCAACAATATGCCCGGCCAACCGTTACCAAGGGCCACGTCAAAAACACCGGCAGGGGCGGGGACTGCGTCAAGATTTACCAATGCAACACGCAGAGCCTCTTTCGCGGTGGTTTTCCAACTCTCAGCCTGCATTAACCCCAATAACCCGTGTCGCCCACCACCACCCGCGCTACCGGTTTCACGGCGCCCGTCCTGTTCAACGATGATACTGACATTCAACCGTGTAAGCGGGCGGCTGTCACGCACGCGGGTGCCTTCCGGGCGCAGGATTTCGACTTCTTGCAAGGAGGCGGTAATCGTGGCAGAGACTTGAACCACCCGCCTGTCCAGAGACCGTGCGTAATCATCAATTTCCTTTAGTGTTTCAATTTTCACTGAAAATTCGGCATCCGCCATTGGATCCGCATCAGTATACAACCGTTGATTAGTCGGGGTCGGTGCATCCGCCCAAGTGCCGCCACCACTGCCTACGGCAAGTCGCGCAGTCTCGGCTGCGCGTTTCAAAGCATGAATGCTCATCTCGGTTGAATGGGCATAACCGGCGGTTTCACCACACACTGCCCGCAGACCAAAGCCCTCTGAGGCATCATATGACGCGGTTTTTAGCTTGCCGTCATCAAAAAGCAAAGCCTCCGAGCGACGGCGTTCCAAGAAAAGTTCGCCATCATCAGCGCCGGAAACTGCCTCTTTTAATACTTTTAATGTGGCAGTTTCATCAAAAGAAGTCTCAAATGGTGCAAATGGTTTGGTTTGGCTGGTCAATTTGAAGTATCCTTATTAAAATGAAACCTGTATAAAGCGGCGCAATGCCGCAAAGGGAATGCTTGTTCTTTAGGCGATATTATGGTTCTTCAGCGCAAGGACACAACAGGGGATTCTGTCGTTTTATACGATTTGGGTCTTGAGGGGGCAAATGCCCGTAGCGGAAACAGGAAGAAACGCATGCGAGTAGCAAAGATTTTAAATACAATTTCAACGGCTTTAATTGGCCTGACAATAGCTGGAAGCGCATTGGCGCAAGACGGTTTAGAACGCGTTGGTAAACCTATTGCCAATGGTTTGAACTTTCAAACTGCCGGAACAGAACTGGCGAGTGATCTACAGTGGGTGGATAATTTTCTGCTTATAATCATTACCGCGATCACAATTTTTGTAACCGTTTTATTGTTGATTGTGATTGTAAGATATAACCGCCGGGCTAATCCGAAACCTGCAACATTTACACATAACTCTGCACTGGAAATCGGTTGGACTCTGATACCGATCATTATTTTGATCGCAATTATACCACCATCCCTAAGCCTGTTGTTCAAGCAACAAGAAATACCAGCCGCTGATATCACCATCAAAGCCACGGGGAATCAATGGTACTGGACATATAATTATGTAGATGATGACTTTGAGTTCGATAGCTACATGATTGGGCATCCTGCAACATTAAGCGATGCAGATGCAGATCAGGCATTCAGAAAGACACCAGCCGTTTTAGCCGCTCTGAAAGAAGCTGGATATAACGAGGATGAGTTTTTGTTGGCGACTGACAATGCTGTTGTGATACCTGTCGGGAAAACCATTGTTGTACAAGTTACCGGCGCTGATGTGATCCACTCATGGGCGATACCTGCCTTTGGTGTAAAGCAAGACGGTGTTCCAGGGCGTTTGGCCGAGTTATGGTTTAAGGCCGATAAAGAGGGGATATATTTTGGTCAGTGCTCAGAATTGTGCGGTAAAGACCATTCCTATATGCCAATCACTGTGATGGTCGTCAGTGAGGACGATTATGATGTCTGGCTTGAAGAAGCGATCAGTGAATATGCCGATGCGGGCGCACCGCAAGCAGTGCAAGTCGCAAACGCAAACTAATCCAACCCCGGCGGGCCTTTGGGCCCGCTTCGCAATTTGGGTATGATAATGGCAGATGCAAGCGTAATAGAGGTCGGAAACGAGACCGATTTTGGCGATTATGTAGCGCTCCTGAAGCCGCGCGTAATGTCCTTGGTTGTGTTCACAGCTCTGGTGGGTCTTTTAGTGGCGCCTGTGTCGGTTCATCCTGTTATCGGTTTTGCGTCAATTTTGTTTATTGCAATAGGCGGAGGTGCCTCCGGTGCGCTCAATATGTGGTGGGATGCCGATATTGATGCAGTTATGAAACGCACCCAAAGACGGCCTGTACCAGCAGGGCGTATTACCTCTAGCAATGCGCTTATCTTCGGTCTTTGGTTATCTGTCATTGCAGTTTTGATGCTGGGATTAACTGCGAATTATCTGGCCGCAGGCCTGCTGGCCTTTACGATCTTTTTCTATGCAGTGGTTTACACCATGTGGTTAAAGCGCTCGACACCGCAAAACATTGTTATCGGTGGTGCAGCCGGTGCATTTCCTCCAATGATTGGATGGGCTGTCGCAACTGGCAGTATAGGCATCGAAAGTATTTTGATGTTCGCATTGATCTTTATGTGGACGCCACCGCATTTCTGGGCATTGGCGCTGTTTATGAACCATGACTACGCCGAAGCCGGTGTGCCGATGTTAACTGTCACTCATGGTAAGCGGGCCACACGCAACCACATTCTTGTGTACACTATCGCATTGGTACCCGTAGGCATTGCAGTGGCGTTCACCAGTATTGGCGGGCCGCTTTATTTTACTGCATCCGTAATCTTGAATATGCTGTTCCTGAAAGGGGCTTACAATATCTGGCAACGGACTGAAGATCAGGCCGAGGACGATAACTATGCAGTTGAACGCAATGTGTTTCGCATCTCTTTATACTATCTTTTCCTGCATTTTGCGATGCTGCTGGTCGAGGCA
>JAJFHY010000042.1 GCA_021775375.1 Amylibacter sp. | reverse complement strand
GAACAGTGGCAGCAGTTCAATCCGCCGTTTCCATTTCAAGCCCGATTTTCGGGTAGAGTATATAAGGAGGCCCGTTTCCGTGGCAAGACGTTTCAGAGGCGAAAGCACCCACAAGGTGGATGCTAAGGGTCGGGTATCCATTCCCGCCGCCTTTCGACGTGTTCTGGAAGAGGGTGATCCTGATTGGTCGAAAGGCTTGTTCCCCACACTTATTCTGGTTTATGGCGGCAAAGGGCGTAAGTTCATCGAAGGTTATACTGTTAACGCGATGGCAGATCTGGAATCACGTATTGAAGATTTAAAACTTGGGTCCAAGAAACGCCGTTACATGGAGCACACGTTTCTAACCCAATCGCTACAAGTACAAGTGGATCCGACCGGGCGCTTGGTTTTATCACAGAAACTACGCGATAAATTCGGGATCACCAACGAGGCGGTTTTTGCGGCAGCAGGTACAACGTTTCAAATCTGGGAACCCTCAGCCCATGAAGATAATGCAACACGCATGGATGAATGGTTTGACGAAGATGACTGGCTTGATGACGAAAATCAAATGGTTGACCCATTGGTTTTGTTAGATACGGCATCTACGGGGGAATAACTATGGTACAAGTGTTGGACAGTCCCCCTTCATCTCCACACATTCCTGTTTTACTGACACCGATTTTGAATGCGGTTGAACCCGTGCATGGCCGTTGGCTGGACGGCACTTTTGGGGCCGGAGGCTATACGCGTGCGTTATTGGATGCAGGCGCTGATTGCGTCTATGCAATTGATCGCGACCCGGAAGTCTTTGAGCGCGCCAAGCATTGGGCAGATGAGTATGGTGATCGTTTGGTTCTGATCAAGGGGACATTCGGACAGCTTGATAAACTGGTTGCGGAACATGGCGGTGTACCGCTTGACGGGATTGTGTTGGATATTGGCGTGTCATCAATGCAGATAGATCAGGCCGAACGCGGGTTTTCGTTTATGCAAGATGGGCCACTGGATATGCGCATGTCACAAAACGGTATGACCGCCGCGGATGTTGTGAATTCAGCCGATGAGGCGGCATTGGCGGATATTTTGTATTTATATGGTGAAGAGCGAGCTTCGCGGCGGATTGCGCGGCGAATTGTTGAGGCGCGAAAAACAACGCCTATTAAGACAACCAAGCAATTGTGTGAAATTGTCGAAGCAGCATTGCCACGGGCAAAACCGGGACAGGTACACCCTGCGACACGGTCATTTCAGGCTCTGCGCATAGTGGTAAATGATGAGTTGGGCGAATTGGTGCGTGGGTTGGTTGCAGCAGAGGCGGTTTTGGCAACGGGTGGTATACTGGCAGTTGTGACATTCCATTCACTGGAAGACCGCATTGTGAAGCGTTTTATACAGACCCGCAGCGAACAGGCGCGTTCAAATCGCTATGCACCTGAAATTGCAGCAACATCACCGCAATTTGAAAAAGTCACCAAAAAAGCGATCGGCCCAACCGAGGCTGAATTGGTGGATAACCCGCGATCGAGGTCTGCAAAGCTGCGTCTGGCGCGGCGTACTTCTGCCCCTGCTGGCACGATAGATGCCAAGGCCCTTGGTTTACCTGCATTCGATTATACGAGGCTGAATTAATGCGTTCTTTATTTTATCTTGTCTGTTCCGCTTTTGTCATTGGACTGGCCTATTGGGCTTATAAAGAGAACTATAAAACGCAAGTATCATTGCGTGAAGTAAAGGAATTGCAGCAGCAAATTGCACAGGAAAAAGAGACAATTGCAGTGCTGAACGCAGAATGGGCATATTTGAACCGCCCAGATCGTTTGCGCGATCTAGTGGATCTGAATTTCGCAGACCTTAAACTGATACCTTTACTGCCATCCCATTTTGGTGACAGTGAAATGGTTTCGTATCCAACCCCCGACCCATATGACATAAATGCACCTGTCAGCGTTAATTCCGATGGCGGTGAGAATGGGGGGCAACAACCATGACCAGAACACCATTACGCCCGCTGGCCCGTATTATTGATGCGCGAAAAAATGGCCAGAACCCGGATCAGATAGAAGCTGCAGAACGCGCCAAGCGCAATCAGGCCACCCAACAAAAATTGCGAAGGCGCGCAGAGGCGCGGCTGACAATGTTGGGGTTGGTATTCTTTTTGGGCTTCATTGCAATCGGCGGCAAAATGGCAGTGCTTGCGATGCGTGAACCGGCAGAGCCGCAAATGGCTATGACAGATTCCCGGATTTATTCACAACGCGCTGATATTGTTGATAGAAACGGAATAACTTTAGCCACGAACCTGATTACAACATCGCTTTATGCGCAACCACAAATGATGATCAATCCGGAGCGCGCCGCCAAAGAACTGGTGAAAATTTTCCCTGATCTTAAATTAAAGACTTTACTTGGGCAGTTCACGGGTAAGCGCAGATTTGTATGGGTGCGTAAGAAAATAAGCCCCGAACAGCAACAGAATGTTCACAATATCGGCGAACCTGGTCTATTGTTCGGGCCTCGTGAAATGCGGCTTTATCCCAATGGGGCCATGGCGGCCCATATTCTGGGTGGAACAGGTTTTGGCAAAGAGGATGTGCGTGCAGCAGAGCTGGTTGGTGTGGCTGGCGTTGAGAAATATTTTGATGAGCGTATGCGTGATCCTGCCCAACTCGACAAGCCATTGCAATTGTCCATTGATTTGACGGCACAAGCGACAACCCGTCGTGTTTTAGAAGGTGGGATGAAAATTATGAAGGCCAAAGGGGCCGCCGCGGTTTTGATGGATGTTCATACCGGTGAAGTCGTTTCCATGGTTTCATTGCCGGATTTTGATCCTAATGAACGACCCCAGCCTTTGGTAAAGGGTGACCCATCTGACAGCCCTTTATTTAACCGCGCCGCACAAGGTGTATATGAGCTGGGTTCGACCTTTAAACTGTTCACGGCTGCACTTGCTTTGGACAAAGGGTTGATGAATGAAAATACAATGATCGATACCAAAGGCCCGATTAAATGGGGCAAGTTTAAAATCCGTGATTTCCACAATTATGGATCAAAATTAAGCATGATGGATGTGATTGTGAAATCATCGAACATCGGCACTGCGCATATGGCGCAAACCATCGGTGGTAAAGCACAACAGAAATTCCTGGGCCAGCTGGGTTTTTTTGAACCGACGTCACTTGAATTGACCGAATCCAGACATATCAAACCGTTGGTACCGAAAAACTGGTCTGAACTTTCAACGATGACCATCTCCTATGGTCACGGTATTGCGGCGACACCACTTCATTTGGCATCTGCATATGCGACATTATCCAATGGTGGGTTCCAGGTGAAGCCAACATTGATCAAGTCTGATCGTGATAACCTGCATGGTGAACGCATTATGTCAGATGATACATCAAAGGTTGTGTTGCGGATGTTGCGTAATGTGGTGACGCGCGGTACGGCCAGTTTCGGCGAGGTTAAAGGATATTCCGTCGGTGGTAAAACCGGTTCTGCCGATAAGCCAAAACCAAGTGGCGGATATTATAAAGACAGGGTTATCGCGACGTTTGCCGCAACGTTCCCTACGTATGATCCCAAGTATGTTTTAGTGCTTACACTGGATGAGCCATCAATACAGGCAGCAGGCGAAAAACGCCGTACTGCGGGATGGACAGCGGTGCCTGTGGCAGCAGAATTAATAACCCGTCTGGCCCCTATTTTGAATATGCGCCCAGAGGTTGCAGGTAATGGGAAAGTTCAATACACGCAGGTAAAAAACTGATCAAGGATGCGACTTTTATGCCCGCTGGTTTTAAATCCGATAAGACATTAAAAGAATTGGGATTGATGCCAACGCATGGGATTGGCGGTGCTGATCAGGTTATTACCGGACTTTGCGTTGACAGCCGCAATGTCCGCCCGGGAAATTTATTTGCTGCATTGCCGGGTTCCACAATTCATGGCGGCGAATTTATACAATATGCGGCGCGCATGCAGGCAGGGGCGGTTTTAACCGACGCAGCAGGTCTTTTATTTGCAAAACGCGATGTGGGTGAATTGAAAATTCCGTATATTGTCGTTGATGATCCGCGGCAGGCCTTGGCATTTGCTGCTGCACGGTATTTTTGTGCACAACCCGCGACGATGACGGCGGTAACAGGCACCAACGGTAAAACTTCGGTGGCGAATTTCACACGCCAGATATGGGTAGCGCTGGGTTATGAGGCCGTTAATTTTGGCACAACGGGTGTTGAAGGGGCTTATACCGAAGGTCTGAAACACACCACACCAGAGCCTATTACATTGCACCGTTTATTGCGTAAACTGAAGGATGAGGGCATTACCCACGCGGCAATGGAAGCTTCAAGCCACGGCTTGGAACAGCGACGGTTGGACGGGGTGTATCTGACGGTTGGCGGATTTACCAATTTTAGTCAGGATCATCTGGATTATCACAAAAATTTCGATGATTATTTCGCCGCTAAGGAAGGCTTGTTCTCGCGGGTTTTACCGCCGGAAGGCTCGGCTGTGATCAATACGCTTGACCCCAAAGGTGCAGAGCTGGTTGCGATTGCAAAGGCACGCGGCCAAGACGTGATTACACTTGGCCATGACGAGGCCGATCTGCAGATACTAAACACGCGCTGCGATGGTACCGGGCAGGACTTGCGTTTTTTATGGCGTGGTGATGTTCACACGGTGCGCTTATCTTTAATCGGTGCGTTTCAGGCTGAAAATGTTTTGATTGCGGCTGGGATGGTGATTGCGGCGGGTGCTTTACCTGCGGATGTGTTTGGCGTTCTATCCGGATTGCAAACCGTTCCGGGCAGGATGCAACTGGCGGCGACACGTCGAAACGGTGGTAATGTTTTTGTCGATTTTGCCCATACGCCTGATGCATTGGAGACAGCACTTAAGGCCTTGCGCCCGCATGTTTTAGGGCGATTGATTGTGGTGTTTGGCGCAGGCGGTGATCGCGACAGGGCGAAACGGCCTTTGATGGGTAAAGCAGCTGTTGAACATGCGGATATTGTGTTTGTGACGGATGATAATCCGCGGTCTGAAAATCCCGGTGATATTCGCGCCGAGATTATGACGGCTTGTCCGAATGCCAATGAATTCGGCGACCGCGCGGCGGCGATTTTAGCAGCGGTTGATACTTTGCAAGCGGGTGATGCATTGCTGATTGCGGGCAAAGGGCATGAAACGGGTCAGATTATCAAAGATCAGATACTGCCGTTTAACGATGCGGAACAAGCCAGCATGTCAGTGGCCGCTCTTGACGGGATGGGGGCATGAGTGTGCTTTGGACATCCGCAGATGCAATTGCGGCAACAGGTGGCGAAAGTACCAATGACTGGCAGGCGCATGGCGTATCAATCGACACGCGCAGCTTGCAAAAAGGCGATTTGTTTGTCGCTTTGACTGATGTTCGCGACGGGCATGAATTCGTGTCACAGGCTTTGGCAAAAGGTGCGGCGGCGGCTTTGGTGACCCATGTGCCTGACGGGGTTGCGACCGATGCGCCATTGTTGATTGTAGACGATGTTCTGCAAGGGTTGGAAGCATTGGGGCGTGCAGCACGTGCGCGCATATCGGGGCAGGTAATCGGGGTTACCGGTTCTGTCGGGAAAACCGGTACCAAGGAAATGTTACGCACAGCACTAAGCGGTCAGTACCGTGTGCATGCCGCAGAAATGAGCTACAATAATCACTGGGGTGTGCCGCTGACTTTGGCGCGGATGCCAGTCGATACACAAATTGCAGTGATTGAAATCGGTATGAACCACGCGGGCGAGATTAGACCATTGGCAATTATGGCTGATTTGGATGTTGCTGTTATTACCACTGTCGCACCTGTGCATCTGGTCGCGTTTTCAGGTGTTGATGCGATCGCGCAGGCCAAATCTGAAATTTTTGACGGACTAAAGGCAGACGGCACCGCCGTGTTGAATGCGGATATTGATACATTTCACATATTACGCGATGCAGCCAAGGCGCGTGACGCGCGGATTGTGACTTTTGGTGGAGCGAAAGACGCAGATTTTCAACTGACCGCTGCCTATGTCTCGGATCAGTCCACCAAAGTTGTTTTCGATCTGGCCGGTCAGAAAATTGAATTCACCCTTGGTGCACCCGGCGCGCATCTGGCGATGAATGCTATGGCGGTTATCGCTGCATGCGATGCGGTTGGTGCAAATTTAAACATCTGCTTGCAAAATCTTTCAACATGGACAACGCCCGCAGGACGCGGAAGGCGCGAAGCTGTTATGCTGGCCAACGGTGCATCGATTGAATTGATCGATGAAGGTTTTAATGCAAACCCAACATCAATGGCGGCGGCGTTGGACGTATTGTCCCAAATCCATGCTAAGGGTCGAAAAGTTGCAATTTTAGGTGATATGCTGGAATTGGGCGATACAGAAAAAGCCTTACATGTGGGAATGGCGGGTATACCTGCTTTGAAAGCCATAGATGTTATTCATTTGGTTGGTCCATTGATGCAGGGGCTTTATGCCGCCTTACCACAGAAAAACCGTGGCCTTTGGATCGAAAATGCAGAGATGGCGGCCGACCAAATTGAAGATTTGTTAAAGCCGGGCGATATTGTGATGGTTAAAGGGTCTAAAGGATCTAAAGTTTCAAAAATTGTAGACGTTATCAGAAAAATAAGTGCATAAGCATATAAAGTAGGGGTAAAGGCGCGATGTTATATTTTTTAAGTGAATTGTCTGATGGGGGCGATGCATTTAATTTGTTTCGTTACATAACGTTTCGTTCGGGTGGTGCTTTTTTTACGGCATTGATCCTGAGTTTCATATTTGGTCAACCATTGATTAACTGGTTGAAACGCAAGCAAAAGAAGGGCCAACCAATTCGTGATGACGGCCCCGAAAGCCACATCATTGCAAAGGCGGGGACCCCGACGATGGGCGGTGTCCTAATCCTTGGAACCTTGCTGATATCAACACTGCTATGGGCCCGCACAGATAATGCATATGTATGGATTGTTTTGTTGGTGACAGCCGGTTTTGGCTTGATCGGTTTTGCTGATGATTACCTTAAAGTTTCGACACAAACGGTAGCCGGCTTTTCGTCCAGGGCGCGGCTTTTGATCGGGTTTGCCATTGCTTTGCTAGCAGCCATCGTTGCAGCGCGGGTTCAGCCTGAGGATTTGTCAGGCCAACTGGCGATGCCTTTCTTCAAAAATGCGCTTGTGAACCTTGGTTATCTTTACTTTCCGTTTGCAATGATCGTGATTGTGGGATCGGCAAATGCGGTTAACCTGACAGACGGGCTGGATGGGCTTGCAATTATGCCAGTGATGATTGCGGGCGCCACATTGGGCATTATTGCCTATGCTGTTGGTCGTGTTGACTTTACCGAATATCTGGATGTGCATTATGTGCCGGGAACTGGTGAGTTATTGATCTTTACGTCGGCGCTGATCGGCGGGGGGTTGGGTTTTCTTTGGTATAATGCGCCGCCTGCTGCGGTGTTTATGGGTGATACAGGCTCATTGGCTTTAGGCGGTGCACTGGGCGCAATAGCAATTTGTACTAAACACGAGATTGTTCTGGCGATTGTCGGTGGGCTGTTCGTGGTCGAGGCACTGTCTGTGATCATTCAGGTTTTATATTTCAAAAAGACGGGCAAGCGCGTATTCTTGATGGCGCCTATTCACCACCATTTTGAGAAAAAAGGCTGGTCAGAACCGCAGATTGTGATCCGTTTCTGGATTATCGCACTGATCTTGGCCTTAGTCGGTTTGGCCACGCTGAAGATACGCTGATGATCCCTGTACGCGGATATGAGGATCACAAGGTCGCTGTTCTTGGGCTGGGTCGTTCTGGTCTGTCAGCGGCATTGGCTTTGCAGGCAGGTGGCGCAATACCTGTTTGTTGGGATGATAAAGAAGCTGCACGGACAATGGCCGAAGATGCTGGTTTGCAGGTTGCAGACCTGAACAAGGACAAGCCTTGGGAAGACGTCGTCAGCCTGATTGTATCGCCCGGAATTCCGCACCTTTATCCAAAAGCGCATCCAATCGTGCAAAAGGCATGGGGGTTAGGTGTTGTCGTGGACAATGACATCGGATTATTTTTTCGATCTTATGCGACACCCGAGTGGGATAAATTCGATGTTATGCCACGGGTGATTTGCATCACGGGATCGAACGGCAAGTCAACCACAACGGCCTTGATTGCGCATATTTTGCAAGAGGCGGGAAAGCCTGTTCAAATGGGTGGTAATATCGGGCGCGGAGTATTGGACCTTGAACCTGCCAGCGATGGCGAGATTGTGGTGTTGGAACTATCGTCCTATCAATGCGAACTCGCGCGGGCTTTGGCCCCTGACATGGCAGTGTTTATGAACCTTTCGCCGGATCATCTGGATCGACATGGTGGTATTGGCGGTTACTTTGCGGCCAAACGGCGTTTGTTTGCAGAAGGCGGGCCTGATAAAGCGATCATCGGTGTTGATGAACCCGAAGGGCGTTATCTGGCAAATCAGGTGCGCCAAGACAGTGAAACCGGCGAACCGGTTATTGCGATCTCATCGGGGCGCAAGTTGCAGGGGCGTGGATGGTCGGTTTTTGCCCGCAAAGGCTTTTTGGCTGAATGGCGCAAAGGGCGGCAGGTGGCGTCGATAGATTTGCGCAAGATGCAAGGTTTGCCTGGCGCGCATAATCACCAAAACGCCTGTGCGGCTTATGCGGTATGTCGTGCCTTGGCGATTGCGCCGAAAGTGGTTGAGGCAGGCTTGCAGTCTTATGGCGGCCTTGCGCATAGATGCCAGATTATTGCGCAGCATGACGGCGTTATTTTTGTCAATGATAGTAAAGCCACTAATGTGGATGCGGCAGAGAAAGCCCTATCGGCGTTCAAAAATATTCACTGGATCGTTGGCGGTCAGGCGAAAGAGGGCGGTATTGCACCGCTTGCGCCTTTGTTTGATCGCGTGATAAAAGCCTATCTTGTGGGCGATGCCGCAGATATATTTGCGGATCAATTGGTCGATGTCGCATATGAAAGATCCGGCACAGTTGAAGCTGCCGTTAAAACTGCCGCGAAAAATGCAAAATCAGGCGATGTTGTATTGTTGGCACCGGCTTGTGCAAGTTTTGATCAGTTCAGCAGCTTTGAAGAGCGTGGTGACGCTTTTGTAGCGGCGGTTAAGAATGAAATCGGTGGCTGAATTTCGCCATATCATGTGCAAAGTACTAGCCAAATGACAAAATATATGGCATCCCTATAAGCAATGACGGCCCGTTAAATGAGGCCGCATGTGAACGGCAGTAAACGGCGAGCAGGCGACGATGACAGAAATGGCCTTTGGCAGGGTTGTCCAGCAACCCAATGATCCAATTTTACCCAGATGGTGGCGTACAATCGACCGGCTTTCATTGTCGTGTATATTGGGGCTGTTTCTAATTGGTATATTGTTGGGATTGGCCGCTTCGGTTCCATTGGCAGAACGCAACGGATTGCCGCAGTTTTATTATGTTTACAAACAGCTTTTCTTTGGCTCGGTTGCATTGGCTGTGATGATGGTGGTCTCGATGATGTCACCGTTAATGTTGCGCCGGCTTGGAATTTTCGGCTTTGGCATATGTTTTATAGCATTGCTCTTGCTTCCTTTCTTCGGGACTGATTATGGAAAAGGTGCAACACGCTGGTTTTCACTTGGATTTGCATCGGTTCAACCATCCGAATTTTTGAAACCTTTCTTTATCGTATTTTCGGCATGGATGATGGCTTCGGCCTTTAAGGTCGGCGGGCCGCCCGGCCGTCGAATATCTTTCTTTGTAACGATAAGTGTCGCCTTTTTGCTGGCAATGCAGCCTGATTTTGGCCAAGCCATGTTGATTATCGCGTCTTGGGGTGTGATGTACTTCATCGCCGGTGCGCCAATGATATTGCTCGTTACCATGGCCGGTGGTGTGGTGGCAGCCGGGATGTTCTCTTACAATAATTCTGAACACTTTGCGCGGCGCATCGATGGGTTTTTAAGCCCTGATTTAGATCCGCGAACCCAGATCGGTTATGCTACAAATGCTATTCAGGAAGGTGGTTTCTTTGGTGTCGGTGTCGGCGAGGGACAGGTTAAATGGTCACTACCTGATGCACATACGGATTTTATTATTGCGGTCGCCGCAGAAGAATATGGCCTGATACTGGTTCTGGTGATTATTATTTTGTTTTTAGTGGTTACAGTCCGGTCATTGTTTCGGCTTATCCGCGAACGCGATCCGTTTATTCGCCTCGCGGGAACTGGTATTGCCGTTCTCTTCGGTATGCAGGCAATGATCAATATGGGGGTGGCGGCACGTCTGCTACCGGCCAAAGGCATGACACTTCCATTTGTCAGCTATGGTGGCTCCTCGCTTGTGGCCGCCGGCATCGGGTTGGGTCTGTTACTGGCCTTTACCCGTACTCGCGCACAAGGTGACATGAGCGATCTATTGGGGCGTGGCAGTCATAGCCCGAGGATTATCCGAAATGACTAACGGCCCTCTTTTGGTGATTGCCGCTGGCGGAACCGGCGGACATATGTTTCCAGCACAAGCCTTGGCCGAAGAAATGCTGCGCCGTGGCTGGCGGGTGAAACTGTCAACCGATCCGCGCGGTGCGTGTTACACGGGCGGTTTTCCTCATATTGTTCAGGTCGAAGTGGTGAATTCCGGCACGTTTGCGCGTGGCGGTTTAATGGCGAAACTGCGCGTGCCGTTTCGGATTTTGATGGGTGCGATTTCGGCGCGCCGTTCGATGATGCGTGACCGCCCTGCTGTAGTGGCAGGCTTTGGCGGATATCCCGCTATTCCTGCAATGTTGGCTGCAGGCACATTGAAATTGCCGCGCATGATCCATGAACAAAATGGCGTGCTTGGCCGCGTAAACAAAAAATTTGCTTCAAAGGTCGATGTGGTGGCTTGCGGCACTTGGCCGACAGATATGCCTGAAGGCGTTAAGGGCATACATGTAGGTAATCCTGTGCGTCGCGCCGTTTTGGAAAAACATGGCTCCAACTACATTACACCTGGCGATTGGCCAATGAGCATTCTGGCCATTGGCGGTTCGCAAGGGGCGCGGATTTTGTCACAAATCATGCCTCAAGCGGTGGCTTTGTTACCAGTTGGATTAAAACAGCAGCTGCGTGTTATTCAACAAGCCCGCGAAGAGGATATACCCGACTGTGAGGCGGCTTATGCGCAGGCCGATGTGCGGGCAGAGATTTCACCTTTCTTTCGTGATATTCCACGCTTGATGTCCGAGGCCCAATTGGTGGTGTCGCGTGCAGGTGCATCCTCTGTGGCGGATATAGCAACTATCGGGCGGCCATCCATTCTGGTGCCTTTGGCAATTGCGATGGATGATCATCAAAACGCCAATGCACGCGGGCTTGCAGGAGCTGGTGGGGCAATTGTGATCCCGGAGAAAGATCTATCGTCTGAAAGCTTGGCCAAATGTATTGCAACTGTTCTGGAAAATGCGGATGGAGCTGCAAAAATGGCGAAAGCTGCATTGACGCAGAGCTGTCCCAATGCAACAGAGCAGCTGGCAAATCTGGTGGAAAAATTAGCGGATAAGGGGCGTGGTTAGATGAGTGCAGCAACGAAATTACCGACAAAACTGGGGGCGATACATTTCGT
>JAJFHY010000041.1 GCA_021775375.1 Amylibacter sp. | reverse complement strand
GTTGCAGGTTATTGGTCGGGCTAGCAGGGTTCGAACCTGCGACCTCTCGTCCCCCAGACGAACGCGCTACCAGACTGCGCTATAGCCCGACTAAGGTTTCGTTATATCGTGGATTTTGGGCTGTGCAAGCGGGTAATGTTGCAAGACCCTATCGCCCCGCATTTACACGCATCATGTTGTTGCGAACCATCTTAAGACTGTAATAAAGCGCTTCAATATCTTCCATATCCTTGAGAGAAATATCTGATACCGTTTTTAAAGTTTCCGGGAAGTTTATGACCGATAACGTTGCCTCGTTGTTACTTGCAATGGGGGGCAAGTCTAATGATTCCTGCTCTGGCGTATTTATGTTTTCGCTTTGGGCGTCGGCTTCGAGTTTCGCAACTACTGGTTCCGGTACTTTTGGCTTAATACTGACGCGTGGGCTATCAGCAGATAAGGGCTGTTCTTCTGTAGCTACCGGTTCAGTAACCTGAGTGGGTTCAACTATTGGTGCCGCTTTGCTTTTCTTTTTAACCGCAACTTGTAGGCTAACGGGTTGCGATAGGGATTGAACGTGCTTCACACCCTTTTCACGTAATATTTTCTGAACACCTTTGATGGTCATTCCACCATCGTGCAGTAATTTTTTTATACCGCCCAATAAAAGCATATCGGTAGGACGATAGTAACGTCTGCCGCCTGCGCGTTTAATTGGTTTTATCTGTGTAAACCGGCTTTCCCAAAAGCGAAACACATGGGCAGGTGTATCAAGCCACTCAGCAACCTCAGATATTGTACGAAATGCATCGGGTGACTTTTTCATTAATTGTACCTGACTAGTTTTTATTGCCCACTGATACACGTTCTTTCATAAGATGTGATGGGCGAAAGGTTAGAACACGGCGCGGTGTAATGGGCACTTCTTGCCCCGTTTTCGGGTTGCGACCGACACGGGCCTTTTTGTCACGTAGGCTAAATGTGCCGAATGATGAAATCTTAACATTCTGACCACTAACAAGTGCGTCGGATACATGTCCAAGGACAGTTTCCACTAGGTCAGAAGATTCATTTCGTGATAATCCGACTTCGCGGAAAACCGCTTCGCCTAAGTCCATTCTGGTTAAAGTCTTGTCGCTCATATTAATATCTCCCCTAATCCTGAAAAGATTAGATAAAATCGGGAATGCGAGTCAATATGTTCTGTGTAATATTATGCGTTTAGGCCGTTACCAGCGCAAAACAACGGCCCCCCAGGCCAATCCACCGCCAATAGCCTCGGTTAGAAGCAGATCATTGCGCTTAATTTGTCCCTTTTTGTTGGCCACGGACATGGCAAGGGGAATCGATGCGGCTGATGTATTGCCGTGATCTTGGACAGTGACCACCACGCGCTCCATTGAAACACCCATCTTTTGAGCCGTGCTTTTGATGATCCGCAAGTTGGCCTGATGCGGAACAATCCAAGAGACATCATCTGCAGTCAGCCCGGCAGCTTCCAAAGCATTTTCACCTGATGAAGCCAGCTTTGTTACCGCGTGTTTAAAGACTTCCCGACCCTGCATTTTTAAAACGCCTGTTGTTTGGGTTGAGGATACCCCGCCATCCACATATAAAATATCGTTGTAGTGTCCATCCGAATGTAGATCACATGACAATATACCCCGGTCCAATGGTGTACCATTGCCCTCTTGGGCTTCCAGTATCATTGCGCCGGCACCGTCACCGAACAAAACGCATGTCGTGCGATCTTGCCAATCCATAATACGGGAAAATGTTTCGGCTCCAATGACAAGGATACGTTTTGCCTGACCTGAAAGGATCAAAGAATTTGCGATGGTCGCGGCATAAGCAAACCCGGCGCAAACGGCTTGTAAATCGAAGGCAAAACCATTTTTCATACCAAGCTTAGCCTGCAATTTGGTTGCAGTAGACGGAAATGTCTGATCCGGCGTAGAGGTGGCCAAAACGATGGCGTCTATATCGGATGCGCTAATGCCCGCGTCATTCAAGGCATCAACGGCAGCCTCATATGCCAAATCAGAAGTCAGTTCACCATCGGCGGCAAAATGGCGGCGTTGAATACCTGTCCGTGCCTGAATCCACTCATCATTAGTGTCTAACCACTTTTCAAATTCCGCATTTTCGACAACGCGGGATGGAAGGTAATGGCCAACGCCAATCGGGACTGCTCGGATCACGCTCATATGGGTGCCTCATTGTTTAGTCTTTTATTATAACATCATTGCTTAAGCTGGACCCATTAGCAACACGTGCAGCTAATTTTGCCGTAAGACCATTTTTAGCCAGCTGGTACGCCAAATCTATGGCTGCTGCTATGCCGTTTTCATCTGCGCCGCCGTGAGATTTTACAACCGTGCCGTTCAGACCAAGAAAAACCCCGCCGTTGGAACGACGCGGGTCAATGCGCTTGCTTAGACGGCGTAATGCCCCATATGCAAAAACCGCACCTATCATTGCCAATGGGCTTTGTTTGAAGGTATCGCGCAATAATTGACGCACATGCATAGCTGTGCCTTCTGCGGTTTTTAATGCAATATTGCCGGTAAACCCATCTGTTACGATTACGTCGACTTTGTCGGATGGAATATCGCCACCTTCTACGAAGCCTACAAAATCAAAATTGGCATTATCAGCCTGCTCGCTAATGCGTTCATAGGCTTCTTGTAGTTCAATGCGGCCTTTGTGCTCTTCAGTGCCAACATTAAGCAAACCGATTCTCGGGCGACTCACATTCAAACCGTTACGGGCATAAGAGGCACCCATTAAAGCGTATTGCAAAAGGTCCGATGCTTCGGCGCGAATATCCGCACCGACATCAAGCATCACATTGGAACCTTGCGGATTATCAGAAGGCCACAGGATCGCAATTGCCGGCCTGTTCACACCTCGCGCTATGCGCAGGCGGAGCATTGAAACGGCCATCAGCGCGCCAGTATTCCCACAGGAAACAGCTACTTCCGCATGTTTGTCACGTACGGCATCGATACAACTCCACATACTGGTATTTTTGCCGTGGCGCATCACATGACTGGGCTTATCCTCCATCCC
>JAJFHY010000005.1 GCA_021775375.1 Amylibacter sp. | reverse complement strand
ACTGGAAACCATTTTGGTTGAAAAAGGCTTGGTGAACAGCGAAAACATTGATCGTTGGGTTGAGGTTTATGCAGATGATATTGGCCCCAAGCGCGGCGCACATGTTGTGGCGCGCGCATGGGTTGATCCCGCATTCAAGGCGCGGTTGCTGAAAGACGGCTCTAAAGCGGTGGATGAAATGGGCTTTACAGGGCCAGCTTCGGGGCATTTGAAAGCTGTGGAAAATACGCCCGATAGTCACAACATTGTGGTTTGCACGCTTTGTTCATGCTACCCGTTCGCAATTCTGGGCATGGCGCCAAACTGGTATAAAACCGCGGCATATCGCTCACGTATCGTGCGTGAACCACGTGCGGTTCTAGCGGAATTCGGTGTGGAATTGTCAGAGAATGTGGCTGTCCATGTCTGGGACAGCACCGCGGAATTACGCTATCTGGTGATCCCCGAACGTCCCGCCGGTACTGAGGGCATGTCAGAGGATGAATTGGCCAAATTGGTCACGCGCAACTCTATGATCGGGACAGACCGTGATTTGAAAACGGGGGATGTGTGATGGACGGCATCCATGATCTGGGCGGCAAGCTGGGTTATGGCCCCGTCGATGTAAATGAGCCGCAAGAGCCGTTTCACGCGGAATACGAGGGTCGCGAATGGGGCATGTCGCGCACTGCGCGTGCGTCCAGTATTACAATTGACTGGTGGCGGCATGTGCGTGAATTAATTCCCGCCGATGATTACCTGAACCGACCCTATTTCGACAGCTGGGCACAAACCGATATGGCAGCGATGATCGATGCCGGGTTGTTTACCTTTGAAGAGTTGGAAAGCGGTGTTTCTACTACGCCGCCCTTTGAGCAGATAGAAACCATGGATTACGATGCGGTCCTGAAACATAATGGCACCATGGCATCAAAGTTTGATCGACCTGTTGCAGCACCCCCTGAATTTGCTGTCGGACAACAGGTTGTGACCAATGCAACTGGCCAGGCAGGCCATACTCGGCTGCCGCAATATGCGCGTGGCAAGGTGGGGGTTATACTGGCGCACCACGGCGGGCATCTGTTCCCCGATGATGGTGCGAAGGGTATTGAGACGGTTCAGCATCTTTATACGGTATTATTTAATGCGATCGAACTCTGGGGTGCGCAGGCCAATGTGCTGGACTGCATATCGCTGGATTTATGGGAGGATTACCTTGCCGCAAAATGATATGAAAATAACGCCACTGCCGCGTCTAGATGATGAGCCGACATTCAATGAGGCTTGGCAAGCTCAGGTCTTGGCGATTGCACAAAATCTGATCGCAGAAGAAAAGATCGCGGCGGATGATTGGTCAAATGCGTTGGGGGCTGCATTGCGCGCCGTACAGGTGGATGCTGAAACCGATACGGTGGAAAACTATTACCAAGCGGCATTAAATGCGCTGGAAACCGTTTTGCAGGTGAACTGCGGTGTTTCCAAACAAGCGATGGATCAACGCAAATCAGATTGGACGCAGGCTTATGAGACCACGCCACATGGGCAGCCTGTAAAGCTTTAAACCATCGTCGCAATTACACTGCGCAGGGTGTCTATCCCATCGCCTTTTTCCGAAGATGTCAGGATAATTTCTGGAAAAGCAGCCGGATGTTTTTCCAGAACCTTCATGGTTTTTTCTACAGATTTCGCCACTTCATCTTTTGATGGCTTGTCGCATTTCGTCATTATGACCTGAAAAGTAACAGCAGAACGGCCTAAAAGTTGCATAATCTCTTCATCAACCGCTTTGGCACCATGACGCGCGTCTATCAGTAAAAACACACGGCGCAGGGATTGGCGGCCTGAAAGATATGCCTTTAGCAGGCGTTGCCATTTTTCCACGATGGGTTTCGGCGCATTGGCAAAACCGTAACCCGGAACATCGACCAGATAGTGTTTCTCGCCCAAAGTGAAAAAGTTTATCTCTTGGGTGCGACCCGGTGTGTTCGAGGTGCGCGCAAGCGCTTTGCGCCCTGTCAGTGCATTGATCAGACTGGATTTGCCGACGTTTGAGCGGCCTGCGAAACAAACCTCTAAACGGTCTGATGGTGGCATCCCGTCCATGGCAACAACGCCCTTTAGGAAATCAGCACCGCCTGCAAAAAGCTTGCGGCCAATATCGCGTTCGGCGTAATCCGGTCTTTCGGTAATTGTGAAACGCATGTCCATTATAGAACCTCGACAGTATCGTTCAGGCCAATGCTGCCCGGTTCAATAACAGCTGCAAAAACGCCAAAATCCTTATGGCCCCAATGGTTTTGTAAAAGCTCCAGTGTTTCAACATCCCTACGGCCTGTTTCAGGGTTAGAGGTAGTAGCAAGGCAACGCTCAATTGGGTCTTCGACCTTTAATAGAGCACCGCCGATACGGATGGTTTTGCCAATCCAGTTAAACTCTTCCCAAGGTTCGGAATTCTTTAACCATATATTCCCACGAAAGCGGTGCATTGACATGTCCGTGCCTGCTTTTTGACTAAGATCAGCCAAAGACGCGGTAGTGTTGATCGAGATATAGGGGTGTTTCTGATCGGTCATGCCGTAACCGTTTGCCCGCACAAGCGCGTTTGATTTGGCGCGGTTTTCAGGCATGATCGGTTGCACCCATGCGATGAAACGAGCAGCGTCTCTGGCGTTGTCAGGATCAAACGTGATCTCGGGCAGGTCAGGGTGATTAAGTATCAATTGCCCGCTTGTTTCATCCAAATCGGCTGTCATTGCCATGAGCGATGGCGCTTTTGCCCCGCGTGAAAAGTTCAGACATTGCGCCCAATCCTGTGGTCCCGCCGCAATATTGGAAGCATCATGTGCAACTGCCCAACGACGGTCAAACGGGAATATCTGCCCGGGATCAACAGAAACATGTGTCAGCTCTTGCCGTCCATGCCCCTTTATCGGGTGACGAAAAAGAGCTGCTACAGTTTTCATTAACTTTCGGCCTCATCCTTTTTGAAGCGCTTGAATATGTTGCCCATAATATCGGGCTTCACGCCTTGGCTTCGCATGATGGTGTATTGCTGAATGAATGTGATGGTGTTGTTTGTAATCCAGTACAGTACCAAACCACTGGCAAAACTGCCCAGCATGAACATAAACACCCAAGGCATCCAGGCAAAGATCTGTGCTTGGGTTTTATCGGTAGGTGCAGGGTTCAGTTTTTGTTGCAGGTACATTGATATCCCCATCAGGATCGGCAGGACGCCAATTGATAGAAATGTCATGATCTGCGGTAAATCGGTAGGTGTCCACGGCAGTAGACCAAACAGGTTCAGGATAGACGTGGGATCCGGTGCTGACAGGTCTTTGATCCAAGCGACGAAAGGAACTTGGTAAAGTTCGATGGTCACAAAAATCACTTTATAAAGCGAAAAGAAGATCGGTATTTGCAGCAGAATTGGTAAGCAACCGGAGGCGGGATTAACCTTTTTCTCGCGGTAGAGCTTCATGATTTCCTGTTGGACTTTTTGCTTGTCGTCGCCGGCGTCTTCTTTGATTTTTTCCATTTGCGGCTGAAGCTCTTTCATTCGCGCCATGGATACATATGATTTATAGGCCAACGGGAATAAAATGGATTTGATCAACAATGTCAGGCCGATAATTGCCAACCCCATATTGCCGATAACGCCGTTCAGGAAGTGAAGAACCAGGAAAAGCGGTTTTGTCAGGAAGAAGAACATACCCCAGTCAATACTGTCGATAAACTGGTTATAGCCGTTGTTTTCTTCATAGGCTTTAATAGCTTCGTATTCTTTAGCACCAGCAAATAACGAAGTGGTTATGTCATAGCTGCCATTTGGCGCAATGGTCACGGGCGGAAGGCGCAGATCGGTTTGATAGCGGTTTGCTGTTTCATTGTATTCCGTGACACTGTCAAATTTCTGATCCGGCTCGGGTAACAGGTTGGTCATCCAGTATTGGTTGGTAAATCCTGTCCATCCACCTTCTGAAACCGTATAGCTGGTGGTGTTTACGCCACGACTATTTGGATCGAATTTACGAATGCTCTTATATGATTCTTCAACCAAAGTTCCATCAAATGATGCAATGGCACCTTCGTGCAGGATGTAAAAACCGCGAATGTTCAACGCGCCTTTGCGTGACAGGGCGCTATATGGGGCCAATTGAACGGTTTGGCTTGTGTTGTTTTCAACCGATTGTTTGATCTTGATCAAATAATTTTCGTCAATTGAAATGTCACGTTGAAATACCAGGCCATTACCGTTGTCCCATTGCAAGCTAATCGGGGTTGTTTCGGTCAGGACATCACCGGATTTCACTTGCCACAAGGTTTTGGCGGATGGGACATTTTCAGGGGCAACAGAATTGTCCGGTGACCACCATGCGTGGAATGCCCAGTAGCCTGAGTCTTCCTGAATAGGGGACAATATGCGCACCTTATCGCTGTTGTCGTTCAGGCGCACATTATAGTCCTTCAGGGACAAATCATCGATCAGAGCACCCGTCAGGGAAATGGAGCCAAACACGCGTTTTGTATCAATTTTCAAACGTGGCGACTTTGCTATAGCCTGTTCAAGTGTTTCTGCGTTTCCCAGTGATACGGTCGCCGATGGAACCGTCGCGTCCGTCGTGGCCGAGGGCACTGTGTTTGCTGTATCTACGCCCGGTGTTGTGGCGGTTTGACCCGTTTGTGCTGGTGGCAATTGTGTTGGCTGCTCTGGTGGGAAAAACAGGAACCACCCCAGTATAACAAGGAAGCTTAGGGCTGTGGCTAGGATCAGATTTTTGTTATTGTCGTCTTGCATCGGGTGTCCTGATACGGATTGGAAAGTGATTGGCTTGTTCAATAGAAATTGATGCCAAAGGTCAAGGTTTTAAAGCTTTTTTTCTGGCGCGGGATTCGGTCGCGTAAGGCCTGCAAAATCGAACAGGCCCTGATCCAGCAAATGCGTGGGTCGTGCATTCATCAGACTTCGGAACATCACCTGACGGCGACCTGGGTTATTGGCCTCCCATTGATCCAGAATGGCCTTCACCTGTTGGCGCTGCAATCCGTCCTGCGAACCGCAAAGATCACAAGGGATGATCGGGTACTTCATAGCTGCGCTAAACTTTTCGCAGTCTTTCTCGGCGACGAAAGCAAGGGGGCGGTAGACGAACAAATCGCCCTCGTCATTAACCAGTTTGGGCGGCATGGTTGCCAGCCGCCCGCCGTGAAACAGGTTCATGAAAAAAGTTTCCAGCATGTCGTCGCGGTGGTGCCCTAACACCACGGCAGAACATCCCTCTTCGCGTGCAATTCTATATAAATTTCCGCGTCTTAGCCGTGAGCACATGGCGCAGTAAGTCCGCCCAACGGGGACTTTGGATTTGACGATTGAATATGTATCTTCGAATTCCACACGGTGTGGCACACCCATTTTTTCAAGAAATTCCGGTAGCACCGTTGCAGGAAAGTTCGGCTGACCCTGATCAAGGTTGCAAGCAAGCAGTTCCACCGGCAAAAGCCCGCGCCATTTCAATTCATGTAAAACCGCCAACAGCGTGTAACTGTCTTTGCCGCCTGACAGACAAACAAGCCATTTGGCGCCGCGCTCAATCATGCCGAATTGCTCAATCGCGTCCCTTGTCTGGCGCACGATACGCTTACGCAGTTTCTTGAACTCCGTCGTGCTTGGCGCGCCTTGGAAAAGCGCGTGTATATCGGTGTTTTCATCTAACATGCGGCTGCGTATACCGCGACGATCTGCCTTTGACCAGCGGCGGATTTGTGAACAGTGCGTGCGCAGGCGTAAGGTTTATCCCGATAGGCTAAAATCCGATGTCTGTTTTACGTCGGTATTGCGTCGGTTAAACGTCGTGAAAATTGTCGGGCATTGATGTGTTAAGATTTGGGGGCTTTGTGTGAGGGTATTTGGTTGCGGCAGGTCTGCTATTTCTGTTTGGTAGTCAAGCTATTCATATGCGCCGTATTCAATCTTTGCGCGGCTTTATCCAAGGCTTTCATGCTGTCAGCGTAAAGCAGGCCTTCGGTGATTTCATCTCGCGCGGTGATTTCGTGCTTTGCATAGTAATCCATGACGGTGATTAAATTATCTAGCCGTTTGGAAAACTCTTTGATTCTAATATGATATGGTTCTGTCATTTAAGCGGCTTTGAGCCGTTTTTGGTGATTTGACAAGGCGAATTTACCGGGGCGAATTGGTTTTGGTAAAATATTGCCGATGGAGTTTGGGTGCGCGCCAAGACGCACACCCGGATTTGATTTAGGCAGCCACAATATTATGTTCGGGGCCATAAGGGAACTTGGTAATGTTTTCTTCACCTGTCTCCGTTATCACCACGATATCGTGTTCGCGGTAACCACCTGCGGCGGCGTCCCCTTCGGGCAGGGTGACCATCGGTTCCATGCTGACAACCATGCCGGGCGTCAGTGCGGTATCGATGTCTTCGCGCAGCTCCAGTCCCGCTTCGCGGCCGTAGTAATGCGACAGGATGCCGAATGAATGGCCGTAACCGAAGCTGCGGTATTGCAGCAGGTTATGTGCCGCGAACAATGCGTTGATCTCAGCGCAGATACCGGAACAAGTAGCACCTTGTTTGATCAGGGAAAGACCCAGTTCGTGGGCCTCGACATTGGCTTGCCAGACCCGCATTTGCGCTTGGTTCGGCTCGCCTACGAATAGGGTGCGTTCCAATGCGGTGTAATAACCGTTGATCATCGGGAAAGTGTTCAGGCTCAGGATGTCGCCCGCTTCCAACCTGCGTGATGTGACAGGGTTGTGGGCGCCGTCGGTGTTCAGGCCCGATTGGAACCAGACCCAACTGTCGCGCAATTCGCTGTCGGGGAAGGATTTGGCGATTTCCAGCTCCATCGCATCACGGCCTGCCATGGCGACGTCGATTTCGCGGGTGCCAACTTTGATCGCGTCGCGGATGGCGAAACCGCCGACGTCGGCAATGCGCGCGCCCTCTTTGATCAATGCGATCTCGGCGGGGGATTTGACCATGCGGTGAAACATGGTGGCAGGGGCGATATCGGCGATTTTTTCCGGGCCCAGAAATTCCTGCAGTTTTTGCTGGGCGACAAGTGTCAGATGATCGCCTTCAACGCCGATGGATTTTGCACCGTTCAGGCAGGATTTGACCGCGCGCCAGTAATTGTCGCGTTTCCAGTCGGTGTAGGTGATATTTTCACAAGCTGAACGGCGGGCGGGTTGGCCCGCGTCAATGCCTGCGGACACAGTGAACGCGCGGTTTTCGGTAACAACGCAGGCATAAGGGCGGCCAAAGCTGCAATAAAGAAAGCCGGAATAATAGGCGATGTTATGCATGGACGTCAGAACGACCGCGGTAAGCCCCTGATCTTGCATAATTTTACGCAAGCCTGCGATACGTTGGTCGTATTCGGCTTGGGCAAAGGGCAGCGGCGCTTTTTCAGTAACGGGGTAAGTGTAAAATTCCGGGCGGGTTGATTGGTTGGTTTCCATCGGAGCCTCCTGTTTGAAGGGGCATCTCCAAAACACCCCCAAAGAGATGTCCGGGCGTTCAGGACGATATGATGAAAGCGAGCGACGCCATCGCTCGCGTGATGCCTATCATGCAAAAACCTGCGCGGGCCATTCTATTTGCGACATTTTCCGGTTTTTTTGTCCGGTACATTGTCGATACCGCTTGCGCCCCACGGATGACAGCGCCCGATGCGCCTGATTGTCAGCCAGAACCCCTTAACACCGCCGTGTTTTTCCAAAGCTTCCAGCGCATATGCCGAGCATGTGGGCTGAAAACGGCACCCGTGACCGACCCATGGGCTGAAAATCAGACGGTAGGCGCGGATGGGCAATGCAAAAATATAGGCCAGCGGGGTCATGATGCGTAGCTAAACTGTTGGATGCAGGTAATCCATAGGGAAATTTAACTTATAGCCTGTCATCATATGGTCGTGCCATGCGCCCGGGCTTGGCGGGCGCATGGCAATTTGTGGCTATGTTACTAACGTGAGTGGCGGTTATGTCTGCGGTGATCATGCCGGTTACGCTGCCAATTGATGTAATCCTGACGATTATGTCGGCCCGAATATCTGTTGTCATAACGGTAATCGCCGTCATAGCGTCTGTTCGATGTGGCGTATCCTCTTTGGTGTTGCCGGTTGTAGCTTCTGTAAAGCAGGCCGGCAATTATCGCGCCGCCAAGCACACCAATGGCGACATCGCTACCGTCAGCCGCATGTGCCGGCGGGATTAAAGAGGCGGTTATGCCCAACGCGGCAGCGCAGATGATCAGGGAGCGCATGAATTTGTTTTGCAGGGACATTTTCGGGACTCCTTTCAGGGTTGATTTCTTGAGATCATGTTGCGCCTAAATCGGGTTTGCCACAAGGCTTCGGCCACGCACGCGGGGTCAATTGATGGTCATGGCAGGTGAGGGGATGGGTGCGGTGAGGGTGTGTAGCAGGGCGTGTTTGATGTATGTGTTTATGGGTAAGGTGTTGAGAGTGAAGGGTAATGTGTGGTGTGGTGGTATTGATGTGGAATGTTACAGGTGTACACGGGGGTGATGTGGCGTGCCGATGCTGCATCTCAACAATAAATGTTTAGAAGAAAAATTCTGTTTATTTGTTTTCAGTACTATTTCGAGGTGATTTTATAATATTGATTGTAGGTCTAGGTATTTTATCATCCATCAACCCATACGAGCCTTTTGGTACAACCGATTGAATGTGAGCTTTTGCCTTCATTCTTTTGTGCGCGTAAGAGTCTGGCTCAAGCAGAGACAATTCACAGTTGTTCTTAATCGTTGCAAGTTTAGCGAATGTAGCTTGTTTGGAAATTTTGGCTAATATGTTAACTATTTGCTCAAGTTCAAAATTAGGTTGCTCTTTCTGACGAAAGAAATCTTCTATTGTTTGCCTGGAATCGCCATGCATTAACATGTTTCGTACTTTAAATAGATCATCCACGAGAGGCTGATCCACTCCCATATCTATGAGAGATTGTCTTATCAATTGTTTTGGAAATGGCTTGTGCATTGAGGGTTCTCCACAGCTTGAACAAACAAGGTTTCCTCTGCAACGAACACATTTATCTTGAGTTTTACTCCTGTCCGAATTCACAACGGATAAGGTTTCAATTACAAACCAAAAGCACTGAAACTGATGGCTAAGATTTCGCGCCTGAATTCCAGACCTAAACCAAGAGAGACATTGCTCTAGTTCAAAAGCGTATTCGTCATTATATAAAATATCGAAGGCTTCTAGAGGTTCAGGAATTAAGAAACCATCATAATCCTCAGTGTTATATTTTGAATAAATGAAGAAATCACGCATCGTTTTGTCGTCGGACCAATCTACCAAGACTGTTGGGCCTAAAATGGTAATTGGTAAAGAATACACTAAGCTAAATCTTGAAAGTATTTGCTCAAGGATTTCTTCAGCTTGTTCTTCTGCAGATTTTATATCTTCAGAGTTAAAGAAAATTCGTATTATTAATGTAGCGGGGCCTTCTTCTGGCAAGTCTTTATTTATAATTTTAAAAGAGTAGCTATTTGTGGGATTAGTTTGTGGGATTATTGAAATATTAGGAGGAATGGCAGCAATTGTCTCAAGTTCGAATTCTGCCATCCATTTTATCATTTCGTTCCCTCGTTCCCTTCTTATATTTCATCCATTAGATACATTAAAATAGATACATTAAAATTTTTTATACACCATAAAAACAATATCTTAACCCCCTGTCCCAACTGGGACATAGGTTATAGATCAGCGTGTGAACTTCTTATACTTCACCCGTTTCGGCTCGCAGGCGTCCGGACCCAGACGGCGTTTTTTGTCTTCTTCATAGTCCTCGAAGTTGCCCTCAAACCATTCCACATGACTGTTACCTTCAAACGCCAGCATATGTGTGCAGATACGGTCCAAAAAGAAACGATCGTGGCTGATCACCACCGCACAGCCCGCGAAATCCGTCAGCGCGTCTTCCAATGCCCGCAGCGTTTCGATATCCAGATCGTTGGTCGGCTCGTCCAGCAGCAGCACGTTGCCGCCATCCTTCAAAAGCTTCGCCAAATGAACCCGATTGCGTTCACCCCCCGATAGCAACCCCAGCGGCTTTTGCTGATCGCCGCCTTTAAAATTGAAACTGGAACAATAAGCACGTGAATTCACTTCAGCGTCCCCCAGCTGGATGATGTCATTGCCACCCGAGATTTCGTCCCAGACGGTTTTCTTGTCGTCCAGCGCATCACGGGACTGATCGACATAGGAAAGTTTCACCGTGTCACCGAATGTCACCGTACCGCTGTCTGGCTGTTCCCGCCCTGTCAGCATCCGAAACAGTGTCGATTTACCCGCACCGTTGGGGCCGATCACGCCGACAATCCCACCGGGTGGCAAGCTGAAGCTAAGATCATCGATCAGCAGGTTGTCACCATAAGCTTTGTTCAGGTTTTCAATCTCGATCACCTGCGCGCCTAAACGCGGACCGTTGGGGATGATGATCTGGGCCTTGCCGACTTTGTCGCGCTCTGATTGCCCTGCCAGTTCGTTATAGGCGTTAACACGGGCCTTTTGTTTGGCTTGGCGGGCTTTTTGCCCCTGACGCATCCATTCCAACTCGCGTTCCAGCGTTTTCGATTTTGATTTGTCTTCACGGGCTTCTTGCGCCATGCGTTTGGCTTTTTGTTCAACCCATGCGGAATAATTGCCCTCGTATGGGATGCCGCGCCCGCGATCGAGTTCCAGTATCCATCCGGTGATGTCATCCAGAAAATAACGGTCGTGGGTGACGATCAGAATTGTGCCTTTGTAG
The DNA here is from genome assembly GCA_021775375.1 of Amylibacter sp. Classification (GTDB taxonomy): domain Bacteria; phylum Pseudomonadota; class Alphaproteobacteria; order Rhodobacterales; family Rhodobacteraceae; genus Amylibacter. The sequence goes on along the minus strand of JAJFHY010000005.1, from coordinate 16,441 downwards.
TCGATCAGGTGGTTTTGCAGCCAAGCGATGGTTTCAGCGTCCAGGTGGTTGGTCGGCTCATCGAGCAGCAGCATGTCGGGTTTTTCCAACAACAGCTTGCAAAGTGCGACACGGCGTTTTTCACCGCCTGACAAGGTGGTGACATCCGCGTTATCGGGCGGGCAACGCAAAGCTTCCATCGCGATGTCGATGCTGGCGTCAAGGTTCCACAAATCTTCTGCGTCGATCTGGTCTTGCAATTTGCCCATCTCGTCGGCGGTTTCTTCGGAATAGTTCATCGCCAGATCGTTGTATTTGTCCAAAACCGCCTTTTTATCGGCAACCGCCAGCATGACATTGCCACGTACATCCAGGGCCTCATTCAGTTTAGGCTCTTGCGGTAGATAGCCGACAGTAGTGCCTTTGGCCGCCCATGCTTCGCCAGTAAAGTCTTTGTCCATGCCTGCCATGATACGCATGAGCGTGGATTTACCTGTGCCGTTAACACCTACAACGCCGATTTTGACGCCGGGCAGAAAGGACAAATGGATGTTCTCAAAGCATTTTTTACCACCGGGATAGGTTTTGGAGACACCTTCCATGAAGTAGACGTATTTGTTTGATGACATTTTATCGGCCCTTTTGATCGAAATTCCTGATGGGTGTTGTATTTTCTATCGGCGCAATGCGCAAACGGGAAATGACCTTTGGGTATGACTAAGTTTGATTGGGTCCAATGTTGCATCAAGGGTTATTTGGTGCAAAATATGCCTTAAACAATTGGATAAAGGCTGAACTGTAATGATAATGCGATATTTAGTGATTTTGGCGGTTCTTGCCGGATGTACACAAACATCGGTTGGTAAGTCGGACGACGACCCAACAATCTATCAAAGTAATGAAGAGTTTTTTGATGATATTGAGTAGGAATTAGGCCCCGGCAAACTAGGGGAGAGGGAGCGTTTGCCGGGGCAGGTAAAGCAAGTCTTAATTTTTGCGACTTGCTTTGGTTGGGGAAACAGTTGTTTTACTTGCAGTCTCGATGTTCAGTTTGGCTACAGGCTGTGCAGCTTTTTGAGTGAACTCCGGATAGAAGGTGGGGAAATCCAAATCAACGCTTTGCGCTAATGTTACAGAAGGGGCGATCAGGCTTGTTGCTATGATAGCTGCGAGGATGTTGCGTTTCATTGTTTTGATCCTTTCAAGTGTGGTTTTGATGGCGCGATCTTTTGTTTGATCGCTGTTGAGACCTGTATAAATCAAGTTCGATTGCACGATTATCCCAAATAAAACTATTTCATTATTCTGATAAATCGCGTAATAGGTTTATATGTTACCAAAACTCAAATCACTGGCGGTTTTCGCCAAAGTTGCTGAAACCGGTTCATTCTCGGCTGCGGCAAATGTTCTGGGGATTTCTGCCCCGGTTGTCAGTCAACATATATCGCAACTGGAAAAGACGCTTGATACTGCGTTGATTTACCGTTCCACTCGGTCTTTGACCTTAACGGATGCGGGTCAGCGGCTATCAATGCATGCGCATAATATGCTGGATGCGGCAGAGGCCGGTCTGGAAGAACTGGAAACGGTTATGAATAGCCCGCGTGGGAAGCTGTCGATTGCTGTTCCGAGCTTTTTGGCATCGCCAAAGTTTACGGCGATTTTCGCGGCATTCATGGACAAATATCCCGACATTGATCTGGAGATTTCATATTCCATTGAGCGCCATAATCTGAATGAAAGCGGATATGATCTGGCTATCCAAGCTGGCGACATATCCGATAGTAATTTTATGGTGCGCAAATTGACGGAAGGGTATGGATGCTTGTTCGCATCGCCCGATCTGGTTGAAAAACACGGGGTTATCAATATCCCGCAGGATATGTTTGATCTGAACTACCCGTTCATCTGTGAAATTGGCTGGAGCAATATGACATTGCATAAAACGGACGGTAGCGGAGAGATTTTCAAGGGTCAGGTCAAGCACAGCCGTTTCTGTAGTGATAATGGTGAAGCCAAAAAGCAAATGGCGCTGTTGGGTCGCGGTTTGGCCTGGTTGCCGGAGATGTATGTTGAAAAGGAATTATTGGCAGGTGAATTGGTACGGGTGTTGCCTGACTGGACCAGCGAACTGATAAGTGTTTATGCGGTTTGGCCCAGAAATGCCGGCAGTCGCAGTCTGACACGCTTGTTTTTAAACTTCATGAGTGAGATTTTGGCGATGAATAAGAAAAGCAAGAATAAGGCTGCATAGGTAATTATTGACGGGTTGTGCGTTTTGGCCTTCTCATTCCCTAAAGAAGCCCTTATTTATTAAGGAACCGAAGATAAACCGAAGGGTTTCTTTTATGATACTTCCCGGCAGCCCCGAAATGAAGGCGCAATTGAATGCGGCCTTTGATCTGGAACCCTCTTTGGCTTTGGTCAAGGAAACCCAAGCCATTTATGACCGTGTTGACCGTGTGATCCCCGAAGCGGATTGGGCACGTCATGCACCATATGTTCTGGCAATCAACAAGATGAAGCGCGAAAAAGATGCGGTAATTCTTGCGCATAACTATATGACGCCCGATATTTTCCATGGGGTGGCGGATATTGTCGGCGATAGTTTGCAGTTGGCGATTGAAGCGACCAAGGTCAAGGAAAGTGTGATCGTGCAATGCGGCGTTCATTTCATGGCTGAAACATCGAAGATACTGTCGCCCGAAAAAACGGTTCTTATTCCTGATAGTCGTGCGGGTTGCTCATTGGCTGAAAGCATTACCGCCAAGGACATCGAAAAAATGCGACGTGATAATCCGGGCGCGCCTGTGGTGTCTTATGTGAATACCACAGCAGAGGTGAAAGCCGCGTCCGATATTTGTTGCACATCCGGCAATGCGGTTGAGATTATCGATTCAATGGACAGCGATATTGTGATCATGACCCCCGACGGGCATTTGGCGCAAAATGTGGCGAAGCAGACCAAGAAAAAGATCGTCTATTGGGAAGGTGCTTGCATGGTGCATGTCGAGTTCAAAGCGGACGAGTTGCGCGAGTACCGCAAATATGAACCTGATGCGGTCATTATCGCACATCCCGAATGCCCGACGGATGTGGTGGACGAAGCGGATTTCAGCGGCTCGACTGCGGGCATGATCAACTATGTACGCGAAAACAAACCCGAAAAGGTTCTGCTGATTACCGAATGTTCGATGGGCTCGAATATTGCCGATGAAGTGCCTGAAGTGAACTTCCTTGGCCCATGCAATCTTTGCCCGCATATGCAACGCATAACTTTGGAAAAAATCTTGTGGTCATTGCATACGATGACCGAAGAGGTCACTGTCGATCCCGCCTTGGCCGATAAAGCCCGTTTGGCTGTGGAACGCATGATCAACCTGAAGATCTGATCCTTGAAAGAACAGCATAACATTCTGATTGTGGGCGCAGGCCTAGCGGGACTTTACGCAGCACTTAACCTTGCGCCCCGTCCGGTGACGGTGCTGTCGCCAATGGCATTGGGATATGGCGCGTCAAGTGCCTGGGCGCAGGGCGGTGTGGCAGCTGCGATGGACAAGAACGACACGCCCGAAGCACATGCTCTTGATACGGTGAACGCGGGCGACGGAATTGTTGATGAAGATGTGGCGGCATACGTGACCAATGCTGCGAAATACCATGTTTTAGAGCTAACAGATGTCGGCACTCCGTTTGACCGCTCGGCGGATGGCGGGTTTGTCATGTCTAAAGAAGCTGCGCACGGGTTTGCCCGAGTGGTGCGGGTCAAAGGCGATCAAGCAGGTGCGGCGATTATGAAAACATTGGTGGAAGAGGTTGCACGCACACCGTCAATAACTGTGATCGAGGGTGCTACGGCACTGGAATTTATTGTGAAAGACAACGCGATGCAGGGCATTGTGGTGTCAGAGAAAAATCAAACGCCTTATGTCATTCAGGCCAAAGCCTATCTTCTGGCCGCGGGTGGGGCCGGTAGCTTATATCTGAAAACAACCAACCCGCCATCTGTACGTGGACTGGGCCTTGGCATGGCGGCACGCGCGGGTGCGGTGATTGCTGATGCGGAATTCGTGCAGTTTCATCCCACGGCAATGGATGTAGGGCTGGATCCAAATCCGCTTGCAACCGAAGCCTTGCGCGGTGAAGGGGCGATCTTGATCAACAAGTTTGGCGAGCGCTATATGCTGGATATACATCCTTTGGCGGAACTTGCGCCGCGCGATATTGTAGCGCGGGCAAATTTCTATCAACATCAAGCCGGTAATATACCTATGCTGGATACCCGCGAAGCCATTGGTGCGCATATCAAGGATGAGTTCATATCCGTTTACCGCTATTGCGAACAGGCGGGTATCGATCCTGTTACAGAAACTATTCCGATTGTTCCTGCAGCACATTATCATATGGGCGGCGTGGCCACAGGCAAGGATGGCCGGTCATCTATTGCAGGGCTATGGGTGTCGGGTGAAGCGGCATCAACAGGCTTGCACGGGGCCAACCGTTTGGCGTCAAACGGCTTGCTAGAAGCTTTGGTTTATGCGGCCACTTGCGCAGGCGGCATGATGCAGACAATTGATGCGGGGTTGGGGCAGAAATTCGTGCCTGATTTGGCTGTGCCTAAACTGGGTTTTGCCGGTGTGAATGATACAGCTGTGATGGCATTACGCAAACTTATGTCCGATAAAGTGGGCGTTATCCGTGATGGAGAAGGTTTGGCAAAAGCTTTGCGCGCATTACGCGATCTGGACATAAAATACGGTGAGATATCCACAAATTTCGATAATATGCTGGCTGCCGCTACTTTAATTGCTGCGGCGGCCTATAATCGGCGCGAATCGCGCGGCGGGCATTACCGGACGGACTATCCCGATAAGGATGCGAACTTACAGCGCCGTACCGAGATAACATATGCGCAAGCCTTGGCTTTGCGCGATAGTTTGTGAGGTAAAAAATGATATTTGCACTGTTTGGTACTATATTTTTAGCCATTATCATTGGTTACTTCAGCGAAAAAACGGGTTTTACCAATAACGGCTATCTAAATTCGATCATTATCTGTGTTGGTGGTGCAGTGTTGTTTATTCTGGTGCGGTTCATGTTTGGCTTTAGTTTTGGCAGCCACGGTGTGAATGCAATTATATCGTCAATCGGCGCGTTGGTAATTGTGCCCACGCATTTCCGCCGCAAGTAACAGCCAAAAGGGAGCTATCACATGGCCCAATCCTCATTGCCGGATTTTTTACTGCAAGACCTGATCAGACGCTCATTGGATGAAGATTTGGGCGGTGCGGGTGATGTGACAAGCCGCGCTGTTATTCCTGACGGCACAACATATGGTGTGCGGCTGAATGCGCGTGTTGCAGGGATTATCAGCGGTATGCAATTGGCGCGACTGGCGTTTCACACGGTAGACCCGACACTTGCGGTCGAAACGCTGGTTTGTGATGGCAAGCCCGCCAAAGCGGGTGATGTTTGCATGACCATTACGGGTGACGCAAAATCGATTTTAATGGCTGAACGGGTGGCGCTGAACCTTGCCGGGCGTTTATCCGGCATTGCCACAATGACAGCGGCTTTTGTGGCAGAAACAAAAGGAACACACGCCAAGATCACTTGTACGCGCAAAACAACACCGGGCTTGCGATTGGTGGAAAAAGAAGCGGTGCGCCACGGTGGCGGTTCGAACCACCGCTTTGGTCTGAATGATGCGATTATGATCAAGGACAATCATATCGCTGCGGCTGGGTCTATTCGCGGGGTACTGGAACGCGCGCGGGAATTTGCGTCACATATGCGCATGATCGAGATTGAGGTGGATACATTGGCGCAACTGGAAGAAGTGCTGACGGTCGGTGTGGCCGATTGCGTGCTTTTGGACAATATGAGCAATGCGGATATGACAAAAGCTGTTGGTCTGGTGAATGGTGCGATGGTGGTTGAGGCCAGCGGGAATATGCGGCTGGAACGGATCGCCGGCGTCGCGTCAACGGGTGTTGACTTTATTTCCGTAGGAGCCTTGACACATACGGTAAAAAACCTTGATCTAGGGTTGGATTTTTAGGAATTATTGATGCGACAAATGCCTTTTGCGCCCCAAGGTTTACGGGTGGGATTGCTTGGCGGTTCCTTTGATCCGCCGCATGCGGGGCATTTGCATATCTCCACTTGGGCGTTGAAGGAATTTGGGCTGGATCAGGTCTGGTGGCTGGTATCACCGGGGAACCCGTTGAAAGAGCATGGGCCCGCGCCACTGGAAAAGCGCATGGCGGCGTGTCGTTCATTGGTGCAACATCCGCGTATCAAGGTGACAGATTTGGAGTCCAAACTGGGGACACGTTACACCGCTGAGACATTGGAAAAATTACTTGAGCTTTATACAGGTGTTCGATTCGTCTGGTTGATGGGGGCGGATAATCTGGCGTCTTTCCATAAGTGGGATCGCTGGAGTGATATTATGGAAATGGTCCCGATCGGGGTTTTGGCGAGGCCAGAAGAACAGATATCGGCCGGTATCTCACCTGCTGCGCGTCGTTATGCGCGGTACCGATTGCCAACACGTAGATCTACAGCACTGCCGTTTAGAGAGGCGCCATGCTGGAGTTTGCTGAATGGGCCGATGATGAATATTTCCTCGACCGATATCAGAAAACGCGGTGAATGGTGAAGCTGTTGTTGATTAGAGCCACAAGCTTTGCTTTAGTCGGAATATGACAGCATTTAAAATTCTAAAAAGCCCAAACCGGCGTTTATTCCTGAAATCGGCTATAGCAAGCCTTTTTCTACCTGTGTTTCCGGCGGTCGGGCAAGAATTAAAAATCAAGAAATCCACAAAGCTGATTGCCGAAGCAGCGGGGCTTTCAGGGACGAAAAGCATTGTTGTTATGGATGCTCTGACAGGCGAAGTATTGGAAAGTTATAAAGGGTCGAAACCCATGCCGCCCGCGAGTGTCGCCAAAGTCGGGACAACACTCTATGCCTTATCTGCGCTGGGGGCGGCGGCGACATTTAAAACACGACTGATTGCGACGGGATCGATTGAAAGCGGTGTATTAAACGGTGATTTAATCTTGGAAGGGGCAGGTGATCCGGGATTGGATACTGATGGACTGGGGTCATTGGCGGAACAGTTAAAGGTGCGCGGTGTCAAAGCTGTGCGTGGTAAATTCTATGTTTATGCAGGGGCATTACCTTATCAACGTCAAATCGATCCTGAACAGCCTGATTATGTCGGGTATAATCCGACAATTCACGGCATAAATCTGAATTACAACCGGGTATATTTTCAATGGAAACGCGGTGCTGCGGGGTATATTTTATCGCTTTTGGCACAGGCAAGAAAATATGCGCCTGAAGTATTAAGTGTAAAAATTGCATTGGGAAATCGCAATTTCCCCGTTTTCACCTACCGGTCTGTAAATGGCTTGGATCATTGGAGCGTGGCAAAATCAGCCTTGGGTAAAAGCGGAAGCCGTTGGTTGCCCGTGCGCCAGCCTGCGGATTATGCAGGCGAGGTTTTTCGGTCAGTTGCTGCGTATAATGGCGTTCGGATGCCAAAGCACGAGGTGACAGAGCAATCTGTTACGGGGACTGAAGTGGCGGCATGGGAAAGTCGTGATATACAGGCTACGGTTAAATCGATGATCAAGTATTCGACCAATATAACGGCGGAAACCCTTGGTATGAATGCGACTATCAAACGTGGTGAGACTGCCGGTACATTGCGTCAATCCGCGAAGGTCATGAACAAATGGCTGGAGGCGCAATACGGTGTGCGCGGTGCCAAGTTTGTAGATCATTCCGGGCTTGGATCGGATAGCCGTATTTCAGGCCACGAAATGGCGCGGCTTTTGGTCAATGCCAAGTGGGACGGGCCGTTGCGTCCTTTGATGAAAGAGATCACTTTACGCAACTCAAAAGGCAAAAAATCCCCGATTTCCGGAACAAAGATGGTGGTGAAAACAGGGACGCTGAATTTCGCCAGTGCATTGGCGGGATATGTAACTTGTCCCAATGGGCGCAAACTGGTCTTTGCGGTATTTACTGCGGATTTGAAAGAGCGTGCCAAGATTGCCAAAAAAGACCGAGAGCGGCCACCGGGAACGCGTAGATGGGTGCGAAATTCGCGGGCTATGCAGCACCAGTTGGTGCGTCATTGGGTGCAAAGTTACGGAACTTAGTCGTGGTTTCTTGTTAGCATGGACGCAACGCGCGCCAGATTTCCTGATGCGGAAGTATTTCCTGCGACTTCTAAAATCAATGAGTTTTCAGTCAGGGCTTTTCGTTCGAATGGCGCTATGAGTTCGCCGCTTTTTAACAATGGTTCGATCAGGATTTCGTGGCCGATCAGAACGCCTGCGCCGTTTTTGGCTTCTTCAATTGCAATGCTGTACAGCGAAAATTGCGGGCCGTTTTGGGGGCTTATCTGGCTTAATCCGGCTTGATTTAACCATAGCGACCAGTCATCTGCCCAAAGTGCGTCATAGAGCCATGTTTCGTTTAAAAGATCGACAGGTGAGTTTAACCGTTTGGCAATTTCAGGGGTGCATACGGGGTAAATCACATCACTTTTTAGAACCTTTTGAGTGGTTTGGTCTGTTGGTTTCCCAAAAAAGAGGCTCATATCGAACATCTCGCGTGTCAGGTTGGGCGGGGTTTCCAAGGCGGTGACGGATATTTTATGACCGTCAACATCTGCACGGATAGCAGGTAGTCTTGGGGATAACCAAAGCTGTGCGACACTTGGTAAGGCCGCGATATTTATGGTGGAAAGTGCAGCCCCTGTGCGCAAGGCACGCACAGCGTTTCCCATTGCATCAAAGGCATATGTGAATTCCGCAACAACGCTTTGACCTAAATCTGTCAGAGACACACCTTGCGAGCGGCGTTTAAACAAGGGGGCACCGGCCCAGTCTTCAAGCGCTTTTATATGTTGGGAAATTGCCCCCGGTGTGACGCATAATTCATCAGCGGCGGGCGTGAAACCACCCAAGCGGGCAGCGGCCTCGAATGCGCGAAGTGCGTTTAGCGGTGGGCCTTTGGGGCGGGGTGGGGATATTGACATAATGTAGGCCTAGTTTTTCTACGCCAATATTTAGCAAATCTGGTTTGCAGAGGCAAGAGATGGCTGGCAAGGTGGTTTCAAACCAGGAGTTATAAAATGTCCCTTACATCCAGAAAATGGGTTCCCGCCCAAAGTGAAACACTTGTGCAGTCAATTGCAGCGCGTACGGCCGCGCAATCATCCGCCGATATTGCAGCCGCCATAGATGGGCTTGCAGCGCGTAATCGTGAAATACATGAAGCGGAATGTTTCAATCTGAACCCTGCGACCAATGTGATGAATCCACGCGCGGAAGCCTTGTTAGCTTGTGGTATCGGCTCTCGTCCCTCGCTGGGTTATCCGGGTGACAAGTACGAGATGGGCTTGGAGGCGATTGAAGAGATTGAGGTGATTGCGGCAGAGCTGTGCGCTGAAGTGTTTGATGCGGAATTTTCGGAAATCCGAGTGCCGTCGGGCGCGATTGCCAATCTTTACGGTTTTATGGCGACATGTAAGCCCGGCGATACGATCATTGCGCCGCCTGCATCTGTGGGCGGACATGTCACGCATCATGCGGATGGCTGTGCGGGGCTTTACGGGTTGAACACGGTTGCGGCCCCTGTGAATGCGGATGGCTATACTGTGGATGTGGACGGCTTGCGTGCAATGGCGCTAAAACTGCGGCCCAAACTGATAACCATTGGCAGCAGTTTGAACCTGTTTGAGCATCCTGTGCGCGAGGTGCGTGCTATTGCCGATGAGGTCGGTGCGAAAGTTATGTTCGATGCAGCACATCAATGCGGGATTATTGCGGGGGGTGCGTGGAAGAACCCGTTGAAGGAGGGTGCGCATTTAATGAATATGAGCACATATAAAAGCCTTGGTGGGCCTGCGAGCGGGTTGATTGTATCAAATGACGCAGAAATCGTTGAACGGTTGGACGCAATCGCCTTTCCGGGGATGACGGCGAATTTCGATGCGGCCAAGTCGGCGGCTCTGGCGGTCAGCATGTTGGACTGGCGTGAATACGGGGCGGAGTACGCATCGGAAATGATTGCGGTGGCGAAAGCATTTGCCACGGCGTTGGATGCGGAAGGCTTACCGGTGTTTGCCAAGGCACAGGGGTTTACGCAGTCGCACCAGTTTGCACTGGAGGCGGCAGGTTTTGGTGGCGGGCAGGCGGCATCCAAGAAATTACGCAAAGCAGGTTTTCTGGCATGTGGTATCGGGCTGCCGATTGATCAGGTCGAGGGCGATATGAACGGATTGCGGTTTGGCACACCCGAGCTGGTACGCTGGGGTGTGACGGTTGATCGTGTGGGCGAGATAGCGGCGCTGGTGGCGCGGGCATTACGGTCAAACGATCCTGAAAGCGTGGCGGCAGAGACGCGGGCATTGCGGGGTGAGTTCGGGGCGTTGCGGTATGTTATCCAAGGATGAATTCCATATGTGGCAGTGTACGACCCGGTATTGATCCCGATGGGGCCTCGCCTATTGTTTTGAAACCCATTGCTTCATAAAATGAAACTGCAAATGGATCAGCGTCAAGGTGCAAGGATGTAAGGCCTTTTGCTTTGGCGTGTTCCTGCAATTTATGCCACAACAGTTTTCCGATCCCCTTACGTTTCCATTCAGGTTCAACAAAAAGGGCATATACTTCGCCTGTATTGTTAGCCTCTTTACGAAGAATGATAAAACCACACACCTGTACGGTTTCTGCGACCCAACACTCATAATTTATAAGTAATTCTTTGGTAATGATCAGCTCATCGCGGAATGCAGCCATGAGTGTACCGTCATATCCATTCGATTGTTTTGAGCGCATTGATAGATTTGTTAATATATCAGCGTCTTCGGGCTGTGCGCGTCGGATTGATATCTGCATTTCGCTGATTTTTTTACCTAAAGTGTCATATGCCGTGCTCTGGCACCCCATTCGATTGCGGCGGTGCGTAGGCGGTCTATGTTTAGCTCATAGCGGGTTTCTTGCAAAAAGCGCAGCTCTTCGTCGCGGAGGCGGCCATCAGAGGCGGCGACATCGCAGCATAAAGCATAGGCCGTTTCGTACAGCCGTTCGGGTAGTGCAGCGCGAACAAGACCGAATAAGGCGTCTAACCCGTCTTCTTCTTCGACAAGATCAAAAACGGTTTGGGACGTGCGTTTTAAGTGATCTGAATCGTAACCTGCAAAGATCGGCAAGTGATCGACAATGCGCTGAATTGATAACAGCTCAAGTGTTTTGATGGCTTCGTCTGATATGGATACGGCGACCATCATGGCGACAAGTGCGTCTTCCGGGCTCCATGGTGCTGGGGTTTGTGTCATCTTTGTCGACTCTTTTCGTGTATTTCAGGCCCCACAATATTGACCCCACACGTTTGGGGCAATAGGGAGTATTCGAAATGACCTGATGGAAAAACCGATGTTTGAGATCCGCGAAATTGCGATGAAATCCAAAGCCTGGCCTTTTGAAGAGGCGCGCAAGCTGTTGAAGCGGTTCAAGAAGGGTGCGCCTGAAAAGGGTTATGTGCTGTTTGAGACAGGCTATGGGCCGTCCGGCTTGCCGCATATCGGGACGTTTGGTGAAGTTGCGCGGACAACAATGATCCGCCATGCGTTTGAGGTAATCTCGGATATTCCGACCAAGCTGATTTGTTTTTCGGATGATCTGGACGGGATGCGTAAAGTGCCGGAGAATGTACCGAACCCACGGTCTTTGGACGCGTATTTACAAAAACCTTTGACGGATGTGCCTGACCCGTTTGGGAAATACGACAGCTTTGGCGCCCATAACAATGCGATGTTACTGCGATTTCTGGATATGTTCGGGTTCGAGTATGATTTCTACAGTTCGACCGAGTATTACCGTTCCGGTGCTTTTGACGCGGTTTTGTTACGCTGTGTCGAGAAATACGACGAAATCATGGAGGTGATGCTGGCGTCTTTGCGTGAAGAGCGGCAGCAGACTTATAGCCTGTTTTTGCCGATCTCGCCAACAACGGGGCGCGTATTGTATGTGCCTATGAAAGAGGTGAACGCCGCTGACGGTACAATCACGTTCGATGATGAGGATGGTACTGAACTGACGCTGCCTGTCACGGGCGGCAATGTGAAGTTGCAATGGAAACCGGATTTTGGCGCGCGTTGGGCGGCATTAGGCGTGGACTTTGAGATGTACGGCAAAGATCATTCTACAAACACGCATATCTATGACAAGATTTGCCGTATTTTAGGTGTTCCAGCACCTGAGCATTATGTTTACGAGATGTTTCTGGATGAAAACGGTGAGAAGATTTCCAAATCCAAAGGTAACGGGATTTCTATTGATGAGTGGCTGACATATGCATCTGCCGAAAGTCTTTCATATTTTATGTATCAAAAACCGCGCACAGCCAAACGGTTGCATTTTGATGTAATCCCGAAGGCTGTGGATGAATATCACCAGCAATTGCGGGCCTATGAGGGCCAAGATTTGGCGCAGCGGTTGAATAACCCCGTGTATCATATTCATGGTGGAGATGTGCCCAAGTCCGATATGGTTGTACCGTTTGCGATGCTGTTGAATGTGGCGTCTGTTTCCAGTGCCGAGACGAAGCAAGCAATGTGGGGGTTCATCAACAAATATGCGCCCGATGCTTCACCCGAGGGTAATCCGGGACTGGATGCGGCTGCGGGTTTTGCTGTGCGCTATTACCACGATTTTGTGAAACCATTGAAAAGCTATCGTGCGCCGAACGATCTGGAACGCGCGGCTTTGGAAGATTTGGCTAAGGGGTTGCGTGACGTTGATGTGGCCAAAGCAATGATCGATAAGAAAAATGCGGATATGGGCAAGGACGCGGATTTGAGTGATTACAGTTTGTCGTCGGCTGACGATTTGCAGGCACTTGTATTTGCAGTCGGTAAGAACCACGGGTTTGACAATTTGCGCGACTGGTTTCAGGCAATTTACGAGGTTCTGTTGGGTGCATCCCAAGGGCCGCGCTTTGGTGGATTTATCGCCCTTTACGGTGTGGATGAGACGATTGCGTTGATCGAGGCAGGCTTGGCGGGGGAATTGGGTTAAAGCCTAGCCTTTCAACTGACCATCCAAAATTTCAAGCATAGGGCCAAGGTGTTTTGCGTATTTTTCCCACTCCTGCGAGCTGCCTTTGTACATTTTTTTGCGCACTTGTTGGTTGGAAGCAGTTGCAACAGCGCGGGTGTTTTTATAGAAATCCATGACCGCGTCTTCCCAGTCAAGATCAAGGTGAGCCAGAAGGTTTTGGGTTTCTTGAAGTTGGTTTTCAGTCAGATGCTCGTAATTGATATCGTATATTCTATCTGGGAATTGCGTGTGCCAGAACTTCATAAGATCACGGTATAGCCCATAATAATGCGCGATATCCTGCATATCGAAGCTGAAACGCATGCCATTGGCCGGGAAATAGAGTTTATAGTTTGACCAGCAAACTGCGGCTGGTGTGCGGGTGACATGGACGATTCTTGCTTCCGGGAAGGCTTCTGATATGAAACCAATCCATCTGAAGTTTGCAGGCATTTTGTCGGTTATAAAAGGCTTTTTGCAATTTAAGTCCGCAAGGCCATCATAATACCTTTCGCGAATATCCTCTATGATGTCGGGGGTTGTTGCATAATCTTGCCAAATGGTATTGTCCATGATTTGGTCCATGAGCTTCAATTCTCCTGCACCAAATACATCGGAGTGACTGGAGATAATCTGCTCGACCAATGTTGTGCCCGACCGGGGCATTCCCACGATAAAGATCGGAATGGGCTTGGTTTGTATCGGGTTGCTTGGCGCTACAGATGTTTTCGTAGCAAATACATCTTTTATGTCGGCAAACAGATCTTGGTCGACAGAGATGTCGTATTGCAATTCCTGTTTGCGTAAAGCGTTACCTGTTTTCAGGTGTTTGAAGGCTTCGGAATTCTGCCCAAGATCCAATTTTACTTTAGCCAGTGCAAAGCTTAAATGCATTTGATCGTTCTTGGTAAGGGCTTTTGTTTCCAATAGCTTGGGTATCCGGGCGGTAAATTCGTCTTCTGCTTTAAAGTCTAGTGCTGCAGTATAGTTTCGGTAGGCTTTTGCATCATCTGGTTTAAGGCGTAGTGCTGTCCTGTAGTTTTTAAGTGCTTCTTCCATATGTCCTTGTGTTTTTTGGACACTTCCCAGATTGAGATAAACATCGGCAAGATCCGGGTTGATTTGCAGAGCTTTATGGTAATTTTCAACCGCTTTGTCCAACAGTCCGTTTTGCTGTTGTGTATTGCCTAGATGATTGAGTGCCACCGCATTATTGGGGTTTATTTGCAAGCCTTTTTCAAAATTTGATATTGCCTGTTCCAGATTGCCCAGAGATTTTAAAACGCTACCCAGATTGAAATAGGCGTCAGCATAGTTAGGGGCGATTTGTATGGCGAGATCGAAACATTGTTTAGCGGGTTGCAACTGTTGTATTTCAAGCAGAGCAATACCCAGATTGTTATGTGCCTCTGGGTAATCGGGTTTTAGTTGTAGTGCATTTTGATAGCTTGTGATGGCTTCGTCATACCGCCCCAATGCTTTTAGGGCAGCACCAAGATTGTTGTGAGCTTCTGCGAAGTTCGGTTTTATTTTTAACGCATTTTGATAACATGCAATGGCTTTAGAGTAGTTTTTCAATCCCATATGGGCAATGCCCATCAGGTCGTGAAGCGCGAGGGTATTAGGAGAGTTCCGTACCAAAGCTGTTGCATGCTTTACAAGTTGATCTAATTGACCTTTTTGCAAAAGCGCAACCAGGGCATTGATTTGGGCCTGAGAAGGTTCTGAGGAATGGGCTGATTGTGTGGGTTTACGATGTTGCAAACCCTTTAGCCCGTCTTGGGCCCGTTTATTCATTGGATAGCGTTGTAAGATAGCGCGGTATAATTGTGCCGCAGAATTCAGATCGCCCGCGCGTTCATGTGTCTTAGCTTTCAATAATAACTGATCAACGGAAGGGGCCATTTGGTATACACTCGTCATAATGATTTTAACTTGTAGCGTGTTGATTATCGATGTCTAGGGTCTAGTCCCCGGCAATAAATACCGTCATCTGCCATTTGGAGTTTAATCTCTTTACGGTTTACAGTCATGAGTGGATAGAGCGTAAGCTTTGCCAAAGCCGCCATTCAGGCTGGCTGATTGAATGTCGAAGAGTGCAAAATTGAAATCAGTAAAATCTATATAGAGTTTGGCTTTGGGGTGCTGGGCAAGATAACGGGTTCGAAGTTGGTCGTATTTGGTGGCTTTGCGTGAGATAAAACCGGCTTTGCATGCCAGCGTTATGCGTGGATGTGTAAGTGGGTCGCCTTTGGTGCCGGGCTCGCCAAGCAACAAAGAACAGTTTGGGTTTTGATGTAGGGCTGTTGTGTGAAATGACAGATCCGATATCAGGGTTAACGGTGTTCCTGTGGGGCTTGTTCCGATTGCGATGCGCGTTACGTGGGGTAGACCCGTGTCCGGGTGTAAGACTGCAAGTGACCCGAAATGGGCATGTTGGATCAGATTGCGCGCCGTTTCACAGGCTTCGCTATCTGTAGGGCGTATCAAAGAGGGCGCGTTCGGCATGTGTGCGAGTTTAGCGGTAAAGTTTGAAATAACAAGCATGGGTTGATTTAGAACTGGGCTATAAGCAATGCAAGTAAGCCAGATAAAGACAACACCCAAACCACGTTCCAATGTCGTTTTAGCAACAGGTACCCTGATAGAACCGCAAGTGCTGCAACCTCGGGGTTGATTGAAGCCATGTCTGGTTGCCAAAGTGTAAGTGGGCCACTTTCGACTTTCTCTACAGTGTCGAAAAAGACATGTAGAGCGAACCAAATTGACAGGTTCAAGATGACACCGACAACTGCTGCGGTGATTGCAGTTAAGGCGCCGCGCAAGCGAGGTTGGCTACCGATCCAGTCGATGTAGGGGGCACCTGCGAATATCCACAAAAAACAAGGTGTGAATGTGACCCAGAGCGTGACAATTGCTGCCATAAGGCCCAGCCTCCAACCTCCGCTGGCGAAACCAGCAAGGAAGCCAACGAATTCGGTGACAAGGATTAGCGGGCCGGGGGTTGTTTCGGCCAATCCAAGACCGTCCATCATTTGATCGGCACTGAGCCAACCTTTGAGAATAACAACGTCTTGCGCCATATATGCAAGGACTGCATAGGCACCACCAAATGTGACGACGGCAAGTTTGGAGAAGAAATAGGCAATCTCCTTAAGGATGTCATGCCCCGTGAAGGCGTCGATAAATAAAACGGGAAGCCACCAAATGGCAAGCCACAGGCTAATGGTTCGCAGTGTTTTCATAACCGGTTGGTGGTGTCGGATGGGACCATCATACATGGGTGAGCTGTCGTTGAACATCATACCGTAAAATGCGGCAATCAGAACGATCAG
>JAJFHY010000040.1 GCA_021775375.1 Amylibacter sp. | reverse complement strand
TCTGCACATGTCGAAAGACACTGGTGCGGCGTTCTGGGAGGTTCAGATCGTACTAGAACATGGGAGGAAATCTATGTCCAAATTTACACGTCGTGGTTTGCTTAAATCCAGTGCCGTTATGGGTGCTGGCTTAGCGATGCCTACATTAATTACAAGTCCTGTTGCTGCGTATACAAACGAGCCAACAGGCGGTTCAGTTACACTGGGCTTTAACGTACCTCAAACAGGTCCATATGCTGATGAAGGTAGCGATGAGCTACGTGCATATAAACTTGCTGTTGAGCATCTAAATGGCGGCGGCGACGGCGGCATGATGAATACGTTCACATCTAAAGCGCTTAAGGGTAATGGTATCCTTGGCAAGAAAGTTGAATTTGTAACAGGTGACACACAGACTAAGTCTGATGCAGCACGTGCTTCTGCAAAATCAATGATCGAAAAAGATGGTGCGATCATGATCACCGGTGGTTCATCATCAGGTGTGGCTGTAGCTGTACAAGGTCTATGCCAAGAAGCTGGTGTTATCTTTATGGCTGGTCTTACACACTCTAACGATACAACTGGTAAAGATAAGAAAGCTAACGGCTTCCGTCACTTCTTTAACGGTTATATGTCTGGTGCAGCTTTGGCGCCTGTGTTGCAAAATGCATACGGCAAAGATCGTCGTGCGTATCACCTGACTGCTGACTATACTTGGGGCTGGACACAACAAGAGTCTATCCAAGCGGCAACAGAGGGTGTTGGCTGGGAAACAGTTAACAACGTTCTTACACCACTTGCGACAACAGACTTCTCGTCTTACATCGCGCCTGTTTTGAACTCTGGTGCTGACGTGCTGGTTCTGAACCACTACGGCGGAAACATGATCAACTCGCTTACTTCTGCGGTTCAGTTTGGTCTGCGTGACAAGCAAGTGAACGGCAAGAACTTTGAAATTGTTGTTCCACTATACTCAGAGCTTATGGCTAAAGGTGCTGGCGCGAACATTAAAGGTGTGTTCGGTTCAACAAACTGGTCATGGACACTTGGCGATGAAGGTACAAAAGCGTTTGTTAAATCGTTTGGCGAAAAATATGGCTTCCCGCCATCAAATGCTGCCCAAACAGTTTACGCGCAAACTCTGCTTTATGCGGATGCTTGTGAGCGTGCCGGTACTTTCAACCCATGTGGCGTTGGCGAGTCTCTTGAAGGCTTCGAATTTGACGGCTTGGGTAACGGCCCAACACTTTACCGTAAAGAAGATCACCAGTGCTTTAAAGATGTGCTTGTGATGAAAGGTAAAGATGATCCGGTCAACGAATATGATGCGCTGGAGATTGTTGAAATCACGCCACGTGCACAAGTTGAGTACGCACCGGATCACCCAATGTTTGCGGGCGGTTCTTTGGGTAAATGTAATCCAGGTGCCTAATTATTAAATTAAGTCAGCCACGCCCGATATCGGGCGTGGTTATTTATGAAGTGCCTATAAGATTGGTGCTTATAACCATTTCGTTCTGGGGAACAGAATATGGACGCGATCCTACTTCAAATACTTAACGGCTTAGACAAAGGTAGCGCGTATGCGCTGATCGCTTTGGGCCTGACACTTATCTTCGGCACGCTTGGCGTGGTCAATTTTGCGCACGGTGCATTATTCATGCTCGGTTCATTTTGTGCAGTAACGCTAAGCAAAATACTCGTCATTTCAAAAGTCACAATCGATCCCGAAAAAGTCGACTTCTTAGGAAACCCTCTCAAGGTTAAAACACCTTATGTTATGGAGTGGTTCGGAGAATCTGCAGGATCTACTATTATCGATTGGTCAGTTCCCCTGGCCATTCTATTCGCCATCCCGGTTATGCTACTTGTTGGTTACATAATGGAGCGCGGCCTGATTAAACATTTCTACAAACGACCGCATGCAGACCAAATTCTGGTAACATTCGGTTTGGCAATCGTGATCCAAGAAATCGTAAAGGCAGCATTTGGTGCCAACCCTATTCCAACGCCTGCTCCCGATGTATTTCGCGGATCGTATGATTTTGGCGTCTTAATAGGAATGGAAGCTAATGCTGTTATCTATCCCTTCTGGCGCTTGATCTACTTTGGTTTCTCGGCAACTATTATCGCCGCAGTATTTGCTTTCTTGCAATTCACAACATTTGGTATGGTGGTTCGCGCAGGCATGGCCGACCGCGAAACCGTCGGATTGTTAGGCATTAATATCGATAAACGCTTTACTTTCATGTTCGGAATTGCTGCCGCTGTGGCGGGTCTGGCCGGCGTAATGTACACACCTATTAACTCCCCGAATTATCACATGGGAATGGATTTCCTAGTACTCAGCTTTGTTGTTGTGGTTGTCGGCGGTATGGGCAGTTTGCCAGGTGCAGTTCTCGCTGGCTTTTTGCTCGGTATCTTGGAAAGCTTCGCATCCATGAATGAAGTAAAAGGTTTCTTTGAAGCGCTTTACCTTCCATCCATCGACCAAATTATAATCTACCTAGTCGCTATCATCGTGCTCCTAACCAGACCTCGTGGTTTGATGGGCCGTGCTGGCGTGATGGAGGACTAAACCAATGAACACTCTATCTAAATCAGATAAAATGACTTTTTTCATCGTTGCCGCAATATCCCTACTTGCGCCATTTATCCTGAACCCCTTCCCGGAAGGCTCAGCAATGGCGCAGTTCAACGCAGGCTACCCTGATCTAATGCAACGCTTTGCAATCTTTGGTATCTTAGCGATTGGGTTTAATATCTTGTTCGGCCTGACGGGTTACCTTTCATTCGGTCACGCAGCGTTTTTGGGTGTTGGCTCTTACTCAGCCGTTTGGATGTTTAAACTCTTGTCAATGAACATCATCCCGGGGTTGATATTGGCGGTTATAATTGCAGGATTGTTTTCATTGCTTATTGGGTTTGTATCCTTACGCAGATCGGGTATCTATTTCTCAATCCTGACACTCGCATTTGCACAGATGAGCTTTTCTTTGGCCTATTCGGTGCTTACACCGATTACGAATGGTGAAACTGGGTTACAGCTTACACTAGATGACCCTCGGATTTTGGACGGTGCTAATACAACAGGTAATCTACCGGTAACAGGCCTGTTCGGGTTGGAAATGCGAGATACATTTTCATTAGATATTGGCGCATGGGCTTTTCAGTTCAATATTGGATACTACGTATGCGCAGCATTCTTACTGTTATCGTTTTACATATCCATTCGTATCTTTCGCTCGCCATTTGGCTTGATGCTAAGGGCAATAAAAACCAATCAGACACGTCTGAACTATACAGGTTTAAACTCTCGCCCATACACGCTTGCAGCCTTTGTAATCTCTGGTATGTATGCGGGACTTGCAGGCGGGTTAATGGCTTCGATGGATCCTTTGGCAGGTGCTGAGCGCATGCAATGGACAGCGTCAGGCGAAATTGTTTTGATGACAATTCTTGGCGGCACCGGAACATTGCTTGGACCAGTTTTGGGTGCTGGTTTCATCAAATACTTCGAAAACATCTTCTCAAAAATCAACGATACTGTTTTACACACATGGTTCTCATTTATGCCTGACGGTTTAGAAAATGCAATCGTATGGGTACTTCACTTCTTCGTTGGCAAAGGTTGGCATTTAACTCTCGGTTTATTATTCATGATGATCGTGATCTTCCTGCCGGGTGGTTTGATGGAAGGCGCAGAGCGCATCATTAAAAGATTTCGCGCGAAAAAGGGTGGCGATTCTGATACCACCCCAGACACCGCAACGAAACCAGCAGAATAGGGATAGAGTTCATGGGAATTTTAGAAGTTCAAAATGTGAACAAAAGCTTTGGTGGTCTAAAAGCGTTGCAAAACGTAAACCTGAGTATTGAAGAAGGTACCGTTCATGCCATTATTGGCCCCAACGGAGCAGGTAAGTCGACATTGCTGAACTGCTTTGTCGGAAAATTGATCCCGGATACAGGCACGGTAATGTTCGATGGGCATTCATTATTGGGGCGTAAACCGCACGAGATTAACCAAATCGGCGTAAGTCGCGTATTTCAAACACCCGAGATATTCAGTGATTTGACCGTGGCTGAAAATGTATTGATCCCGTGCTTTGCCAAACGCGACGGGGCCTTCACACTGAACGCTTTATCACGCGTTGCGGGTGAAACCGATGTGCGCGAAAAAGCCGAGCAAATGCTTATCGACGTAAGTATGCAGGACAAAAAAGATATGGTAGCGTCCTCGCTTTCACGCGGCGACAAACGCCGTCTGGAAATGGCGATGTGCCTGTCGCAAGATCCGAAGCTGTTGCTTCTTGATGAGCCAACAGCCGGTATGGCGCGTGCCGATACCAACAACACAATAGAGTTGTTGGCGCAGATTCAAGAGAGACGCCACATTACCATGGCGGTGATTGAGCATGATATGCACGTTGTGTTCTCACTGGCGCAAAAAATTAGCGTTCTTGCACAAGGCACCGTAATCGTCGAAGATTTACCTGAAAATATCAAAGGCCACCCGAAGGTACAAGAAGCGTATCTGGGTGTGGCAACCTAATGTTGGATACGACAGCTATGACACTAGATAAAAACGCAAACCATGCATCAACAGCCCCAGCCTATTTTTCGGCATATGATATACATGCCTATTACGGTGAAAGTTATATTGTTCAAGGTGTAAGCATGAATGTACATGAGGGTGAAATTCTTGCCCTTCTAGGACGCAACGGGGCAGGTAAAACCTCGACCTTACGCGCTATGGCACGGTTGGATGATCCGGCACTTGTAAAGGGCGAGATTTGGCTTGACCATCAACCTTTGCACCAGATGAAAGCCTATCAGGCTTCACAAGCCGGCATTGCTTTGGTGCCTGAAGATCGCCGGATTATTCAGGGGCTGACAGTCGAAGAGAATATTCAACTGGCCCAGATTTCGCCACCGATCGGCTGGTCGCTCGAGCGTATTTACGATCTATTTCCACGCTTGGGTGAGCGCCGTAAACAAGAAGGCACAACACTTTCAGGGGGCGAGCAGCAAATGCTGGCCATTGGCCGAGCTTTGGCGCGTGACATTAAATTACTGTTGCTCGATGAGCCTTATGAAGGCCTCGCGCCGGTAATCGTGCAGGAAATTGAAAAAACGCTACACTTGATCCGCGAACAGGGCATTACAACTATTATTGTTGAGCAAAATGCTGTTGCGGCTCTGAATTTGGCGGACCGCGCACTAATTCTGGACACTGGCCAAGTTGTGTTTGACGGTACTGCTAAAGAAGTGCTGGACAATGTTGAACTGCGGCATGAATACTTGGCGATCTAAGCGATTGCTTCCAATGGACTGATATTTAAGAGGACATAATGACTGATAAAACCTATCCGCCATCCGCAGAGTTTACGGCAAACGCCCATGTGGATGCTGCCGGATACGAAAAAATGTATGCAGCTTCCGTCGCTGATCCCAATGCCTTCTGGGCGGAGCACGGCAAACGGATCGACTGGATCAAACCGTTTTCAAAAGTTAAGAACACGACTTTTGAATACCCCGATGTCAGCATCAAATGGTATGAAGACGGTGTTTTGAATGTCTGCGCAAACTGTGTTGATCGCCACTTGGAAACAAAGGGCAACCAAACCGCAATAATCTGGGAAAGCGACGAACCAGGCGGCGACGAACACATCACCTATAAAAAACTGCACGAACATGTCTCCAAACTGGCCAATGTGATCAAATCCTTGGGCGTTACCAAGGGTGACCGCGTCATTCTTTACATGCCAATGATACCGGAAGCGGCTTATGCCATGCTGGCCTGTACGCGTATCGGCGCGATACACTCGGTTGTTTTCGGGGGCTTTAGCCCGGATGCCTTGGCAAGCCGGATCAGCGATTGCGATGCTAAACTGGTTATAACAGCCGACCAAGGCCCGCGTGGTGGCAAAGCTATCGGCCTGAAGAAAAACGTTGATGCCGCGTTGGATATTTGTGGCGATGTCACAACTTTAGTGGTGGCCCGCACAGGTGGCGGCCCCGGCAATAAAGAAGGCCGCGATGTGGATTATGCCACCATTATGGCCGGTGCTTCTGCCGATTGCCCTGTTGAACCGATGAATGCCGAAGACCCGTTGTTCATCCTTTACACATCAGGTTCTACCGGCAAGCCAAAGGGCGTTGTTCACACGACAGGCGGCTACCTGGTCTATAGTTCAATGACGCATAAATATGTGTTTGATTACCATGATGGAGATGTTTTCTGGTGTACCGCCGATGTCGGCTGGATCACAGGCCACAGCTATATCGTTTACGGGCCTCTGGCCAATGGTGCGACAACCTTGATGTTTGAAGGCACGCCAACCTACCCGGATGCGTCGCGCTTCTGGCAAGTTTGTGAAAAGCACAAAGTCAACCAGTTCTACACCGCCCCCACTGCAATCAGATCATTGATGGCGATGGGCGACGGACCGGTGAACAAATGTGATTTGTCATCCCTGAAAGTGTTGGGAACGGTGGGCGAACCAATAAATCCCGAAGCTTGGAATTGGTATAATGATGTTGTGGGCAAAGGCACTCGCCCCATCGTTGACACATGGTGGCAAACTGAAACCGGTGGCCATATGTTGACACCGCTACCTGGGGCAATCGCAACCAAACCGGGTTCGGCAACCAAACCGTTCTTCGGTATTCAACCGGTTATACTCGATGCCCAAACCGGTCAGGAAATAACAAGTACTGTTGCTTCCGGCGTTTTGGCAATGAAAGATAGTTGGCCCGGCCAGATGCGTACGATTTTCGGCGACCATGATCGGTTCGTGAAGACCTATTTTGAGCATTTCAAAGGTTACTATTTTACCGAAGACGGCTGTCGTCGTGATGAAGATGGTTATTACTGGATCACAGGCCGTGTGGATGATGTTATAAACGTATCAGGTCACCGTATGGGTACGGCCGAGGTTGAAAGTGCTTTGGTTGCACACCCAAGCGTCGCAGAGGCCGCCGTTGTCGGCTATCCGCATGACATCAAAGGGCAGGGTATATACTGCTATGTTACTTTGAACCACGGCATTTCTGCAACTGATGAACTACGTCTGGAATTACGCAATTGGGTCCGTAAGGAAATCGGCCCGATCGCAT
Source organism: Amylibacter sp. (assembly GCA_021775375.1). Lineage (GTDB taxonomy): Bacteria > Pseudomonadota > Alphaproteobacteria > Rhodobacterales > Rhodobacteraceae > Amylibacter. The sequence goes on along the minus strand of JAJFHY010000040.1, from coordinate 4,043 downwards.
CGCCTGACCTGTTACAATGGGCCCCCGGCCTGCCGAAAACCCGCTCCGGTAAAATCATGCGCCGTATTTTGCGCAAAATCGCCGAAAACGACTATGGTTCACTTGGTGATACATCCACCTTGGCGGAACCGGAAGTTGTAGATGATTTAATCGCGAACCGTCAGAATAAATAATCGGGTACAATCCAACAGATTTCATTCAGGCCTCGTTTGTTAACGGGGCCTGATCTATTTTGCCCCTATGCAGTTTCATCGACATATAATTCAACATATCGATTTTTAACGGCATCATATTCCCGTCAAAAGGCTTCAATTGTGTCAAAAATAAGACTGTGATATAAAGAGAATCACTTGCATGCATGTTTAACGATTAAAAAGGAATGTAATATGCGATTTAAGCTATTATCAGTGTGTACTTTAGCGGCAGTGACTTCGCTCTATGGATTATCAGCACAAGCAACGACTATGACAATTGATTTTGACAGCGGTACGTTAGCCGGTGGTGTTTATACTCAAGGTATTTTTCAGGTAACACCTGTAAATATCCAGAATTCAACACAATGTGCAACAGGTGCGTGTACGCAAGAAGCTGTTGGACAAGGTCTGATTACAACTTTAACCCGTACTGATGGGCTTGCGTTTGATTTAGACGGGTTCTATTTCGCACTTGAAGGTAATGGTCAAGGGGCACTAAATGACGTCACAATAACCGACACCAGCCCAGGCGGCTCAACTTCCTTTAATTATAAAATGGGTGATAAAGATACTAATGGGCATTTGTCTTTTTATCTGGGTGCCAAACTAAATCCATTGGTTGATGTTATTGACAAATCGACTGGGGCCAACGGCCCGTTTTATGTTGCCAATTATTCAACTGAATTTGATGGCGTAACATCTATTACTTGGTACGGTGGTTCGACAGCTAAAACACGTATTGATGATTTGGTGGTAACGTACAATGATAATAACCAAAATCCGCCACCTGTGCCGCTTCCTGCTGGCGGCCTTTTGTTACTAACAGGTCTTGCCGGTATTGGTGCTGTAACACGCTGGCGTAAACAGAAATAACCACTGACAGATTTGAAAATTTATTAAAGGGCATTCAACTGAGTGCCCTTTCGTACATTAAATGAACTTGCCTATTGATTAAATGCTTTGTGGTAATGAAAAAAAGCCCTCATTACTGAAGGCCCTTTAAAAACACTCTTAAAATCAGCTTTATGCCGCTTTACGTTTTTTCGCTTTACGTGCACCGACCAGACCACCAAGTGCGGTCAACAGCAAAATGCCACCAGCTGGCAATGGAACAGGTGATGGCTCTTGATTTAGCGTGGCGCCAAGCTGCAACCGAAGATCAGCGCCTATACAGGTTAGCTGGCCAGTAGAACCGCAACCCTGCGCGTCATAATTTCCCAAATCACCCCATAAGCTGATGTGACTATCGGCAGAGTCGTAACTGTTAGCACCACCGGTTGAAAAGATAGCGTCTTCGAAGAAGAATCTGTATAAACCATCAGCAATGTTAGATGCTCCGGCAAATTTCATTTCAATATAACCGTTCACACCGGTTATATCTCCGCTGCCTAGGGCATTGGTGTCCAAATCACCACTAGCTTCAACACTGCCGCCGTTAGCAAGGCTAAAACCAAATCTGATGTTGCCGGTATCACTGTTCCAGAAACCGCCGGAATTCAGCACAGCAGGATCCTCTATAATAGCACCGTTCATACGCCAACTAGATTGATCGTGAAATTGACTGAAACCGAAATAACCTTCGGTACCGTCAAGAATATCAGTCATACTAAATATTGCTGCATTCGACGCTGTTGCGAATGTCAAACCGGCAGCTGTCGTGCAGAAAAGAAGGGTCTTTTTGAAATTAAAATTATTCCGCATACTCATTACTCCAAACAAATATAAATATTCAAATTACAATTTAACGGTCACTGTTGGATGTGTAAAGCAATATGCCATGAAATAGCCCAGATTTTGACAAGTTTTTTCAGGTAAAATTATTCAAATGCGAAAAGCCCCTTTGTTCTATGGGCTTAATAGCGGGCAGGCTGTTATTGGCCCATTTCAGGAATTTTATGCGAAGAATATTGATTATATTTAGTGGAATTGGTTATCTGCAATAATTATAGGTTATTGTTTCCAAAGTAGAAACTGGGCTGGATCCAAAATTGATTCGGGCAACATGAAACAAGGAATAGTTTTTTGAATAAACCACTCATGTTTATATCTTTGTTTGCATTGTTATTGGCAGCACCTGTTGAGGCAGGCAGTGCACCATTAAAGTGCATCTCTTTGCAATGTGATGACACTAAAACGGCTGTAGCCGCATGCAATGCTGTGAAAGAGGCGTTGTTAAAGCAAACGGGTTCACTAAAGGTAATCATGACAAATCAGGATGTGGATAGTGACAAATTTGATTTAAGAATTACACTTGAACTAACACGCCAAGATGCGGATGTGCTTGCAGGGCATTTGATCTGGGTAACACAAGATAATCAATCGTTCACAGGTCCTGATGTAGAAGTTTCCAGTTCTGACGCACCATTACAGATCAAAGCGTTAAACGATTGGGCCCGTGGCCTTTTGAAAGTTAGTGACCTACCCATCTAGCGGAAAAACTATTTAGCTTGCGTTTTAATGTCTTGCGTAAATGACCAGATTGTTGTGATTGTGTAAGTTCGTGTGCATTACATTTTATAATCAATTCTAGCGGTATTCTAAATCTTGACACAGTGGTGTTTTACGCTCCAATTGTGCGAGGTTGTAAAATAATAATTACAAAGCTTATATAGCCTGATTGTTCATAAAGGAACGAATTGATGCAAGATATTCCGTTTAACCAACCTTCACTTGTTGGCAATGAAATTACATACCTGAAGGAAGCAATTGAACGGGGCCAGCTTTCCGGTGATGGATATTTTACAAAGCGGTGTAATAAGCTAATTGAAAACCTTACAACGGCACCATCTGCATTATTAACACACTCATGCACCGCAGCTCTGGAAATGGCAGCCATCTTATGTGATCTCCAACCCGGAGATGAAGTAATTATGCCGTCATTCACATTTGTTTCTACAGCCAATGCGGTTGTTTTGCGTGGTGCGATCCCGGTTTTTGTCGATATTGACGCGCAAACTCTGAATATTGATCCTAAAAAGGTTGCAGCATCGGTAAATGATCGCACACGTGCAATTTTCGCCGTTCATTATGCCGGATTTCCAGCAGATATGGAGCCACTTGCGCAAATTGCGCGCGAAAATAATCTTATTCTGGTAGAGGATGCGGCACAGGCACTTGGCTCTACATACAAGGGCAAGATGTGTGGCAGTCTGGGCGATATGGCTGCTTTCAGTTTCCATGAAACAAAGAATTTAATAAGCGGTGAGGGTGGAGCATTAACCATTAATCGCCCTGAATTAATTGAACGGGCTGAAATCATACGTGAGAAAGGAACAAATAGATCCCGTTTTATAAGAGGTCAGGTAGATAAATATACGTGGGTTGATATTGGCTCATCGTTTCTTCCCGGTGAACTGGTTGCGTCCTTTCTTTGTGCACAATTGGAAATGGCAGATGAAATCAATGCAAAACGCTTAGCTATATTTGAACGCTACCAAAAAGCCTTCCGCCAACTCGAAATGGAAGGAAGAGTTCAGATGCCTGTTGTGCCTGAAAATACGACAGGAAACGGCCACATGTTTTATCTATTGCTGCGCGATGCAAAAGATCGTGATCAATTTATATCGCACATGCGCACTGCAGGTATTATTACACCTTTTCACTATATACCGCTTCATTCAGCACCTGCTGGAATGAAATATGGCCAAATAGGCCGCGCAGATAATGACTTACCGATAACAAACGCAGTTTCAGACAGGCTGGTCAGATTACCAGTGTTTTTTGGGTTAGGAACGCAAATCGAAACCGTTGTTTCGATTGCGCTAAAGCATTTTCGGTAATGCTTTTTCGAAGAATACCCATTTTGTTTTTGACGTATATCTATAATAATACTTTGACTTAGAAATTTTG
>JAJFHY010000039.1 GCA_021775375.1 Amylibacter sp. | reverse complement strand
AATTTGCGACTAAATCACGGTTGTGCGCTCATGTTAGCGCCATAATTAGGAGACCGGCATGAAGGTCATCATATGTGGAGCGGGCCAAGTTGGTTGGCAAATTGCACGTCACCTGTCATCAGAGAAAAATGATGTGACAGTTGTTGATAACAATGCAGAATTGGTAGCGCGTGCGACTGATACACTGGATGTTGGTGGTGTTACCGGATTTGCATCTTATCCGGATGTTCTGGCGCGCGCAGGGGCTAATGATGCGGATATGATCATTGCCGCGACATTTTCAGATGAGGTTAATATGGTAACCTGCCAAGTCGCCCATTCGGTTTTCACAATACCGCGCAAGATTGCAAGGCTGCGTGCACAATCCTATTTGGACGTTATCTATTCTGAACTTTACCAAAGAGACCACCTACCAATTGATGTGGTAATTTCGCCAGAATTGGAGGTAGCAAAAACTGCATTGCAACAAATTGAATCGCCAAGCACGTTTGATACAGAACCATTTCTAGAGGGCAAATCAAAGTTAATTGGAATTGAGTTAGATGAGGATTGTCCGGTTTTAAAGACCCCATTGCGACAGTTATCAGAATTGTTTTCAACATTACGTGCCGTAGTTGTCGGAATACGACGCAACGGGCGATTATTTACGCCCAGACCGGATGATCAACTATTTGACAATGACCAGATCTATATAATCCTACACAGTGAAGATTTATCACGTGGTTTAGAGATTTTTGGAAAAACGGTTAAAAAGCGCGAGCGAATAATAATTCTAGGTGGCGGCAATGTTGGATTACGTGTTGCGCAAACACTTGAACAAAGTGGCGAACGTATCAGAACAAAAATGATAGAAATGCACCGCGAATGTGCGGAACGCGCAGCGGATGCACTTGTACGTACAATTGTTTTGCATGGTGATGGTCTTGATATGGAAATGTTGCATGAGGCAAATATCGGTCAGGCTGATGCCTTACTTGCGCTGACATCTGACGATAAAACCAATATGCTTGGCTGCGCACGTGCCAAAGCAGAAGGTGTCCCGATGACTGTTGCATTGGTTAATGATCCATCGTTAACCGAACTGAAAGACGCCTTGGGAATAGATGCATTTATAAATCCTAGAGCAACAACAGTATCCTCTATATTACGCCATATTCGACATGGTCGTGTGAAAAATGTTTATTCAATAGGTGATGCGGAAGCCGAGGTTATTGAAGCACAGGTTTTAAACAGCTCACCAATTGCGGGAATGAAAGTACGAGATATTGATTTCCCAGAAGGTGCATTGTTAGGAGCCGTTCAAAAGGGAGAGAATGTACTGCGCCCGAACGGTGACACAAAGATTGAAGATGGGGATACAGTTGTTATTTTTTGTTTATCGGAAGATGTGGCAAAAGTAGAGACATTGTTCCAAGTCCAAGTAGACTTCTTCTGATGCCATGAAAACGTTCGAAGACTTTCCATTTTTTGTTATTCTAATGGGGCTTTCATGCGTCGCAATGTACATTCCAATGTTGCATGCAATACGGCTGGAAGATTGGTTGACAGCACGAACGTTTTTTTACAATGCAACCCTCTTAAGTATATTGACTGCCATTGTCGGGATTGCCACGCGCAGGCAGGCAAAAGGGGCCTCGGCGAGCGCGCATTTGCTTACCATGCTTGGTGCCTACGCTATACTTCCTCTCTTACTTGCGATGCCAATGGCCCAATTGGTTAAAAGCATTACATTTTTTCAAGCTTATTTTGAAATGCTATCCAGTTTGACAACGACTGGGGCTAGTCTTTTCGACGATCCAAAATCTATATCTGAACCACTTCATTTGTGGCGGGCACTTGTTGGTTGGCTAGGTGGTTTTATGATATTGGTAGTCGCCATGGCAATATTTGCACCACTTAATATGGGTGGATTTGAAATTTATGCATTACAGCGCCATCGCAAAGCTGCTGTATCTCAAATGCAAAGAGCAGAAGTATCCGAACGCTTAAATAGGTTTTCAACGCAAATATTCCCAATATATTTATTGCTTACCATTGTTTTATCTCTTGTGTTGATAGTCTTGGGTGAACGGGTTCTGGTGGCTGTCTGTCATGCAATGTCAGTTTTATCAACCAGTGGTATATCCCCTATTGGCGGGCTTGCAGATGCTCAAGGAGGTTTTATCACTGAAGCAGTTATGTTCATGTTTCTCTTTTTTGCAGTCTCCAGAAATACATTTTTATCAGGGCGCGAGCAGGATAGCTGGCAAAGTTTCAGGCACGATAAAGAAATTACACAGACATTATTATGTATTACATTAATACCCTTGCTACTATTCATCCGGCATTGGTTTGCATCGATACAGTTAGGTGATCAACCGGATAATCTATCCGCCATTGCCTCACTTTGGGGTGGTGTTTTTACTGTTATGTCATTTCTGACGACTACGGGTTTCGTAAGCAAATCTTGGGAAGCTTCACAATACTGGTCTGGATTGAATACGCCCGGTTTAATATTTATCGGTTTGGCCTGTTTAGGCGGAGGTGTGGCTACAACGGCTGGCGGTATTAAGCTTTTAAGAATTTATGCGCTGTACAAACACGGTCTTCGCGAAATGGAACGGTTAAGCTTTCCACACTCTGTGGGTGGCGCGGGGCAGCGTGGGCGCTCTATAAGACGGGAAGGTGCCTTTGTTGCATGGATATTCCTGATGGTCTTTGTCTTTACATTAGGCATCATAATGCTGGCACTCACTCTAACGGGAATAGATTTTATAAGTGCATTGGCTTTTGCAACGTCTGGATTTACGACCACGGGGCCATTGGTTCACATTGCTTTGGAAAATAAAGCAAGTTACGCCCAATTGACTGACATGGCCAAAGGGATACTTTGTGTAGCTATGATTCTTGGAAGACTGGAAACAGTGGCTGTAATTGCACTGTTTAATCCAAATTACTGGCGTTAATGGCACTTATTTACCCTAAAAGTGATTAAAACGGTTGCTTTGCACTGGAAAATCCAAAATTGCTGTCTAGTATCACGCTGATAAAAAGAAACTGCCTGTGCAAATTCAGGCCAATAACGAAAGCTGGGATAAATGGCTGCCGATAAAGCTAACTTACAGGATGCATTCCTGAATAACGTTCGCAAGGAAAAAAACTCCGTAACTGTCTTCTTGATCAATGGTGTAAAATTGCAAGGTGTGATCACTTGGTTTGATAACTTTTGCATTTTGTTGCGCCGTGATGGTCAATCACAACTTGTCTATAAGCACGCTGTCTCTACTATTATGCCGGCGCAAGCAGTTGTTCTATACGACGGAGACGGAGAATAGACGCGCCTGACATTACCCGCGTAAGCGTATTACATCCAGACATTTGGAAATCACAAAGCCGCCGTTCGCCGGATCATTCCTTGGCCGAGGCGGTTTCGCTTGCGCATGCGTTACGGCTTGATGTTGTCCACAGCGCAGTTGTCCCGCTTAAAAAGCGTCAGGCCGGTTTGCTATTTGGCAAGGGTAAACTGGAAGAACTTGCGGTAATCTTTGAGGTAAACGAGATTGAAGTAGTCATCATAGATGGTCCTGTATCTCCGATCCAGCAACGCAATTTAGAAAAAAAATGGGGCGTGAAAATACTGGACCGTACGGGTCTTATACTAGAGATTTTTGGTGATCGTGCCGCAACGCGTGAAGGTGTGTTACAAGTTGATCTTGCACATCTATCCTATCAAAAAACCCGACTTGTACGCAGCTGGACACACTTGGAACGCCAACGTGGCGGTTTAGGGTTTATTGGCGGGTCTGGTGAAACACAAATCGAGTCAGACAGGCGTGCTATCGATGATGCTATTGTTCGTTTAAAGCGACAACTTGCAAAAGTTGTTAAAACGAGGTCATTGCACCGTGAAGCACGTAAAAAAATACCTTACCCGATTGTTGCACTTGTCGGTTATACCAATACTGGGAAGTCTACGATTTTCAACCGTATAACCGGGGCGTCAGTGATGGCAAAAGATATGCTTTTTGCCACACTTGACCCGACTATGCGTGCGGTAAAATTGGAATCAGGTCGTGAAATTATACTGTCGGACACAGTTGGTTTCATATCAGATCTTCCAACAGAACTGGTAGCAGCATTTCGCGCTACATTAGAAGAAGTTTTAGATGCGGATCTTATCCTTCATGTCCGTGATATTTCCCATCCGGAATCTGATGAGCAATTAAAAGACGTAATGGATATCCTGACAAAATTGGGCATTAAAGAAGATGCACAACAGTCTATTGTGGAAGTTTGGAACAAGATAGACATGCTTGATCCAGTTCAGAAACAGCAATTGGATATAGCAACTGAACGTAACAATAATATTGTTATGACTTCTGCACTTACGGGAATGGGACTTGAAGGTTTGTTAGAAGCCATCGAGCAAAATCTTTTAGAACCAACTGTAACTGAAATTGTTAAATTGTCTTTTTCCGAAGGTAAACGACGTGCATGGCTGTTTAATCAAAATGTTGTGGATAAAGAAGACCAAATTGACATTGGTTTTGATGTTACAGTGACATGGACAGCAAAGCAGGCAGCTCAATTCCAAAAGATTTAAGAACCTTGATCTTGTATTTATGATCCACGCTTTAACTTTAAACAGCCGCCATAATATTGACACAATTAAAACATAGTTTGAACTTATGTGCCTTAATGTGAACAAGTGTTCGCCGTTTTTAGACACATGTGTAGTAAGTCGTAACGAGTGTGGGAGAATATTATGTCTGATAATATCCAAAAACTGAAAAATAACCCAAAACTTAAAATTGATTGGCCTGAGCAACTTGAATCAGTGAGTGAAATCAATCTGTTTGAAGAAGTTGTGGCAACATTGAAGGCAGCCGATAATAAGAACGAAACTCCGTGTTCTTAACCTTATTTTGGTTGTAACATCGTCACGCCGACCGCGCCACCGCGTGCCAAGTCAATGTCTAGCGACATTGGAATATACTCACCTCTACGCCATAACTGTGCCAAATCATCATAATGTTTTGAAAAAGGATGGCCGGATTGCCCGGTGGAAATAATAAACAATGAACTGTTTGGATCAGCAAAATCAATTATTGCGCGAAATCCTGCAGCATGTACATTAGCATATGGATTATCACCTGTACCGGTAGTTCGGGCACGTTGTAATGTGTTGTCACCGCCGCTGGTTTCCTGCCGAATATTCACAAACCAGCTAAGAAATGGGACCTTCCCCAGAATTTCATGATCCTGATATGCTTGGTGCGCTTGGCCCCAACGCCAGCTATCAATACGTTTTCCGTATTTTTCAGTTAATTCCAATAAAGCGTCATCCAATGCAATCCGCGCAATATCTGCACAGGTTTCAATACGGGCAGAGGGGCGAATGTCACACCATTGCGCAGCATTATCAATGTCTCGATAGACGCGCTCAATAAAAACCGGATCAGGGCGTGGAAAACGATCAATTAATGGACCCAGCTCATCGAAAGCCAGACGATGTTGCAGATTACGTAGCCACGCGGCATAAATCAAAGGTTCGGGCAGATGCTTATCCATTTCCCCATTCCATCCTGACAACAGTTTTAATGCAGTCTGTTGTAATTTCTCTGCTGTACCAGAAGCTGCGTTCTCACCGGAAAACCATAACTCTTTTGCGATAAGTGGTAATATCGATCTTGCCGTGAATGATACCGTATCATTCTGTGCATCAATAAAGCTTTCACGTGTATGAACCGCGCGGGTATTCAGTAGTTTTGTCAGGCGGTTAATACGTTGCGTGTCGCCCCATAGGTAACTGACATGATTAGGAAATTCATCGTCGGTTAATTTGTTATTCGTGTTGGCGACAATACCGCTTTCAGGATTAAGCTCATATGGGTTTTCCGTATAATCGAAATATCCATCCCAGCGATTTTGTGGTAACCAACCTTGGGACGGAATACGCCCAGAACTAACGTGGTTAGGCATGCGCTTGGGCATTTTGCCAATCATTTGAAGTGAGATTGAGTTTTTATCGGCAAGGATTAGGTTTTGTGATGGGGCGGTGAACTTGCGGCCTGCTTTTCGCGCCTGAAAAACAGATTTTGCGCGCATTAATTCAATGGCTGCTGACATCGAGATGTCATTCGCCTCCAAAGCACTCCAGCGTATGGATGTCACATGACCTTCGGGTGTTATTGATCCCAATGAATAATGCTTGGCAGGAATAACCGGACCATTTTCAGTGTTTAGCAGTTTTATTGTTCGGCTCTTACCGTCTTTTACGTTTATAATAACACTTTTGGTTTTAAATGGCTTAAACCCTGATGGCGTTAAATACTCATTTGGGTTTTCCGGATTTAGCTTTTCAATATAAACATCCAAATTATCCAGATATGAACTGGTTACCCCCCATGCAAAATCACGAGACCGGCCCGCTAAGACTGCCGGTATTCCGGGAATGGTGCCACCAACGATACCTGTGTTTTGAAATTCTAAATTGGCTAACATCCAGATAGATGGTGCACTTAGGCCAAGATGGGGATCTGTCGCAAGTAACGGCGCATTAGCCGCCGCACGTTTTTTTGAAACAGCCCACGCATTTGATGCACCACCCATCTTCGCAGGGCGTACTGGGTCCAAAGGATCATAGATGTTTTTTGCAAACTGTGATTGCATTTTTGTAGCGGGAAATATCTGTGAATATTCGGGTAAACTAATAACACCGGCACCAGGCGCATCTGGCATAATATCCTTAACCAAATCATTCCCAACGGTTAATGACACCTGAGCGCGCAATACTTCATTTCTAAGATTACTGTCCAACTGCAAGGCCATCAGACGCATAATTGCCAGGCTGTCAACGGGACTCCAAGGTGATATATTTTTGGAAAATAGAAAAAACTCTGGGGCACCGCGCCCTAATGCATTTTCATTTACTGTTCTCATCCATGCATTCACACCCTGCGCATATGCGTTCAGAGCTTGTTTTGTATCCTCGGTCTGAAAACTGTAAGAAGATTGTCCCAAAGCATAAAGATCAAGTCTGCGAATAAACTCATCTATGTTAACTGTGCGTTCTCCGTATAATTCAGACAATCGTCCTTGTGACGTTCGTCGCAGCATCGTCATTTGCCATAAACGGTCCTGCGCATGGACAAATCCAAGCCCAAAATAAACATCATGATCATTCTGGCCTAGAATATGTGGAACGTTATTCGTGTCACGAACAATTTCAACAGGTTCTTGGATGTCGGAAATATCATAACTTGCATTGTAATCGGGCAGGGAGCGCGTTGCGAAATAATAGGCCAGCAAGCCCCCCGCAACTGCCAGTAAAAGCATTAACACAAAACCGCGCATCAACCAGCGAAACAAAAATGTCAAAATCATCTCCGATATAAACCAGCATTGCCTGACAGCCTACACTGTAATTGACAATATCGTGGCAACAGTAATCTGGGGAAGTACTACAAGAGGCGATAAATGCAATATAGAAGTAAAGAGTGTATTAACGTTAATAAAAAGGCGGTATAAAACCGCCCTTAAACATTCTCTTATAGTTATCTTACAACTCTGTTGTATTTAGAGCCTTCTAATGAAACGCCCACCAACAGACCTGCCTGTCCAAAGACTACGCTGTAGACACCATCGCTTATTGTATTTGTATCAAGACCGGCGGCATCCGCATTATCAATTAAAGTATATTCAAGATCGGCACCCAGCGTCCAGCCTGATTTCGAGCGGAAGTTTTGCAACGCATTTTCATCCATGAAAAACAGAACCTGCGAAATTTGTTGGCCGCCAATTTGAAGTCCCCATGACCCCGCAACGGTGTTATAATAATCCACAGGCGCATTGCCGACTAACAAAGATCCTTCGCCATAAGCGCCGCCAAAGATAAAGCTGCCTTTGGTGATTTTGGGCATGACCAGCATACCAGCTGCGCGGTCAACCAGTGACGTTGTAAATGGAATTTCAGCTTCCATTTGCCGAAGTGCTGCGTCAACGTTAGCATCGATTTTAAAACGCGCATTGCTGCTTGTGCCGCCAGCACAAGCCGATGTCAAAGATGCACCAGCTGTTGCGATAAAACCCCGCCGGGTCCAATTAGTCATAGGTGTTGCTCCTGTAATTGCCTACTCATTACGGTCTAATGCCGAATTCTGATATCATTTTAAGCTATATTTGGTATGCTGTCACCATAATACATACAAATAAGCGTGTTTTTGCTTGGTATTTTGTGCTTAATCGGCAGAAATCATCTTTTCCGCAACTTCAAATGCATAATAGCTAAGAATACCGGCACATCCAGCGCGTTTAAATGCCAAGAGGCTTTCAAGAATAACCTTATCACGGTCTATCCAACCGTTAGCCGAGGCCGCCTCTATCATCGCATATTCACCACTGACCTGATAAGCGAATGTTGGCACATTAAACTCTGTTGTCGCGCGTTGGCATATGTCTAAATATGACAGGCCCGGTTTGACCATGACCATGTCAGCACCTTCGTTCAAATCACGAGATATCATTCGCATAGCCTCATCGGAATTGCCCGCATCCATTTGATAAGTGTGCTTACCGCCTATTAGAGCTCCTGTTGCACCGACTGCATCGCGAAATGGGCCATAATAAGCTGATGCAAATTTCGCCGAGTAAGACATGATTGCAACGTCAGGGAATTCATTTTGTTCCAGGGCACGCCGAATAACGCCTATACGCCCATCCATCATATCAGATGGTCCTAGAATATCCGCTCCGGCGTCTGCGTGGGTTAACGCCTGACGTTCCAAGACCATAAGTGTTTCATCGTTCAATATAATGCCATCTTTGACTATGCCGTCATGGCCATCGGAATTATAAGGGTCAAGTGCCACATCCAGCATAATTCCAATATCCGGCACTGCCGCTTTAATCGCGCGGGTGGCTTTATTAACCAGATTATCAGGATTAAATGCTTCATCGCATGACGATGATTTTAGCTCTGTAGGTGTATATGGAAAAAGGGCTACAACAGGTATGCCCAGATTTGCAGCCTCATTCGCAGCAATTACAGCACGATCAATCGTCATGCGCGAAACTCCTGGCATCGACGGCACCGGTTCAGAAGCATCATTTCCTTCCATCACAAATATCGGCCAGATAAAATCAGCAGGGGTCAAAATATTTTCACGCACCAAGTTGCGCATCCAGTCGGTACGACGTAAACGGCGTGGGCGATTAGCGGGAAATTGTGAAAAACTGTGCGTCATAATGGATCCTTACAGGTTCTTGACGCCGAATTGCCTAAAATTTGACTTAACTTCAAGGAAAAAGAGCTCCTGTTTATTGGAATCGCAGACAAATCCCCGTAGTAAGGGGCAATATATGAATGTTAGGTGCCTGAATGTACGCAGAAATAATGACCGCAAATGGGTTCGATAACCCATGGTACTGGTTGCTTGTGGCAATTGTTTGGGTTCGCGCTATTCAGTGGACATTGGGCATTCCCGCTGACACGATGCGGGCAGCGAAGCGTGGTGATGAACGGGCAAAACAAGATGCATTGGCCCTTTTGGATATTTATATTCGGACAATGACGCGTGATTTCAATCACTTTGGAACAATTCTGGTTCTAATGACAAGTTTTGTACTCGCATCTTTTGCGACCATGGGGTTCTGGAATGGGGTTGCCATATTGCAAGGCGTCTTTTTTATTGCATTTCCTATGGTGATAATGGGTGCCATGGGCATACAATTATCATACCGTTTGCAGAATAAACCTGAAAGCTGGGATGTTTTATGCAAGATTTACGGCAGACAACGCTGGTTAAAGGCGGCATTGGCAATCACATTTATTTTTACGTCAATGTTATGGGCATTATTTTTGGAAATACGCCCCTATCTGGAACAATTATAAACGGTTGATGCGCATGCAGACCTAAGGTAGCTCCCCATTTATGGAAACTATGCCTCATAATCCTAATCTTGTAACTGTCGGCGGTGCACCGGAAGGCTATGATGCACGCCTTTTAGCAGAGCATCTAGCCAAATCAAATGCACCGGTCATTCATATTGCCCGTGATGATACACGCCTTGCAGAAACGCTAACGGCTTTAAAATTCTTTGCGCCCGATGTTGCTGTATTTACATTTCCGGCGTGGGACTGCCTGCCATATGACCGCATTTCACCTAATGCAGAAATTTCCGCTACACGGATGGCAACTTTGGCCACACTGGCGGACGGGTTTGATCGTCCGTTCATCCTGTTAACGACTGTTAATGCGGCAACACAATATGTGCCTGCGCGTGATATTCTTCAGCAATCCAGTTTTACCGCTACTGTCGGAAAACAGTTGAACGAAAAAGAATTACGCAATTTTTTCACACGCATGGGTTTTACGCAATCTCCAACTGTGATGGAACCGGGTGATTATGCTATCCGCGGTGGGTTGATCGATGTTTTTCCACCCGGCGATAGTGGCCCTGTGCGACTGGATTTATTTGGCGATGTGCTCGACGGGGCGCGCCGCTTTGAAGTGGAAACACAAAGAACTGTCGCAAAACTGACCCGCATTGAGCTGGCTCCGGTATCGGAAGTTATCTTGGATGAAGCATCGATTGAACGCTTTAGGCGGAATTATAGGCACGAATTTGGTGCAGCGGGCACAGATGACCCGCTTTATGAAAGTGTAAGTGCTGGGCGTAAATACCAAGGTGTCGAACATTGGACGCCGTATTTTCACAAGCGTTTGGAAACATTATTCGATTATATCCCTGATGCCACAGTGTTTCTGGATGACCGCTGCACGCCTGCCAGATTAGCCCGTTGGGATGCCATTGCCGATCAATATGACGCACGATATGAAGCCTTGGCAAATAAATCCCGTATGGACAGCGTATATAAGCCATGTCCGCCGAATTTATTATATCTGGATGATCCGGCATTTGAAAAAGCTATCAGCAAACATAAAATCCGTCAGATTATGGTGTTGTCGCAGGGTACTGGCCCGAACGTGATAGATGCAGGCGGACGTATCGGGCGTAATTTTGCGCCCGAACGTCAGCAAGAGCAACTCAGCTTGTTTGGCTCACTGGCTGATCATATAAAAGAAAAGCGCAAAACCGGACAGGTATTGATTGCTTCATTCTCTAATGGCGCGCGCGAAAGACTGTCTGGACTGCTTGAAGATCACGACACAACCGGCGCTATCAACATTGGCCACTGGAAAGACGTTGCCGACAAAAAGGGCAACCTATCACTTGCGGTTTGGCCTCTGGAACACGGGTTTGAGGCCAAGGGGATTACGGTTATTTCCGAACAAGATGTGTTGGGTGATCGCCTAATCCGTTCGGGTAGACGCAAACGCAAGGCTGAAAACTTCCTGACCGAAGCCACAAGTCTGACACCCGGTGATATGGTTGTGCATCTGGATCATGGAATAGGGCGTTACAAAGGGTTGGAAACGGTTACGGCGGCAGGGGCACCGCATGATTGCATCCTGTTGGAATACGCCAACAATGACCGTCTGTTTATCCCTGTTGAAAACATTGAACTGCTTAGTCGTTACGGCCATGAAGAAGGTCTTTTGGATCGACTGGGTGGCGGTGCGTGGCAGGCCAAAAAAGCCAAACTGAAAGAGCGCATTCGCGAGATGGCCGATAAGCTAATCCGCATTGCCGCTGAACGCATGTTGCGCAAAGGCGAGGTGATGGAGCCACCACATGATCACTGGGATAGTTTTTGTGCGCGTTTTCCTTATACCGAAACCGACGATCAACTAAACGCAATCGAAGATGTGTTGGAAGATATGGCCGCTGGTCGGCCAATGGACAGACTGATATGCGGTGACGTCGGGTTTGGCAAAACCGAAGTGGCCCTGCGTGCGGCATATGTCGCAGCCAGCTCAGGCACCCAAGTCGCAGTAGTTGCCCCTACAACTCTTCTTGCCCGCCAACACACAAAATCATTTGAGGAACGCTTCCGTAATACGGGTATTCGTGTAAAACAATTATCGCGTTTTGTAAGTGCAAAAGAGGCAGCCCTTACAAAACAGGCTATGGCGGATGGGGCTGTTGAGATTATCATCGGCACTCATGCGCTTTTGGCCAAGACCATTAAATTCAGCAATCTTGGTTTGCTGGTGATTGATGAAGAACAACATTTTGGTGTTAATCACAAAGAGCGCCTGAAACAGCTGCGCTCGGATGTGCATGTATTAACACTGACAGCCACACCTATTCCGCGCACCTTGCAAATGTCACTTTCTGGTGTCCGAGAGCTATCCATTATCGGTACGCCGCCTGTCGATCGTTTGGCAATTCGCACCTATGTTAGCGAATTTGACAGTATCACCATCCGTGAGGCTTTATTGCGCGAGCATTACAGGGGTGGTCAGAGTTTCTATGTGGTGCCACGCATCAAAGACCTTCCCGATATAGAACAGTTCCTTAAGGATCAGCTGCCGGAACTGACCTATGTCGTCGCCAACGGACAAATGCCTGCCGGTGAGTTGGATGACCGGATGAATGCATTTTACGACGGCAAATATGATGTCTTGTTGGCCACAACGATTGTTGAAAGTGGTCTGGATATTCCCACCGCCAACACGATGATAATCCACCGTGCCGATATGTTCGGCCTGTCACAGCTTTATCAAATCAGAGGCCGTGTCGGGCGTTCAAAAACACGTGCTTATGCGTATCTGACGACGAAACCGCGCCAGCGTATGACAAAGAATGCAGAAAAACGTCTGCGGGTACTTGGGTCATTGGACAGCTTGGGGGCAGGTTTCACGCTGGCCAGTCAAGATCTGGACATTCGTGGGGCTGGTAATATTTTGGGCGACCAACAGTCGGGCCATGTACGTGAAGTGGGCTTTGAACTTTATCAAGAAATGTTGGAAGAGGCGATCGCCAAGATGAAAGCCGGTGAAATGGAAGGCCTCAGCGATAGCGGAGAACATTGGTCACCACAAATCAATTTGGGTGTACCAGTTCTGATCCCCGCCGATTATGTAACCGATCTGGATGTGCGTCTCGGGCTTTACCGACGACTGTCAAGTCTTGCCAAAAAGGTCGAACTGGAAGGTTTCGCCGCTGAATTGATAGATCGCTTCGGTAAATTGCCCGACGAGGTCAATATGTTGCTCCGCATCGTGCGGATTAAAGGCATGTGTCGTGCGGCCGGTATTTCAAAACTGGATGGCGGCCCCAAAGGTGTCGTCATGCAGTTCCGAAACAATAAATTTGCGCGTCCGGAAGGGTTGGTTGAATTTTTACATGATCAACGCGGTACGGCGAAAGTTAAAGACAATAAAATTGTGGTGCGCCGTGATTGGGCAAATGATGATAAAAAAGTCAAAGGGGCGTATATTATAGCGCGTGATTTAGCGGTGCTGGCTAAAGCTAAATAAAGGGTGTCCCAGTTGGGACAGGGGGTTATGTTATTGATAATAATTGAGTTATCAAAATTACGTATTGCCCTTTCACATTCCAATTGCACCGGGGCTTAAAGTGGTCAGCTGAATGAATTAACCTCTTTTATGCAAACAAAGGAGGTGAGCCTATGGCTTTCAAACAGTTGACCTATGCCCAACGGTGCAATTGGAATGTGAAAGGGCAAGTAGTGTCTTTACTATGATAAAGTAAGGTGAAAACTCTAAAATTATCATCACGCAAAAACTGCCAAATGAGCGCTGCGCGCCCACCCCGCATAGCAGACATTCACCATAATTTTCAGGCTATTTACCAACCAAAGGAAAACCCATCTGGCATCCGCGTTTTATGTATCTGCCTTAGTCAAGACTTCCTTAATCACCCCATCCCACATTTCAGTGGGCTGTGCGCCACTGACAACGTAATGATTGTCGACGACAAAGGCCGGCACGCCTTGTACACCGGCTTCACGCGATTTGGTGTCGCGGGTGCGGATGTCTTCGATATTGGCGTCACTTTCCAAGAGGCGTTTGGTGGCTTCGCCATCCATACCGGCAGCTGTTGCGATACGCACCAGAACTGAATGTTCTGAAATATCGCGACCCTCTTTGAAGTATGCTTTGAACATGCGATCCACTCCGGCATTTTGCAGACCTTCAAGACCGGCCCACAAGATCAACCGGTGCGCGTCTATTGTATTCGGGGTGCGCTTGATACCTGCAAAATTCAAATCCAAACCCATTTCACGGGCAGTTTTGTCAATTTGCGAATAGACCTTGATAGCCCCATCCTGACCACCGAATTTGGTTTCCAGATATTCACGCCGGTCCATACCGTCAGCGGGCATTTCCGGATTAAGTTGGAACGGATGCCATTCAATGACAAAGTCATGTGTTGGGTTCGCCTCTAACGCGCGGTCAAGACGGGTTTTGCCGATGTAGCACCACGGGCAAATCGGATCGGAAATTATATCTATTTTTGTCATAATGCATCCCCAGAGATTGCTATTTTTTACCGATTTAAGATAGAAGCCCAATATGAGCAATCTAAATGAACCAACTTTAATCACAATCGCACGTGCAAACGGTGTAAGGGAGCAGGTTACAAACCTTAACCTGGGGCAGCGCGTTCGCCAACTGCGTAAAGATCGCAAATGGACGCTGGAACAAGCCGCCAAACAGGCCGGATTGGCACGTTCAACTTTATCAAAGATTGAAAACGGACAGATGTCGCCAACTTTTGACGCGGTGAAAAAGCTGGCTGACGGATTAAACATATCTGTACCGCAGTTATTCACGGCACCAAAATCAGATAAAATGATGGCGCGGCTTGCTTTAACGAAATCCGGTGAGGGCAGGGAGCATATCACCAGTACCTATGAGCATGAAATGTTGGCGCCTGAGTTGAAAGATAAAGCAATGTTGCCTTATAGCGCCAGAATTCGTGCCCGCAGTTTTGACGAATATTCCGGTTGGGTGCGCCATGATGGCGAAGAGTTTTTGTACATATTGTCCGGCATTATTATGTTTTACACAGAATTCTATGAGCCCGTGGAAATGCGCCGTGGTGATAGCGCCTATTACGATGCTGTAATGGGGCATAATCTGATTTCGATAAGTCAGGACGACGCAGTTGTATTATGGGTTACGGCTTTGCCTGATTGATAATGGTTCTAAGAAGCTGAATACGTTGTAATATATTTTTAAAACAACTTTTAAGATCATTTGAGATAGAATCGGGTGGGGATTGAATTTAAAATAAAAAACTTAAACTTTCATAATTAAGCTATCTGCCTTTTTTGGCGAAAAACAATGGAGATAAAGTCCTTAAGTGTAACGCATTGTAAATAAAGAATAATATGAATTACTGGTTTGCTACATAAAAAAAACGCCCTCACAAGGAGGGCGTCAAGTATTGAGGCAGGTTTCATACAGGCAAGAAACCTATCGAGCAGTAAGACTGTTATACAATTTGCACAGCGAGTCTCCAAGTAAAAACTTTGACATTTCAGTCAAATAGCTTTGTTAACCTATTGAAAAGTGATTCAATTCAAGGAATGTTGCCTACATGACACGACTCTTCTTACCCTTTTTCGTTATTGTTTCCATATTCGCAACGATTAGCTTTTTATCCGCAACAATAGCGCATGCAGAATCAAACTATGGCATCGCAATGTATGGAAAACCCGCTTTACCTCAGGGGTTTACAGCGCTTCCTTATACTAACCCGAATGCGCCAAAGGGCGGCAGAATTGTTTTGGGCGAAGCGGGTGGCTTTGACTCGCTCAATCCCTACATTCTAAAAGGGCGTGCGCCATGGGGTATACGTCTGCATGTTGTCGAAAGTCTGATGGGTCGGAATTGGGATGAACCGTTCGGTTTGTATGGCTTGTTGGCTAAAAGCATAGAGGTAGGCCAAGAGCGTGATTGGGTATCATTCACTTTGCGTGAAGAGGCCAGATTTTCAAATGGTGAACCGGTTACGATTGCAGATGTGCTTTGGTCGTTTGAAACATTAGCCGGCAAAGGTCATCCGCGTTATGTCAATGCATGGAAGAAAATTGAAACTGCTGAACAGACAGGTCCACGAACCGTAAAGTTCACATTCAACACCGTGGATCGCGAATTGCCATTGATATTAGGCCTGCGCCCGATCTTGCAGAAGAACAACTGGAAAGGACTGGATTTTTCAGACAGTTCACTTGATGTATTGGTTGGGTCCGGACCTTATATAATAGGTGATTTTGAGCCTAACAGATACATCAGTTTCCAACGAAACCCGGATTACTGGGGCAAAGACCTTGCGTTTAATAAAGGCCGCCATAATCTAGACGAGATCCGTTATGAGTATTTTAGCGATGCGGATGTAGTATTTCAGGCCTTTAAAGCAGGTGAAATAAGCTTTTATAGGGAAGGGAATGCGGGAAGGTGGGATACGAATTATAATTTCCCACAGGCAACGAACGGAGAAATAACAAAATCCATTATCCCGCATCAACGTCCATCCGGAATACGGGGCTTTGTGATGAATACACGCCACAAGCAATTTGCAGATATTCGGGTGCGAGATGCGTTGATGCATGCATTCAATTATGAATTTATCAACAAAACTATTAATGGTGCTCCGCAACCACGTATTGCATCTTTTTATTCAAACTCGGTTCTTGCTATGGACGCCGGACCTGCTTCTGGAAAGGTGCGCACATTATTGGAACCATATGCCGATGCGTTGCCTACGGATGCATTTGATGGCTACAGACTACCAATTTCAAGCGGTAATGAGCGAAACCGAAGTAACTTAAGACACGCAAAGAAACTGTTAAACCAAGCTGGATGGACTATTCAGGATGGCATCTTAAAAGACACCAATGGAGATGCTTTCGATATGGAGGTTCTGTTAAAAGCGGGATCAGCCAGCAATGAAGCGATCATCAACATCTACAGTGACGCCCTTAAACGTCTTGGGATTAATGTGCGGGTTTCGGTTGTGGATAGCTCTCAATATACAGAACGGACAAATAACTATGATTTCGATATAACGTATTATCGTCGTGCATTGTCATTATCGCCGGGCAACGAGCAACGTTTATATTGGGGTGCCGAGGGAATAAGCAATCCGGGTTCACGTAACTATATGGGGATGAACAGCCCTGCGGCAGAGGCGATGATTGATGCAATGCTAAGCGCCAAAGAACAAAGTGATTTTGTTGCGGCAGTCAAAGCTTTGGATCGCATATTAACGACAGGACGTTACGTGATACCTCTATGGGATACAGTCAGTTCACGTATTGCCTATAAGTCAGAACTACATTTCCCCGACACATTACCGATGTATGGTGATTGGACTGGCTTTGTGCCTGATGTCTGGTGGGCAGACCCTAAGTAAGTGACAGTAATAGTTTAGCGGCAATAGCAAACATGGTTATGCCTATTATGAAATCCAGAATGCGCCATGTATGGGTGGATTTCATATATGGTGTTAACAGCCGCGCGCCATAGCCTAGGCTGAAGAAAAATATAAAAGATGCAAAGACTGCGGCCACCCCGAATGCCCATTTTTGGTTCACTTCAATATATTGTGTGGAAATCGCGCCTATCAGACCCAACGTATCAAGATAAACATGCGGGTTTAGCCAAGTCAGCGCTGCCGCCACGCCCAAAGTTGACCACATAGTAGTGCTGTTACCCCCGATTTTAAGGGCATATTCCCCAACCCAAACAGCATATAATCGTGTTGCGCCATAGAGAATTAGAAATGCGGCACCGCCAAGTGCCATTACCGTTGGCAACCAAGGGGCCAAGTTTACAATATAGCCAAAACCGGCAACTCCGGCTATTATTAACAGTGCATCTGACAGGGCACAAAATAAGCAAAGTGGAAAAACATGAGAGCGCAGCAATCCTTGACGTAAGACATATGCGTTTTGTGCACCGATTGCCAAGATCAGCGAAATGCTGGTAAAAAAGCCAGTAAATGCAGCTGATATCATTTGGCGGTTTTAGCTTTTGCCATCCGTACAGCCTTTGCTTTTCCGTTGGCCTTTTCTGCTTTTGACGGTGGCATGACGAGCCCGGCCGAGATCACAAGTTTTGCGGCCTCTTCAACAGTCATATCAAGTTCGATTACGTCTTTTGTCGGCACAAACAATAAAAAACCAGAGGTCGGGTTAGGTGTGGTGGGTAAAAACACCGATGTCATGGCTTCTTGTCCGGTCTTCGTTAAAAGCTCTCCGCCGGATCTGGTTGAGATGAATGCGACTGCCCAAATACCCTTGCGCGGATATTCGACAAGGCAGGCCTTTTCAAATGAGCTACTGCTTTGACTGACGACGGTTTCTACAATTTGCTTTAAGCCGTTATAAAGAGAACGCACAACAGGCATCCTGTCGACGAAACTCTCGCCTGCGCGTACCAAAGAGCGGCCAAACAAACCCTTAGTCAAGGCACCGATTATAGTCGTGAATATTAGAAAAACCACGACCCCCATGCCACGTACATTGATGTCAAAATATGTTAGTGGATTGTATTTTGCCGGCAGGAATGGCAGCACGCTGGCGTCAACAAAGCCTGCAAAGCTCCATACCGCCCAAATTGTGACAGCAACAGGCAGCACCACGGCAAGACCGGTAATGAAATTATTGCGAATGGACGCAATAATATGGCTTTGCTTCTTGGCATTTACTTTTTTCTTTGGTTTTTGTGCCATTTATCTAATATATCCCTCTTCAGTGGGACGTGTTAATCTAGAATTGCCCACTCTTCAATGGTTTGGAGCATATTTCCTGTAAATACCTCTTGCCATCAATTAAAAACCGTCATAGACCCCGCCAGATAAATCCACAGGCGAGGCTTGCGGGTTATGGGGGAGAAATCCCTGTAACTCCACCGGTTGGGCAAATGTCCTTCTCCTCGCTGCGGCTAAACCGGAAAAGGAATATGACAATGGCTCTACCAGAGTTTACATTGCGCCAA